>CAXBKQ010000058.1:0-1680 GCA_963976435.1 uncultured Cryomorphaceae bacterium | reverse complement strand
TGAGCGATATCAAATATATGTTTGGCCAAAATCCGCTATTTCCTGCTTATGATGTGGAAACCAGCTTACTGGATCAAGAAAGTAACAGGGAGTCAGGACATGTAAAAATATCAGAAGGGGTTTACACCATTGGCTATCAGGGAGATGGTTTTTGCTTTGATAATGAATTGGGAGTCCACAAAGTGTATTTGCACGATTTTGAAATTCAAAAAGGCTTGGTGACCAATGGGGAGTACATTGAGTTTATTGAAGCTGGCGGCTATAAAGATTTTAACCTGTGGTTGGATGAAGGTTGGTCGTGGTTAAAACAAAACCAAGTTTCTAAGCCTTTGTATTGGCATCAGCTAGATGGGCAATGGATGCATTATACCTTAAAAGGGTTTCAGAAAATAAAGGAAAATGACATTTTAAAACATATCAGTTTTTATGAAGCCATGGCTTTTGCTGAATGGAAAGGCATGCGTTTGCCTACAGAATTTGAGTGGGAAATAGCTTCGAGCCAACTTAATTGGGGGCAGCGGTGGGAATGGACCAACAGTGCTTATCTGCCTTATCCCGGTTTTAAAAAAGCCCCTGGTGCAATAGGGGAATACAATGGCAAATTTATGATTAATCAAATGGTGCTCCGTGGAGCCTCAATAGCCACTTCACCAAAGCATAGCCGACCAACTTATCGCAATTTTTTTCACCCAAATGCCCAATGGCAATTTACCGGAATACGATTAGCAAAATGAACAAGCAATTCGCCATCGATGTTAAAGAAGGGCTCAGCAAAAGCCCGAAAAGCCTCTCCTCTAAGTATTTTTATGACGAAAAGGGTTCTGCGCTCTTTTCTAAGATCATGAAATTGCCGGAGTATTATTTGACCAATGCAGAGTTTGAAATTTTTGAAAATAAAGCTTCTGAAATCATTAATCTCCTAGGTATAACAAATCAAAAAAGCTTCGACCTGATAGAGCTTGGTGCTGGTGATGGGTATAAGACCATGGAATTACTAAAAGCGCTGGACACCCTCTGTTTTCAATACCAGTACAGCCCGATTGATATTTCTGCAAAAGCCCTAAATCAAATCGAAGAAAATATTAAGCAACAATTCCCTAATAAAAAAATCTGTCCCAAACTAGGGGATTATTTTCATATCCTACATGATTTAAAACCCTCTCCCCTTCCCAAAGTTGTACTGTTCCTAGGTTCCAATATTGGAAATATGGAGAATGTGGAGGCCAATTCCTTTTTGACCCATCTTAGTGAGAACTTATCCAAAGGTGATAAACTTATACTTGGCGTGGATTTAAAGAAAAGCAAGGACATTGTACTCCCTGCCTACAACGATAGTCAGGGGGTAACCAGCGAGTTTAACCTTAATTTATTGAGTAGAATAAACAGCGAACTTGATGCAGATTTTAACACCGATTTGTTTGAACACACGCCTATGTATGACGAAGAGGAAGGAGTAGCCAAAAGCGCTATCAAAAGTATTGTCAATCAAGAGGTAGAGATTAAAAGCTTGGACATGAAAGTCGCTTTCAGAAAAGAAGAACAGATCCACACCGAAATTTCAAGAAAATACGACGACGCTACCATTCAAAATATCTGTTTAAATACGGGACTTAAAATTGTGGGCAGGATAACAGATTCCCAGAACTATTTTGCAGATTATATTATTGGGAAAGAATAATC
>CAXBKQ010000057.1:0-1755 GCA_963976435.1 uncultured Cryomorphaceae bacterium | reverse complement strand
GGCAGCGTGCTTGTTATTTCGCTTCCAAATTCTGAATCACGGATTTAAAGGATTATAGGATGACACAGATGAATAACATGGAAATCGAAAATAGAACCTGTCCCTATGGGACAGGTTCCATCCGTGAAATCCTTACATCTATGCAATCTCCCGAGGAATGCCTTTGGCGCATGATTCAGACTATTTACGATATTGTAAAGGCGTATGGTGGCAGTATCTTACTATTAAATATATCTATTAAATGAAGAAAATTCTCTACATCATAAGTTTCCTGCTGCCATTAACACTTTTGGGTCAGTCTCAAAAAGTTTTTGTTATCTCTGACAGTACGTTGGCTGATCGGTGGTCGAATTTATCTGAGAACTGGCGTTACCAAAAAGGGGATAATATGGCTTGGGCCAATCCTGATTTTGATGATTCCTCATGGGAAGAATTCTCAGCATATAATTTAAATATGCCCGATGGTGAAAAGGCTATAGCCAACCGCGGTGAGATTGTCTGGTTTAGAAAGCGCATTAAAGCAGATAGTAGCTTAAGTAAGGCTATAGTTTTAAATATACACCAGGAAGGTGCTTCTGAAATTTATTTGGACGGAAAATTGATTCACCAATTAGGTAAAGTGAGTTCAGGCATAGATGAAGTCATCTACAATAATCCCTATAGCCAAGTACTTCAATTACCACTAGAAAAAGGAAAGGAACAGGTGTTAGCCGTACGCTACGTGAATGCACAATATAAATTCCCAATATATGCTAATACCAATGGTGTCATCAGAATTTCGACCTCCTCCCTTAGCAATGCCAACTCCACAGATCTTATAAAAAACAATCGAATCGCTTTTAATCGACAATTTGAAAATAACTATCACATCGCTTTAGGCCTTGCCATTCTGATGTTTATTATTTTCTTATCCTTTTTTCTCTTTTTCCCGAATGAAAAAATCAATGGATACTTTGCTGCATCTATTCTGTTTTTAATTTTATTCCTTGTTGGTGTAATCTGGTCAATCGGTCGTTCTGGAATTGAATTTTGGATTACCTTCAGCTATGATACCTCTATTGTACTTTCTAGTATTATTTTATTGTATTGTTTGTACCGTATTTTGGAACAAAATATAGACGTTGTTTATAACACGGTAAGTTTTTTAGGCCTCATTGCCATAGCTGGTTTCTTTTTATATAACCCCAACACTGTAGCTCCCACTTGGGCACTTATTTTATATGTTGCCATTATAAGAATAGCTGTACAATCCTGGAATAAAAATAGAGTAGCCGGCATCCTATTTATCAGTTCTAGTTTTATTGGTCTTTTATACTGGGCTTTAATTGTATTGAATGACATTGGTTTACTACAGTTTTATATAAGGGAGTTTATTCCTTTTGCCTTTATGCTTAACCCGTTAGTTCTAGCTATATATTTGGGTTATGCCTTTGGTAAACGCAGCCAAGAGTTAAGGCTTAATCTAGAGCGAGTACAAAAACTCTCAAAAGAAAAAGAATCCATTTTATCATCACAAAATGAAACCCTGGAAAAACAGGTGCAAGAACGTACTGCCTCATTGAATCAGTCAATAGAAGATTTAAAATCCGCACAGGATCAACTCATCCAACAAGAAAAACTGGCTTCCCTTGGCCAGCTCACCGCCGGCATCGCCCACGAGATCAAGAATCCGCTGAATTTTGTGAATAATTTTTCGGAGTTGAGTGTGGAATTGATTGAGGAGACGAAAGAAGAGCTTTCAGCGGTTAGCGATCA
>CAXBKQ010000056.1:0-1809 GCA_963976435.1 uncultured Cryomorphaceae bacterium | reverse complement strand
CACGGCAGGAAATAAATTTTTGTACCGCACAAATATATGAAAACACCAACACAAAACATAGCGCAACATCATTTTTTTAAGCTGCAAAATTCCCTGCAAAATTCCCCGCAAGGAAAAATCATTGCGCTACCCTATATCGATATCCCCAGGCAAAAAGAAGTGCTTAAACTATTCAGGGATCATTACAATTCAAAAATTCGAGTAAAAAGAGCCCTGGCTAAAGCCCAAGGCGCCCCATACAAGGAAAAGGAGGATATGCAGCTTCTAAAGCCAAGTCATTACAACCTAATGAGCGAAATCGCACTAATCGCTGGTTACCAGATGAAGCAAAACAATCAATATCTCTCAGCTGAGGGAATGCAGAGAGTAGATCCCACGAAACCTTACAGCGTTTGGGCAAGCACTCCTCAGCTTATGGATTATACGGGCGCCGGAAGCAATAAAACGATTTGGCGGGGTCTACAAAGATTAAAGGAGTGTGGATTTATAACGGAAAAGAAATTCCATGGCACAAACCACGAATTTGAGCTGTTGATAAACCCCGATCTATTGCTCATTTTCGACCTAACCGACGGCAATTATACCGGAATTGCCAAGCCCAGCGAAAAAACGGTAGAATGCGCCTTCCCGAAGCACTTAAGGACAAAATTACACCATATAGATCCTTTTAAAAGAGCTATAGGTAACAATTCAATAAAACCAGAAGGAATTTTGTTCAATACTTCACAAAATGATTCCATTTCTTTTCAAGAATCAATCGCCAAGAAAAAAGCGCCCGAAAGGTGTAGCGAAATATCGGACCCTGGAGAAATAAAAAGAGAGCTGAAGGCGCGATTTTTATCTGGAAAAAAGGTCATCCGCGCTGAGGAATGTGGAGGATTAAAGAATTATGCCTTTGTTCAAACTGTGCTTTTCCTGCAGGCAGCTGTAAAAATGCTGTGGCCAGACCGTCTTTACGAAGGATATAAGGTTAAGGTTGAGGACTATATCAGTGAAAATTACTTCTCTTCTTGTAAGAATGAAACTCAAATTGATGGGCAGATTGAAGCTCTATACTTAGCAGTTAAGGAAACCAAAAAATTTATTGATCGTGATCCAGAACGGCGGTTTGCAAAGCTTCCATTAGAATATTTTGACCTAAGCCAGCGCCCGAAAAAACAGGATTACAGCGGGTTTACAGGTATTCAAAAATTACTAACCGAAAAAGAAGAGTTCCGGAAACTCGAACCTGAGAGGTTTACAAAAAACAAGGCCCTGAGCCAGCTTCGCCGATGGATAAAGGATTACGAAAAGAATCCAACGCTTAGACGTAGCACGAAATTAACCGAAAAAGTGATCAAGGAATTACCCATCATGATCCCCTATTTAGCTGACTATCACTCAAAAAATATTTTACCATGAATGGAAACCATAAAAAGCAAAATCGAAGGTATAAAACCCCTGCAGAAATGAAGGTGAATAGCCTTGTTGCTCTCGCGCTATACCAAGGGGCGAAATTGGAACGAAAAATATACAGCTTCAAAAGCGATGACGACAAGGTTAGAAGTGGGAAGATGACCCGTGAAGATCTTATTTATTCAATGGAGAAAAGAATCGTTTTTAATCCAGCTTTCACTTTTTCCATTGCGGTGTTTTTCGATAATACTCATAAGGGCGGTGGAGCGCAACCCATGATTAAGATGTTTGAAACGCTAGCTAGCAAAGAGGTTGTGGAAATTTCCACGGACCCAACGGAAAGAATGTGGAATCGATTTAAAAAACAACATGGGATCAACGGATAAAAAAACTATTGTGCTGCCTATACCTTCT
>CAXBKQ010000055.1:0-2240 GCA_963976435.1 uncultured Cryomorphaceae bacterium | reverse complement strand
TATGTCGTCGCCAATCTTCAATAGCCTCAACTAATTTAGTTGAGGCTTTTTTTATTTAATATATCTTGTAAGTTTTTTGCCTAGATGTATTAATTTGGCTTAGATTTTGTCTCCGTGAGCTTATGTTTAAAAACCATTCTTTAGGTTTCTTATTTTTCCTAGTAGCTATTTTGTCAAATAGCCTTTTTGGTCAAAAGAAAGACCCCCAAATTATTACAAGCTCCGAACCTAGATTTAGCCACCAATACTCCTATCTTCACGAAAATAAATACCATTTTATCGATACCCTATTTGATAATCTTAAAGAATATCATAAATGGAATAATGCCAATTCGGATTTATTTGAATTCTCCCCAATTGGTTCTATGGGAACCGCCCTAAACCCTCTAAGCCTAAATCAATCTAGCAATCTTTGGACATACTATAATTTTAAAGCCTACGATTCTTACTTCCTAAAGCAGAATCAAATTAAATATTACAATGTAAAATCACCACTTACCCAGGCAAATTATTGGATGGGTTATGATGTAGGTCAAAAATTTCAAATCTATCATAGCCAAAACATTACTAAAGATTGGAACTTTTTAATTGATTATGCAAGGCTTAATGATCTCGGATTTTACACCAATAATCTTTCTAAACAAGTAAGCTTCCTAGCCACTAGTAGTTATAAATCTCCAAACTCTCGATATAAGGCTTATTTCAATTTTATAAATCAAAATCTTCATGTTGAAGAAAATGGAGGTATAGCAGCCGACTCTGTTTTTGAACAAAATTTACAAAGTATACGAAGCCTATTGCTGGTGAATTTGCAATTGGATAATCGAAGTATGCGAAATAGAGAGTTGTTTTTTAATCACGAATTTAAATTTAATAGATCCGTAAAGGATTCTTTGGATAGTACAAAAAGTAGCAATAGCCTTTGGATTGGTCATGATTTTACCTTCTCTCGACGTTCAGATACCTATAGAGGACTTGTGAATTCTGGTTATTATACAAATTACTTTAATGGAACCGACAGTTATTTGGATAGTTCTTTTTATACCTCCTATACTAATTCACTTTACCTAAAAACAATTTTAGAGTCGTTGAATGACTTTGAATTAAAGCTTGGAGCTAAAAATTTAATTTACTCCTATGGCACTGATTCCTATTTAACCAATGGGACCGCCTTAGGGATTTTTGGTCAACTGTATGGGAGAATAGGCCGCTTTCAAATCCGTTCAAACTTGGATTATATCCTCAGCGGAAGTTTACGAGAGAGTTTGGATTTTAGTTCTTCAGGAAGTCTTAGGGTTTTTAAATCCGCTAAAGCCACCCTTAGTTATAAGCTTAATTCCAGGTATCCGGATTTTTATTACCAAGCAAATTATTCAGATAATTTTATTTGGAATAATGATCTTAGAAAGATAAATAGTAATGAACTTAGACTAGATTTATTTTGGAATAAGGAAAATGGTCTCCGAATTTCAAATACCACTATTGGGAATTTCACCTATTATGATGAACAAATTAATCCTAAGCAACACCGAGCCCTTCTCAATCTTGTCAAACTTGAATTATATCAGAATTTTAAATTTTGGGATTTTTTACATTTCGACAATAGGCTTTTGTATCAGGTTGTGGATAAGGCAGGAGAAGATGTATTGCCCCTTCCTAAAATTTTGACTAGAAATTCTGTTTATTTTGAATTTTCATTATTTAAGAAGGCTTTAAAATGTTTGGTTGGTGGAGAGCTAAAGTATTTTAGTAAATACAATTCCCCAAGTTATATTCCTGCAATTGGCGACTTTGCGGTAAAGAATGAAGGAGAAATAGGTAATTATCCATTTGTGGATGTATTTGCAAATTTTAAGATTAGTTCTGCAGTGGTCTTTTTTAAGTTTGAGCATGTAAATCAGGGACTTAATTCTTATTCCTATTATGCCAGTCATCATTACCCCTTCCCTGATAGAATTTTCCGAGTAGGAATTTCTTGGAGATTCTTTAATTAGATCAGCTCCATAATTTTGGAGCTAGAGCCCGAAATTATCAATAATCCTATATTTTTTTTGGTGTTTAAACGATTGTAAATCAATTGGTTTGCTTGAACCTTGATTTTTTATTTGAATTTTTCTTAAAAAGGGGTTGCAAGGCAGTAAAACCTTTTTATATTTGCACCCCCGAAAACGATATATGCGTTGTGAGGGAAAAAGATAGAAAGAAGTTCTTTAACATATTGGAAGAAGCAAAAAGAAGGT
>CAXBKQ010000054.1:0-2739 GCA_963976435.1 uncultured Cryomorphaceae bacterium | reverse complement strand
CCTCCAAAACCAAGCAGTAGATTTAATTGTAGATGGAGGAACAGAGAACAATAACAAAACGATCAAAGGATATATTCAAAGAGCCCATGTAGATATCAGAATGAAGATAGCCTTAAAGGAAGTCCATTTCTCAAATAGTATTGTAGAAGGCACTTTCAAGATTATGAAGCAGAGCTACTTCAAATACCGAGACATTCTATCAGAGGTCATAGAAAAGGAAGTGGACTTTTTTGTACAAGATTATAACGAAATCCGACCACACTATGAAAATGGGATCTTCACCCCAGACGAGATTCACAACAGACAAGAACTTAAAAAATGTAAGCCAGCGCTCAATAAAGCGAAGAAGCATCGCCTGAAGGCAAACTGTGAGTATCGTTGCATTATAGGGTGTCAATAGGAAATGAAGTGCAAACTCTCAAAAGCAAGCAAACAAAATCCTTGTTTAATCAAGAAAACAGAGAGTTAAAAAAGAAAAACAACATCTTCTTATCCCTAAAATGAGCTTTTAGGATAAGATGATTATTTTAAAAGGACTACTACGAAATTTCGAAGGTGCTGTTTGAGAGGGGCTTGTGTTTCCTAGCCAGTCTCCAACAGCAAATGATTGCTTTGGATTGTTCTTGAATAGTTTTTAGGAAAATAAGGGAGTTGCTCAACTTCTTGTACAATTAACCACCATTTATTTACCATTTAATTACATTTTGTTTGCGTTTTAATTTGTTTCGTGCTAAACTTGGCCTATGGAATTTAATCCTAACTTTACTCTTAGCCTAGAGCTTACCAAGATCCTTTTGGAGATAGAAAGGCATAAAGAAGCTATAGATGTTATGCCGATTAATTTCGGTATGGTGGCATCCCTACGTGAGACGGCAAGGTTACTATCAACCCATTACTCCACCCAAATCGAAGGAAATGCTCTTCAAGTATCCGAGGTTGAAAGGTTATCTCAAGGAGGCAAGGGAGGATTTCCAGGAAAAGAGCGTGATGAGCGAGAAGTTCAAAACTATTTCAAAGCTTTAGGATATATAGAAACCCTGTTTGACAATGCTAAACCCATCACAGAGAAACAAATCAAGGAAATTCATTCCTTGGTTTTGACAGGATCCAAGCGGGGTACACCTTATAGAGAAGGACAAAATGTGATTCGGGACAGTAAGTCAGGAGGTATTGTTTATATGCCCCCAGAGGCGAAGGATGTACCAAGACTTATGAAAGGGCTGACAAGCTGGTTGAACTATCAGGTAAAAGAACAGGTGCTACCAGCTCCAATTGTAGCTGGTCTAGCCCACTACCAATTTGCCACTGTACACCCATATTATGACGGTAACGGCAGGACAGCCCGTCTTCTAACCACCTTACTACTTCATAGAATGGGCTATGGCCTAAAAGGTATCTACTCATTAGAAGAGTACTATGCTAAAAACTTAATGGCTTATTATGAGTCCTTGAACATTGGTGAAAGCCATAATTATTATATGGGAAGATCCGAGGCCAACGTAACTCCTTTCCTTGAGTATTTTCTCTCTGGGATGGCACGATCCTTTGGAAACGTAAGAAATGAAGTAGAAAAGTGGAGAGACCTACCAGCGTTGGATCAGTCAGAAAAGCTGAGGGAGCTGCGTCCCTTGCAAAGACAACTTCTTTCTTTATTTGAAAAATCAAAAGAAGTGAGTTTACAGGAGATGGCAGACCATCTGGGAATGTCAAGCCGATCGGTTTACCGAAACCTTGCCGAATGGCTAGACTCCCATTTTATAAATATTAAAAACCCATCTAAGAAAGGTCGGACCTACAGCCTGACCGTGGAGTGGGAAAAGATTCTTAGGGAGGGGGATTCCAAGATGTTGGATTTGGAAAGTTCTCGTTCAAAGTCAAAAAACCACCCTGGTCAAGAAAGATAGTATACCAAGCCCAAAAGGTTAGCATTAAAATTTCGAAGATGCTGGTTAAAAGAAGACTGTGTATCCGAACCAGTGTCAATAAGCGATTGGTTATTTTAGGATTGTTCTTGGGTGTTTTTTGGCCAAAAGGGGGAGCCGCCTAAAACTGTTCGAACTGACTATTGGCCAGGCTATATAGAATCTTTTAAACAAGTATTTGGAGATGAAAGCGCCAAACTCCACAAATCAGGCAGAAGAATTACCAATCATATTGAAAGAGGTCACCTAACTTTGAGAACCCAAATAAAAAGATTGGTTCGAAAAACTATAAATTACAGTAAATTCAAAGAAATGTTTGAAGCAATAATGCCTCTCTATTTTGATGCCAAAAGATGGACAATTTGAGGGTGTAAATTATTAAATGTGAAAGAGAAGTTCTTTAAAAAAATTGAAATTCATTTTTTTGAAAAGAAATAAAAAGGTAAAAAAAAATGTATTTAGGGGTTACGAGTTAAAACCATTTAATTATCGAATTACTCTACTCAAGCTTAAGGTTAATTGGAAGAGTGAAGCGGGACCTAACTGGCTTTCCAT
Source organism: uncultured Cryomorphaceae bacterium (assembly GCA_963976435.1). Taxonomy (GTDB): domain Bacteria; phylum Bacteroidota; class Bacteroidia; order Flavobacteriales; family Schleiferiaceae; genus CAKZNE01. The sequence goes on along the minus strand of CAXBKQ010000054.1, from coordinate 262 downwards.
TTATATAGGCTGGTGAATTAAACTCTAACAGTTTTACAACACGCACCGCTTCCGCACGCATTTCGGCTTTTGCTTTTCTACTTTTTTTAGAAAATTTAAACCATCCCAAAGTTGAATAAACCACTTTCACATTAGAAAGAGAAGCGTCTTTTTCGATAACAAAATTCACATATATTTTACCATGAATATTACGTTTCCTAGCGACTTCCGAAAAATTGAAGTTCTCTTTAACATGTCGCAAAACATGCTTTTGAAAACAACT
>CAXBKQ010000053.1:0-2950 GCA_963976435.1 uncultured Cryomorphaceae bacterium | reverse complement strand
CTATAGAAATACTAGAACTAGACACATTTTCAACTTGAACAAAATAGGGCACAAAAGGCTTTAGATAACGATCTCCTCCATTGGTGGTGAGACCAGTTCCACTACCATTTTCAGTATAGGATGAATAATCTACACCATTCCACACATAGGCTGTTTTTCGAACATGTTGGCTACTGTCGAAAGATTCTTTTAAATCAAAATAGGAAGGGAATACATTGGGAATTAAATTCCAACCCTCGGTTTCAGTTAGGCTTCCACTTCCGATAAAATTGGAAGGATTGCTCTGTCCATTGTTGTAAACAAGGCTTGGAGTAGATCCAAAACCAGATCCACTATTTTTTCCGGACACACCTTTTATTGAAATTGTTCCAGCCTCACCCCCTGGTTTTAAAAAAGTGGTATCACCTTTTTGCCCTGCATAAAAAGCCGCTGGATATTTTAATGGAACTGTAGCGTAAGCAATTGGAATCGCAAACCAACCAATATTAACATCATAAGCGTATGCAGAAGATAAATTTGGATCTGTATCAAAATTTAAATAGGCTCCATTCCCAAAATCAGCATAGCTCACTCCTTCTAAGGGGGAATTAAGGTAAAAATATCGTGCATTATCGGTGGTACCTTGCAAGTCTAACCAAGTTTCCATAGTGATACTGTCTAAAACTTCGTTTTCACCATTTGAATAAACCAGCTGACCCAGGCTATTAGCCGTGGCGCCTAAGGTTAATTTATTATTGGTCTTTAGTACAGCATTGCTGTCCAAGCTAATAACCCCGAAATATTCCAAATCTTGGCTACCAATAATTTCATGAATTCCTTCACCAGTAAACTTCAATAAACCTTCTCCAATTAAACTTCCATCCAATACCAAATCGCCAGAAAGGCTAAAAGCATCAAAATCACTTTCACTTCTTTTTTCAAGCTCCAATTCGGAACCAGATTCTATGAACAAATTTTTTCCTGTAAAAGAAAAGGCTCCTTGAGCACTGGGTGGAAAATCTTCTCGGATATATACATTAGCACTGTCTGATGGGGAATTGGGAAACCAACTAGCACCAGAGCCTTGGTCTTCATAGAAATAACCATATTCCATTTTCCAAAAATCATTGGATGCCTCGGTTGTTCCAAAACGTCTACCACCAAAAACATAGAGTTCGTTCTTATAAAAAAAGTTCATGGCCAATGATCTGGAAGGAATACTATTGGAACTAGAATAACCAGAAGAAGCAAAATTTCCATTGCTATTTATACTTTGGCTACCTCCTAAATATTCCCATTTAGTATTATCCCATCTCCATAAATCATGGTAAAGGGCTGCATTTACTGACCGTCCACCAAAAAGGTAAACCATCCCAGCTCCATCTTTAAACACAGTGGATTCATGTCTTCCTCCGGGGTTTATCAAACTGGGGTCGGCATTTGAATAAACCACACTTTGATCAAGAGTTGAATCTCCGTAAACCCAGGTCCAATTATTCGTACTTAGATCTAATTTCCATATGGCATTACTGGTTCCATACCGCACACCTGATTGAGAAAGTTCCAAAACAAAACCTCCATTGAGCATTAAACAATCATTCCTCTCATCGTACCAGGCTGCAGAATAGGCTAATGGTGGAGGATTATTGGTTGAACTTTCCACCAATTTAGTCCCAAATTTCTCAGAATTATTCTTTAGAAGGCTCCAGCTTAAACTGTCTAAATCTAGCCTGTACAGACTACTCGAATAAGTAAGACTGCCATTATCTCCACCAAATAGGTATACATATTTACCACCATCATAGCAAGCAGTAGCATTTTTAGAAGAACCAGGAAAATTTGAGCTTGATGAAGTGCCTAATAAATCATCTCCACTCACCAAAATCCAACTGCTGCCGTTCCATTTCCAAGTTTGGTTGGAATAACCAATCTGTACACCTGCCGATACATCTCTTTTTGTTCGGCCAGAAAATAGATAGAGGTTTCCATTTTTATCCACCCAAGTTGCAGACCCATCTCTTGCTGAAGGAATATTATTAGGGTCAGCTTGTCCTAAAGTACCACTCCCCGCATCATTTACTGGGCCTTGAGCTCCCCCCAAATAGGTCCAATTAGTACCGTCCCATTTCCAAAAATCATTGAAATAATCTCCACCATTGTCATCAAGTCCGCCAAATAAATAGAAATTCCCATCACTAACCCAGCTCATACCATTTGACCTTGCTGGTGGAATATTGGCAGGGTCGGCAACCCCTTTGGTTCCGTACACTCCAGCCCCGTTATTTGTGGAGGGACCACCAAGCCATATATTTCTTAATTCTTGGGCTTGGCTTTGATAAGTTATGAATAGTATTCCCAGAAGGATTAACAAAGCCTTAAAAGGCCCTTTCATATTTGGAAAGTTGCTGTGAAAAATCATGTGATATTGATTTAATTAATATTGGTTTAGTTCCGAGTTTTGTAAAGACTACTGGAGTAGAATCAAATTCAACTCCAGTAGTTCTCTTTTTTTTAAGTCAATAATGACTTTGGAATGGTGATTAAGGCATGGAAGGATCGGACTTTTTATTTGTCTTCCTCAAAGCCTTGGCTCCGATGGCTGCCCCTCCAATTAAAAGAGCTTCCATGAATCCAAAAGGTGAAGGAGAGTTTGAAGGTCCTAGAGGTTGTGCATCCACATCCAACACAATTAATAGTAAAAGAGCGAAACAAAGCTTGCTGATATTGGCTGTTTTATTCATCTTATTCTTTTTCATCATTTATTTTTTTTAGTTCATTATTTTTTGACTGTAAATCTTTGTCTTTCCTTTTACCTGAATGACATACAAGCCCTTGGCTGCTAGTGGTGATAACTTAATTCTACTGCCAGAAAATTCCAGTTCTTCCAGCAGTTTACCACTAGCATCGAATATTCGGATTTGGCTATTGTTTTGTTCTTCTCCAAAAACCAATTGGAATTGGCCATTTTCAT
>CAXBKQ010000052.1:0-3179 GCA_963976435.1 uncultured Cryomorphaceae bacterium | reverse complement strand
TAAGCCATAGCCCTCATTACAATTTCACCTACGATAGCACAGCACTAAGCCCACGCTTCAGATTACATTTCAGCCGCAAGCATATTGATTTAGAAGAGGGGGAAATCGGTTTTTATAGCTATAAAGATGAAAATGGCCAATTCCAATTGGTTTTTGGAGAAGAACAAAACAATAGCCAAATTCGAATATACGATGCTAGTGGTAAACTGGTAGAAGAACTGGAATTTTCTGGCAGTAGAATTAAGCTTTCACCACTAGCAGCCAAGGGCTTGTATATCATTCAGCTTGAAGGCCAGGCTGGAGTTTTTAGTCAAAAAATAATGAACTAAAAAAATAAAGGATGGAAAAGCATGAAACAGACTGCTTTTCTTTAAATAGCTTTTGATTAAAATAAGCCCAAAAAAATTGACAATTTGATTTACACAGCCTGAAAATTAGAACTACAAAGTTTGGCATTTGATTTACTCCAAATGAAGCCTTCAAAAATTAGATTCGTGGCCTACATTTTAATCTACAAATCAATGAATTTTCGTCGCTTCTACAACTTTAAATTTAGTTTTCAACGGTCATTTTTAATCCTCCTAGGATTTCTATTTCTAATTAATTACAGCCAGGCTCAAGAGTTAAGGAATATTTGGATTGGCGGCCCTTCAACCACGAATAGTGCTGGGGTATATGGAACCAAAGGTGTTGCTGATCCAACCAATATACCACCAGCAAGGTCAAATGGAATGACCTGGGTTAGTGATGGGAATTTCTATTTATTTGGCGGACTAGATGACAATGGAGATGATTATTTCAATGATTTTTGGAAATGGGATGGTACTAATTGGACCTATTTAGCAGGAGCACAGGGCCCGGTAAATGACGTAGGGAGTGGTACTTTAGGACAAGCAGATCCCAATAATATTCCTTCAGCTAGAGTAGGGTCGGCAACATGGGTTGATAAAAATGGCGACTTGTTTTTATTTTCAGGACATGTGCAAAGACAAGGTGTAGTAGGTCTTGAGGATGGTTATTCAAATGACATTTGGAAATGGAAGGATGGTTGGATTTTGGTTTCTGGAAATTCATCATTAAATAATCCACAAAGCCCTACTTCCCCTGGTGGTCTAAAAAATGCGATTACCTGGTATGATGGTGGTAAATATGTTTACCTCTTGGGTGGAGATGTTGGCAGCTTGGCGTATTTAAATAGTCTATATCGTATGGATTTGGATAGTTTAACCTGGTCACTTCTTAAAAATAATCCTGAGGAATATGGGACGAAATTAGCAGAAAATACAAGCAATAATCCACCACCTATTGCTTACGGGGGAAGCTGGTATGATGAGGGAAATGAATGTTTAATGCTTTTCGGAGGTGCTGTGTTGGATTTCACAGTCAGTCCAATCAGAATAGGTTCGAGCAATACTATTTGGAAGTTTAATATTGGAACGAATAATTGGACTTGGGTTTCTGGAGATTCAACACTAAATCAAAGCACAGTTTATTCCAATGCAGACCCTAGTTTGATAAACCCAGGCTCCAGATCAGAATTTCCCCTTTTTATTGATGGTGCCGGAATGATTTACCTATTTGGAGGACGATCCGCTTCTTTTGGTTTTAATAATGATTTATGGAGATGGGATAATTCAAAATGGGAATTTATTGGGGGAAGTCAAAGTGGAAATAGCAGCGGGAATTTTGCCTCTTTAGGATATTCTAACTCCAATAGCATTCCTTCAAGGAGAAATTCTTTGGGCTTTTTCTATGATAACGAATTCTATGTTTTTGGTGGTAATCGTTCTGGAACAAATCGGGCATCCAATGATTTTTGGAAAATGGAATATGGTTATTTCTATGAAAATCAAGGCTCTGGTGCTAGTTGGTTTCCTAATTCCCCATCAGACAGTGCCAATGTATATATCCGAGAAGATTTCCCACCCAGTGGCCAAGGAGCCTTTTCTTTAACAGGAAAAAATTTGTTTATCGAAACTGGTGCCGAATTGGATCTTGAAAAAAGAAGTGAAAGCGATTTTGATGCTTTTAGCCTATCTGGCGATTTAGTTTTAGATGGAAGTTTAATTGGAGAAGGTTTATTGAAGTTTACTGGTGAAGGAATTCATGAAATTATTGGAAGCCAGGACTTGGAATATTTCGGTGTGCTAGAATTGGACAGTAATGCCGTATTAAAAACCAATGAGAAACTAAGCTTGGGCGCCACGGCCAATAGTTTTGGTCAATTGGTTTATTCAAATGGCGAAAACGAAGTTTTAGACAGTATCACCATGGAAACTTGGTTGGATTTGCAAGGAACCACAGATAATGCGCGATACTTTTACCTTAATTCTCCCTTGGAAGGAGTAAGTTTGGTAGATTTTGGAAAAAATGGAGGGTATATCAATTTTAGTAATGATGCAAATTTTTGTTCTGTATATCAATATAATCCAACCTCAGGCTGGGATATTAATTTAGGTTTATTTTCATCAATTATTGGAAAAATTCCGGCAGCTTTTTACGCGGGTCACAGATATGATACTACATTTCTAAAACTTGGAGGTGAGGCCGGAACGATTTCTATTAAAGGGGTGTCAGGTAAAAATAACGGATCTGGATTAGGATCCACTCTAAGCCTTGTTTACAACAATGGACAGAGCCATTCCTCCAATTTCATAGGAAGTGGAAGCCTAGCTGAAACGGAGGGTTGGAATTTTGCTCCCAATGTATTCCCCTCATATTTTGATTTAAAAGAATCTTTCGACAATAGCCAAAATGTTCGAAAAACAGCCTATGTGTGGAATGGTGTTGATTATTCCACCTATACAGAAAATGGCAGCGGAACTGGACTTACCACCAATGGAGGAGATCGTTATCTAAAGCCATTTGTGCCCTATTTTGTTCAAGTTGAAAATGTGTCTAGTTCTAGTATTTCTATAGGTCGTCATGTAAGTTCAGGAGTAGGATTTAAAACGTATTCCACCTCGGCCAAAAAATCGCATAAATCGGATGCGGTTCATATTTTTTTAAAAAACAAGCTTGGTGAAAATGAAAATGATGCTTGGGTAGGATTTAATTCTTCAGCCAGTTCTGGATTTGATGGGGGAATGGATGCCTGGAAAATATTCGGTAATCCAGAAAAAGCAGCATTATATAGCCGAAGTTCCAATTTAAATTTTGCAGTAAATATTTTAAGCTCA
>CAXBKQ010000051.1:0-3237 GCA_963976435.1 uncultured Cryomorphaceae bacterium | reverse complement strand
TGCCGCTGCAATCACTAATGCGGAGACCGACCATTGCCTCAAGGGAGGTTGGATATCCGTAAAATATTTAAACGCTGGCTTATGTAGTAATAGTAAATTGGCATGCGCAACAAGCAAGATGCTGTTTATTAAAAACCACCATCCTGGAGCTTCCGAATAATTGAAATTCATTAGCTGAAAATGAATACTTTAAAGGCTCCAGCAATTATTTTTAAGTCAATTACCTGAGGGTAGACCTGTCTGTCCAAAAAAAACAGGCCCGTGAGGCATCGGAAGAAAACTTCCGATAACAATTCGAAGCCAGACCGAACGGAACGGGCAAGCGAACGAGCAATTAAATCTCACTTGGTGAGTAACTTTTACTATATGAGCAAAATTGAAATAAGGACAGTGGATGTCGTCCAATATATAAAGCCCTTGCGCGAGGGAGGCTCCCTTCCCGCAATTGTAAAGGCCGATGACGGATTCCTTTACGTTTTAAAGTTTAGGGGTGCCGGACAAGGAAAAAAAGCGCTGATTGCAGAGCTTATCGGTGGCGAACTTGCCCGGGCCATAGGACTAAAGGTTCCTGAAATGGTGTTCATGAACCTCGATGATTCCTTTAGCAAGACAGAGCCGGATGAGGAAATTCAGGACCTTCTAAAATTCAGCGTAGGCCTAAATCTAGGGCTACATTTTTTATCCAGTGCCATTACCTATGATCCCTTGGTATCCAGAATTGATGAAATGACTGCTTCAAAAGTGGTATTATTGGATAGCCTAATCAGCAATATAGACCGTACTGCCAAAAACACCAACCTATTACATTGGAATAAGGAATTGTGGGTCATAGACCATGGCGCAAGTTTTTATTTTCACCATAATTGGGATACATGGAAAAACCATCTTAGCAGAACTTTTCCACTTATAAAAGACCACGTACTTCTATCCAGGGCCACTAGATTAGCTGAAGCCGCCCATGAAATAAAACAATCGATCGAAAGCAACAAGTTTGAAGAAATTATAGCAACAATACCTGATGACTGGTTGCAGAGCGAATCGGATACCTTGACCCCAGAAGAAATGAGATCGGCCTACATAGAATATTTAAATGCCAAACTTTCTATGATTCAATTGTTAGTAAAAGAATCTGAAGATGCAAGATAGAGTTAAATATGAATATGCCATTATTAGAATTGTTCCCAAAGTGGAGCGGGAAGAATTCTTTAACGTGGGCGTTATACTATTCTCAAAAAGGAAAAAATTTCTCAGGGTAAAATTTCATATCTGCAAGAAAAAGTTGGCCACCTTTTCTTGTGAAATCGACTTCGATACCTTGAATAACTATTTAAAAGCTTGGGAAGACATCTGCATTGGATCTCCAAAAGGAGGCACCATTGGCGAATTGGAATTATCGGACAGGTTTAGGTGGCTAACAGCCTCTAGAAGTACTATTATACAAAGTTCCGAAACCCACTCCGGTCTCTGTATAGAGCCAGAAAAGGAACTACAATATATATTTGATTCCTTTGTGCTTTAAACGCCACCACAGGCCAACTTAGAACTACTCATTAAGTCTCAATTCTCCTACAATATGCTTTAGCTGATCGTGGGTAATTGGCTTAACAATATAATCGGTGATTTCGCTTATTTTCTTTGCCCTCTCAATATCCACAGGGTCTACCGATGAGGAGACCATATAAATCGTTATTTTCTTTCCCAGTTTTGGCTTTATCTTTACATATTCCTCCATGAATTGAAATCCGTCCATGATAGGCATATCTATATCCAAAAAAATCACATCCGGAAGCTCCTTATCATTATGTAGATTATCCAACATAAAATCCAAAGCCTCTTCACCATCCGAAAAAACCATAATCTTATCGGTCAAATTAAGTGATTTCATGGTCTTGACCATGGTAAATTGATATATATCGTCGTCATCAACAATACAAACTTTTAAAGAACTACTCATTTACTATCTAATTAAAATTAATATTAAAGGTGGTACCCACATTTACTTCACTTTCAGCCGAAATAGACCCGCCATGCGCTTCGACTTGCGTTTTGGTCATGAACAAACCAATTCCCCTGGCATCGGGATGCCTATGAAAAACCTTGTTCAAACCAAACAATTTATGGCCATGCCTTTTTAAATTTATTCCTTGCCCATTATCAGTAACCTTCAAGAATTTTTTACCATTTTCAATTCCAGATGATACATATATTTCAGGTACTCTATCCGCACTCCTGTATTTTAGGGCATTTCCAACCAAGTTAAGAAAAATACTTTCTAAATAAATTTTATTATAAGCAATATCGGGTAGTTTTGAAAAATCGCTTTTAATTACGGCTCCAGTTCTCATAATTTCGCCAGAAAGTATTTCCTGTGTTTTAACCATCAGCGAATGAAATTCAATTTTCTCCAGCTTATCCTCATTATTATCTTTCCTTATGTTTAAAGCCTCTACCAAAGTATTGAGTGTTAACGTAAGATGATTGACAACGCTTTCCAATTTTTGGAACAGATCCACACGCTCCTCCTCACTTTGGACAAGTTTATAAAACCCTAAAAGAGAATTCAGGTTGCTCACCGGAGCTCTTAAATTGTGTGAGGTTATCTGGGTAAAATCTGCCAGTTTCGTGTTTTGGGCAACCAATTTTTTAGCAAAGACCTCTAACTCTTCCTTGGCCTTCAATATTTTTTTCTCTGCTATTTTTTGGGAGGTAATATCCCTTATGGCCGCCGATACCAATACCCCTTCTTCCGTTTTAAGGGGGCTGAGACTTATTTGAATAGGGATTGATTTTCCTTTTTTATTTATTGCGAATAATTCTTTTCCCTCCCCCATATGCCGTGCTTTGGGGTTGGCAAAGAAATCTGACCTATGGCCACGATGTTTGGCGCTATAAGCTTCAGGTATGAGAATTTCTACGGATTCACCTATTAGTTCCTGGGCGCTGTACCCGAATAATTTTTCCGCCTGCTTGTTGATCATATGAATGCTCCCAGCTTCATTGACTATCACCATGGCATCGGGAGCCGATTCCAACAGACCCCGAAATTTTATTTCCGCCATCCGCTGTTCCGTTACATCCTGGCATGTGCCCACCAACTCAATTACATCACCTGCGTCATTCGTTATAATTTCTGCCAATAGCTGAATATTTTTCACCGTTCCATCCCTTAACTTGATTCGATGCAATAAATCCGGAAATTTTTTTTCCTCCAAAGAACATTGCACATGATTTGTCACC
>CAXBKQ010000050.1:0-3742 GCA_963976435.1 uncultured Cryomorphaceae bacterium | reverse complement strand
GAGGTAGGTGTAAGCTTTTCAGCTGAGGATATTAATATCCTTCCGACCAACAAAATAGATTGGCAGTTCACTACAGCTACACCCATGGGTGAGCGAAATAAAACCATTAGCGCTGAGGCAAAAGGAAATCAGGTTTTAATCAGTACGAAATTGAGAGCTGCCGCATCTGCAGAATTGCGCTATCAGATCATTTTCAGATTATCAAAGTGCTGCGGATCTAAAGATGCATAAAGCGAACTTAAATATTAGCGCTATCACCGAAAGCGGTTCGGTAGGCTTTAATGGCGCAGCTATTAGCCTAACTAATCGTGGTACGTCGGTTTGTGAGATTAACAATGTGATTAACCTTCAGCCTGGCGAAAGCTTTGCATTTCCAGCTATTAGTGAATTGGTGGAATACAATACAGAATTATCTGTAAGCTTTCAGTCTCAATCAGGCCTTCTTGACAAACTGATTGTAATATCCACTAAAGTTATTATCAGTCAAGGAACTCTCGATGCTCAATCTGGGAAGGTTGATATAAATGAAGTTTCTAAAGACGTGTGCTAAATGATATCCAGAAACGCCGGTATAAATAGCGCCTTTTTAAAAGAGGTTGAAATCTCAACTGATGCGGATGGAGTGGTCCAGGATCCTAGGTTAAAAAATAGAACCTGGATTGCCGTTGATGAAGGTTTTGTTTCTAATAATGCCCCAGGCGCTGTTATTGACAAAAACGCCGGAAGCCTAGATACGGGTATTGACGGAATTCGAACTATTAAATTTTTTATGTAATGAAAATTAAAACCATTTTTTTACTGCTTCTTATTAGCCTTCAGGCTCTTGCCCAACGACAACGAACAGTACCTTCTTTGATCGTACAGGACAGTTTGCAAGTAAGAGGCCCAATTATTAGTACCGATGGAAAATCTACAGACTGGATTAATTATGTCCCAAATTTTTGGCCCTATCGCGAAAACCCAAACAATCCTATAACCAAAATAAGTGATCTCCCATTTTCAACATCTCAACACTATGTACCCAACGTGATCATGGTTCAGGATACCTTGCGCCTATTAACTAAAACTGAAGGTGTATTAGGATGTTTATATTCATACTCAGCCAATAAAGGTGATACTTGGACAATTGATACCGTTCCTATATTAGACACAATATCAGGCGGCAATCAAGCATGGATTGCAGAATTTGAAATATTTAGAGACTATAGCCAGCAGCAGGATAGTGTATTTGTTTTTTATAAAGGTGCCACTTCCGGAAGCGCGCCAAACACCTTAGGCTGGTTCGCGGCAAGTAGCCCAGTAAATGGTTTTCCATCTTTTCAAAACAGACGGTCAATTTTTACAGCTCAGGACTTAGCAACGGCACTAGGAACAACTACGGACAGCATTGAAGACAATGCCGTTTCCGATGTTTTTAGAAGCGGCGATACTCTTTATTATTTTGGTTATGGAGCGCAAAAACTACCTAGCGGAAATTCGCAATTTTTCATTTTCCTAGCCACTTCTTTAGGTGCTGGCCAAGATGTAACATTTGAGAAAGTTTTATTACGATCTGATGAAGGATACACTATTGCAGGCCCATGTGTTTTTCAATTTCCAGGGCAACCCAATTACACTATGATTTATGATTCAAGGAGTGATATTGCCGAATCTACTGAAAATTCCGAATTGGTATCTGCTTTTGGAACTTCATTACGATCATGGCGGCCAAATGATGGATATTTTTTAACCTTCGGAACAAATGCCTGGTCAACCCGGCGAATGTACGCAGGGTCATTACTAAAGGACTCCATAAACAACTTAGAACCACTTGTTTTAAAAAATAATGAATTGCAATATTATGCTTCAGGAAGCACCAATGGAATTGGGGATCAATCTGGTTTATTTTATTTTAAAAGGCAAGTAGGAAGTGTCCGAAACAGATATTTATCGAAGGAAGCGATTTATAGCTTTGTGGACAATTATGTTTCCACTGACACAGGTTTGGTTCGAACAACCGGACAAGATACAATTCGCGGTAAAAAATACTTCAGGGAAGTGGTGATTCAGGTCTCTTCGGGCGAAGCTCTAAGAGTAGAAACACCAGCTGGTTCGTTTTTATTACTAGTCAACACGAATCACAATGTAGCCGTTAAAAAAATGGGCATTGGTAATTCTTATGTGGGAATCACCCCCCCCTCTAACGGGTTAATTGTAGAAGGCTTTACAGGTATTGGGCTTTCGGATCCAACCTCCCAGCTTGATGTAGGTGGAGATCTGGAAGTAGCATTGAGCGACTTTCATTACTGGGGAGATCCAACAACAAATGGATCCTATAGACTTGGATTTGTTTCAGACGATTTTGTTTTACAAGAAAGAGTTGCAGGAACCTGGACTATTAGATCCACCATCTACAATGCGCCATAATGGATAATAAAACGATCAGTTACGGAATTTTCAACCGGACGAACGCCGTTTTTGTGGTGATGATCATTGTGGTATTAGTGATGTCTTTCAACTTTTGGAAACAACACAAAGGTGTGGACCAAAGCGACGTGGAGCGACAAATGGAACAACAAGAGTTGCTTGGACAAATCAAAGTCCTGGTAGTTCAAATGGAAGGTTTTAAAGGACAGATAGTAAAACTTGAAAAAACGGTTGAAAATGGTGTGGCGAATAGGTTCACCGATGAAGATGGAAAGGAGCTGGGCCAGACTATTCAAAATATTATTGACTTAAACATGGAGAATACAAATTTGAGATTTAGGATCCAGGAGCAAAGAATCCTAGCACTGGAATCTGAACTAAAAAAACAAAACAGATGAAAAATTTAACCGAATGGAGAACAACCTCAGTAGCCATAATTCTAATACTAGTTTTAGGAATACTGCTCTATAAAGGAGTTATCAATATTAACGACGCTAGTGGTTTAGTAGAAACTATTATAGGCGCTATTTCCGCCCTTTTATTGCTAATGGCCAGAGATCCGCAAAAAAAGGAAAAAAGCTAATTAAAACTGCACGAAATGAAAAAGTATTTACGATCAAAGGCTAGGTACCGAAAGGAAGAATCCGCCTGGAAGGATGTGAAAAGAAATACTGGATTAAGCGATTCAGATAAAATCCAAACGGCCCATACTGATGGGGATTGGATTTTTGTCTGCAGAGCGGCTATAAAAGCACCTAGGCACGCTCCAGGTTTTTTAGGAAACCCTAGCATTGGAAATTCCTCTATGCCCTATCAGGACGACCGTCCGTTAATGGCCTACCAGATCACTGAGTTAAAATCTAAGGCTGAAAAATCGGACAATCTTAAAGACGAGCTCGAGCGAATTAAAGATGAAAAAAGGGAGGAAAAAAGAGACTACGAGGATAAGATTTGGAAGCTTGAAAACACTTTAAGGCATGCTGAAGAGAGACTTCGCGATGAGCAGGAGAAAAAAGGCTTAGTGAAACAAATTTCTGAGGTAGCTCAAAATCCAAATACCCTAGCCGGAATTGTAACCGCTATCAGTTCTCTAAAACCGAACCCCTCTGGTTCTTTAACCGGACCCAATTTTACCGGATGCAAAGCTGAAGTATATGAGGAACTCAAAATAATGAGTGAGGAGGATTGTGAAACACTCCTTAATCTGATGGAAGCAATGCAGAATCCGAATTTCAATAATAAGTTAAGAAGCTTTATCACCCAAAATTTAACCCCAATAACTGAAGAGAATGGCACAGGTACAAATTAAAATTGCAGCTCGCAATCAGGAGCAAGC
>CAXBKQ010000049.1:0-4476 GCA_963976435.1 uncultured Cryomorphaceae bacterium | reverse complement strand
AAACCCTTAAGCGCCTAAAAAATGGGAGAGTTTAAACCATCTAAAACTGCTGCCTTTGATCATATAAAGGAAACGCAACGAGAGTTTGAAAGACTATCTAATAAGCTGAAGAAGTTTCACAAAAGACAAATGAAGCACCTTCAACTATACAAGCTCCGGGACTCTAAGGGGCTTACAGAAATGGAGCTGCTTGATCAGGAAATAACCAGTCAGCTATGCCGCCAATCATATATATGCTCAACAGACATGTTAATCATGTTGGCCGAACAATGTGTTGTTGTGTTGAAGCAAAAAGAAACCGAAAGGTGAGCACTAGCCCCGCTGCTGGAAGGGAGCGGGGCGCTCATTTTTAAAATGAATTAAACATGGAATTTAAATCACAAATAGAGATTACATTCTCGAGCCTTACCCTTATCAGCTCCTATAATTGTATTGAGAAAGATGTAAAGCTGATCGATTGGCGTTCCGAGCACCTGAAGGCTTTAGGGAAAATCGTGGAATCTCAAGGTGAAGGTTATTTTAAAGAAATGACCATTAAAGAGCTTGGAAACCTAGCCGTTTTAGCCTTAAAAGCCCCCAATAAAGAACTGCAAAACACCTGCAAGACGGTCATTGAAAATTATCGAAAATGGCTCACTACGAATTATCCAGAATTAATACCCAACCAACATTCGAACTTATGATTTTTCAACAAAGTATTACCCATAAAAAAAGCCCAGTTACCAACTGGACTTCAATTAAAACCTTCCTGCTTACCACGGCAGGAAATAAATTTTTGTACCGCACAAATATATGAAAACACCAACACAAAGCACAGCGCCGCATCATTTTTTTAAGCTGCGAAATTCCCCGCAAAATTTACCGCAAGGAAAAATCATTGCGCTACCCTATATCGATATCCCCAGGCAAAAAGAGGTACTTAAACTATTCAGGGATCATTACAATTCAAAAATTCGAGTTAAAAGAGCCCTGGCTAAAGCCCAAGGCACTCCGTTCAAGGAAAAGGAGGACATGCAGCTTCTAAAGCCTAGCCACTTCAACCTAATGAGTGAATTGGCGCTGATTGCCTGTTATCAAATGAAAAAGAACAACCGTTACTTAGCCGCTGAGGGAATGCAACAGGTAGATCCTACCCTTCCATATAGCGTATGGGTAAGCAATCCACAGCTTATGGATCATACAGGTGCTGGATCGAACAAAACCATATGGAGAGGCTTAAAAAGACTAATTGAGTGCGGGTTTCTTGTGGCTAAGGAATTTCATGGTAGAAATCGTGAATACGAGCTGTTGATAAACCCCGATTTACTACTCATATTTGACTTAACTGACGGCAATTATACCGGAAAAGCAAAGCCCACTGAAAAAACGGTAGAATGCGCCTTTCCGAAGCACTTAAGGACAAAATTACACCATATAGAGTTCTTTAATTCATCTCTTGACAACAACTCAATAAAACCAGAAGGAATTTTGTTCAATACTTCACAAAATGATTCCATTTCTTTTCAAGAATCAATCGCCAAGAAAAAAGCGCCCGAAAGGTGTAGCGAAATATCGGACCCTGGAGAAATAAAAAGAGAGCTGAAGGCGCGATTTTTATCTGGAAAAAAGGTCATCCGCGCTGAGGAATGTGGAGGATTAAAGAATTATGCCTTTGTTCAAACTGTGCTTTTCCTGCAGGCAGCGGTAAAAATGCTTTGGCCAAACCGTCTTTACGAAGGATATAAGGTTAAGGTTGAGGATTATATCAGTGAAAATTATTTCTCTGCATGTAAAAATGAAAGTCAAATTGATCGGCAGATTGAAGCACTTTTCTTAGCAGTCAAGGAAACCAAAAAATTTATTGATCGTGATCCAGTACGACGGTTTGCAAAGCTTCCTCTAGAATATTTTGACTTAAGGCAGCGCCCGAAAAAACAGGACTATAGTGGTTTTAGAGGAATTCAGAACCTATTAAAAGAAAAGGAAGAGTTCCGGAAACTCGAACCTGAAAGGTTTACAAAAAATAAGGCACTGAGCCAGCTTCGCCGATGGATAAAGGATTACGAAAAGAATCCAACGCTTAGACGTAGCACGAAATTAACCGAAAAAGTGATTAGGGAATTACCCATTATGATCCCATACCTAGCCGATTATCACACCAAAAGAGAAATGCCATGAAAAAAATAATTCAAAACCTATGTAACCTCTTTAGACCTAAGTATGTGATTGAGGCCTCCTATGAAAACAACATAATGACCATAAAATTAAGTAATGGATCCATTGAGAAATATTTAGGAAATGGTACGGTATGGCATAAACTACCAATGATGGAAAGATGCTCAACCTTTCGAGAAGGATACCTTTCGGATATTCATTCTTACATCAAATTTCATGGTGCACCCTATCCAAATGGCCATACTATAAAAGAAAAGCTATGAGTAAAAAATTTAATTTCCAAGAATTTAAATCAACCTTATTACCCAAAATCATTGATAAAAAACCCTGTAAAAATCAGTTTTTAAGGTTTGAAAATTCGGTAAATATCGACCAGGCTTTATTAGTGATTTGGGATAATATGAGCTGGGTGCTAGAAAACGATATCCTTCAGTTTATAAATGGAGAGCTTTTATCAAGGCCTATCGGTAATTCTCTTGATTTAAGGGAATGTACCATTCCAGAATCCCTACACCTACCAAAATATATAGGTGGATATCTTAATTTAAGTGGATGTATTCTTCCGAAATCATTGCGGCTACCTGAATATATAGGCCAATATCTTGATTTAAGCGGTTGCACTATTCCAGAATCCTTGCGACTACCTAAATATATCGGAGGATCTCTTTATTTAAACAAATGTATTCTTCCAGAATCCTTGAGACTACCTGAATATATAGGCTTAGATATTGATTTAAGTGAGTGTACCATTCCAGAATCCTTACAACTTCCAGAATCCAGAAAAGTTTACACATGAATAACCGGAAAACTAAGAAAAGTAGAAGATATAAAGATAAAGCCGATGAACGGGCAAATAGCCTCGTTGGGCTGGCGCTTTACCAAGGATCAAAGCAAATTTTAAAAATATATAGTTTCAAAAGTGATGATGATAAGGTTCGATCCGGTAAAGAAGGAGTGGATTATCTGTTGGGAGAATTGACTAGACGAATTGTTTTTAACCCGGCATTTAAATTTTCAATTGCAACTTTCTATGACAATACATTTAAAAATGGCGGTAAACAACCTATTCTAAAAATGTATGAAACAACAGACACTGGAGAGATAAAGGAAATGATTGTGGATCGAGATAAGCGATGGATATCAAATTTTAAAAAACAGCATGGGATCAACGGATAAAAAAACTATTGTGCTGCCTATACCTTCTGCGCAGGCGGTTAATATGGAAATCATTGAACTGATGGCCAATTTCGATGAAAATTCTAAATCCTACAGTTCCTTAGATTATTACCATAGACTTAATGAGTTAGCCATTCTACGAATTATATACGAGCGAATTCGTAAATCAATATTTAAAGCTGAGGGAAGAGGTGAAAACCTTGTAGAATTAGGGCTAGAGCGCCATGAACTAGCGGTGCTTAAGTGGAATATTAGTGAAAGCCCTGAAACACTTCCGTTTCATGTTGGAGCTATAAGCCACGTTTTCATACTCCCAACTTCAGATCGAAAATTAATAAGCTAAAAAATTAAAACCCAAAACCCAAAAAACCATGTACGGAAAAATCAAAACAATCAACGGTGAAAAACCCAGGATAAATAACACATTTCACATTAAAGTCAATAAGCGATATAGTGCTATAAAACAACATTTTAAAAATGGTATTGATATCAATCATCTATGGGCTTTAGAAAATTTTCCAGAAACATCTAAGCTTCCATATGTATTAAAGGTTCATCATTTTTTTAAAGTAGATAACAACTGTCTGTTTTTCACTTGCCCTGATTGTAGAAACCGTAAGGTGAAAATTTATATCCCTGGCTATGGCCTAAGCACTGCAAATTGTCCTAGCTGTAAATCATATTTTGAATTTGATGCCGAATTAGAAATTTTAAAATTGATTCAGGATGAATAAGGAAAAGCTACTAGATCCTAACGGCATAAATAAAGTTGCCAGCTCAAAACAAAATATTTCCCCAGGCAGTCCAGGCAATAATGCCGTTAGCTGCAGAGCTGAGAAATTAATTTTATCCATGGCCAACCACTCCAAAAACAACGTTGAGGACCAGAATAATTTTAGTTCTTCTTCCCCCTACCCTGGAGGTAAAAATCAGGCAGGAGTTTACCAAACCATAATCAACCAAATCCCCTACTGCAAAACCTTTATTGAGGGATGTGCTGGTAGTGGAGCAATGATGCGACGAATATTAGATCCATCCATTAAAAAACTTGCAATAGAAATAGATCCTAGCCAATTTTTTAGGCTCTCTAGAGAATTCGCAAATGAATCCAGTTATTTTATAGAGCATGGAAATGTATTAGAGTAT
>CAXBKQ010000048.1:0-4502 GCA_963976435.1 uncultured Cryomorphaceae bacterium | reverse complement strand
GTGTCCCAAGTTCCAAAGTTTAATATTAAATTTACTCATATATACTATCAAATTTAAAAAAATATAAAATCTTAAACGAACGGGAAAGTAAAACTTAAAATTCGCGATTTTTAAGTTTAGAAAAAAAATGGGTTATTCTTTTGGCACTAACATCAAATGATGGCTCTTCGGATTTTCAAACCCAGGTGCTAGAAAATGGTAATATGCTTTTCGAAGAAGTTCTAAGGAAAAGTAAAGACTGGGGAAACCCTGATAATATGATGTATGTTGTAGGTGCAACAAGGGCGGATTATTTAAAGAAGGTAAGACAAATAGTACCAGACAGCTTTTTACTAATCCCAGGGGTTGGGGCTCAAGGCGGAAGTTTACAGGAAGTAATGGAAAATGGACTATCCAAGCAGCCAAATCTTTTAATTAACTCATCTAGAGGGATAATATACGCTGGTGGAGATTCCCAAAATTTCGCCGAAATTGCTGGAGAAAAAGCTCAGGAACTTCAGAAAGAAATGGCCATTTACCTCTAGATTTCCCTAACCTTATCTAATAAATTACTCAAAGTTTCAGCTTCCTTAGGGTTTAGGTTTTTGAGATGAACATCAATGCTATCCTTTTTATCCATCTTGGAAAGTATATTCAAACCTTCTTCGGTAATATTAATATCCACTAGCCTTTTATCAGTTTCGCAAGTGTTTTTCCGAACTAATTTCTTAATTACCAAACGGTCTACTATCCTCGAAGTATCGCTCATTTTATCGAGCATTCTTTCCCTTATTTTCAGTGTACTCAAGGGTTCTGGCTGGCTCCCTCGCAAAATTCTCAAGACATTATACTGCTGATTGGTTAAATTTTCCTCAGCCAAAAAACTTCTGAATTTCTCAGATAACCAATTATTGGTGTAAATAATATTTATGGCCGCTTTTTGATGAATGCTGGTAAAATTCTTTTGCTGGATATCCTCTGATAATCCCATGGATAAGGCTGTAATTAGGTGAAACTTCCTTTAAATATATTGCTTAAAAACTATTTATGAAAAATAATTAATGGCCGAATTTAGCACTAAAGTTAATGTTTAAACATTTAATTCAATAAATAATTTCTATGCTGCCCTTTTGTAGTCAATGATTTTTTGTCATTCCATTTAATAGCACCTTTAAAGTTCTTTTCATTTCAAATTATTGGAATCTAAAGATTAGCCAAACACCTTTATCATTTTCCCGATAACAAATATTTATTTAGAGATGACAGAGGACTTCCTACACTATTTATGGAGATTTAAAAAAATCAATATCCAAAATTTGAAAACTGTGAGTGGCGAAAAATTAGAATTGTTAAGATTTGGAATGCATAATTCGGATTCGGGGCCAGATTTTAGCAATGCTTTACTTCGTATTGAAAATCAACTCTGGGCAGGGAATATTGAAATTCATATTAAAAACTCAGATTGGCGAAAACATAAACATCAGAATGATAGAGCCTATCGAAATGTTATTCTTCATGTGGTTTATGAATACGACACGGAAATTAAATTCTTCGATGATGGTCCAGATATACCATGCCTAGAAATAAAAGATAGAATAGATGAGCAATTGTATTGGCAATATGAAAAATTAGTAAACTCCGAAGGGCCAATTGTTTGCTATCAGTATGCTGAAAAGGTAGAGGCCTTTATCAAGGAGAACATGTTGCATCGGTTGGTGGTGGAAAGATTGGAGCATAAAACCAGGGAATTGGGTGAATTGCTAGAAGATAAAAGAGGAAATTGGAATGAGCTTTTTTACGAATGGCTTTTTAGAGCCTTTGGTTTAAAGGTAAATGCAGAACCAATGCGAATGCTTTCAAGGCAGCTAAGTTCAAGTATTATCTATCGACATCGCAATAATTTGGAAGATATTGAATCTTTGCTTTTTGGCCTTGCTGGCATGCTAAATCCTGCCATAGATGATTATTCCAAAAGGCTTTTCGGGAAATTTCAGCATTTTAAAATAAAATACCATTTATCAGAATTGGACGGTAAAATATGGAAGTTTTCTAGAATGAGACCCCATTCATTCCCCAGTTTAAGGATAGCTCAATTATCAGCCTTCCTATTTAAGAATGGAGCCATTTTCCATCGATTTTTAGAGGAGAAAAATATGGAAGTCTTGCAATCCATGTTTAAAATTGAAGTTTCCGAATATTGGCAAAATCATTTTCGATTCGGTTTAAAGTCTAAACCAAGAACCGGGGATTTGGGAGAGAATTTTAGGCAAACCCTATTATTGAACAGCCTCGTTCCCATTCAGTTTCTGTATTCCAAGGAAAAGGGAGATGAAGAAATTCAAAAAGGAGCTTTTGAAATCTTGGAGAAAATGAAATTTGAATCAAATCAGATTAGCCGGATTTATGAGGAGCTGAATTTCCCAATCGACTCCGCCTATCATTCACAAGCCTTTGTACATTTACACCAATTTTATTGCAAACCTAAAAAATGTTTAAATTGCAATCTTGGAACTCATCTGATGACTGTCCCGAAATGATAGAGAATTTTAGAAATTATTGTGAGAAAAGAGGCTTTGAGGTTTGTTCACGACTGGGTGAAAGGATAGGCATAAGATCCTCTGTGGTGAGAATGTATTTCATTTATGGATCATTTATCACCCTAGGTTTCCCTTTTCTACTTTATTTATTTCTTGCCTTTTGGATTAGAATAAAGGACTATACAAGAAGTAAACGAACCTCAGTTCTGGATATTTAGTGAATCGTTTAGGCATTTTCCAAAAGATTTACTTCACCCTCTTTATCCTATTGATTATTGTATCTCTAGGTATTGGTGGGTATATGCTAATTGAAGGATATTCATTTTCTGAAGCTTTCTACATGACCATCATCACTGTGAGTACAGTAGGTTTTGGTGAAATTCATCCCCTTTCAGAATCGGGGAGAATTTTTACAGCTTTTTTAATTATTATCAGCTTAGGGATTTTTGCTTATGGAATTTCTATAATTGCAGCATCTATCCTCAGTGGTGAATTAACCCATTTTTTTAAATTATATCGATTGGAAAATGCAATTCAAAATCTAAATTCACATGTAATCATTTGTGGTTTTGGAAGAAATGGTAGAAGGGCAGCCAGAAAACTTGAAGCCTATGGCGAAAAGTATTTGGTTATTGAACAGAATGAAGAAATAATCTCAAGCTTTCTAGAAAATACAGGTATCCCTTTTATTCAAGGAGACGCCACTTCCGATGAAGTATTAAAATACGCTGGAATAGAAAGGGCAAAATCAATAATTGCCACCCTAAGCAAGGATTCCGACAACCTATATGTTGTAATTTCTGCAAGGGCATTAAACCAAACGGTAAGGGTTATTTCTCGTGCTTCCAATGAAAGTGCAGAAAAGAAATTGAAAACCGTTGGCGCGAATGCTGTAGTAATGCCAGAAGGGGTAGGAGGAGCACATATGGCAACCTTAGTCGTTTCTCCAAACATTGTAGAATTCCTGGAATTTATCTCCATAGAAGGCTCCAGTAATATCAATCTAGAAGAAATTGAAGTAAGTCAGATTTCCCACGATTCAGGAAGGGTAAAACTTAAAGATCTACAAATAAGACAGCAAACAGGATGTAGCATTATGGGAATAAAAACCCCAGAAGGTGAATATATTATCAATCCCGATGGAGAATTAGCTTTAACCCATAATAGCAAATTGTTTGTCCTTGGGAATCCTGAAGAAATAAATAAATTAAACAAAATTTTACACGAATGAGAGAGAAAAAAATCTTTGGCGTATGTGTCTGGCTCTCCGATAAATTTGGAATAGACTTGGGAAGTACACGACTGCTTTTTATCATAGCCACCCTTATAGGAGTGGGATCTCCAATCATTGTATATTTAATTTTGGCCCTTGTAAAGCCAAGCGATATTTATTAAAGTCCATACATGAAAATATTAATTACCGGATCCAATGGTTTATTGGGCCAAAAAATGCTGGCAGATCTCAAACATGATAATGATGTAGATCTTATTGCCACCTCTAGAGGTGAAAACAGGCTAAAGGATAAGTTGGGATACACCTATTATTCTCTTAACATTTGCTCAAAGGCAGAAGTTGATGAATGCTTGGCAAAATTTCAGCCAGATGTACTGGTAAATACCGCAGCCATGACAAATGTTGACTCCTGTGAGAATGACAAAAAGGCTTGTGATGATTTAAATGTAGAAGCTGTGAAATATTTGGTAGAGGCTTGTAATCGTCATAATTGTCACCTAGTACATCTTTCCACCGATTTTATTTTTGATGGTGAAAATGGCCCATATAAAGAAGAGGATGAAGCCAATCCTTTGAGTTATTATGGCCTATCAAAATTAAAGGCAGAAAAATATATTCTAGGGAACTCCAATTCATGGTCTATTATAAGAACCGTTTTAGTTTATGGCGTGGCAGAAGAGATGAGCAGATCGAATATTGTTCTTTGGGCAAAATCTGCACTGGAAAAAGGCCAAGCGATGAAGGTGGTGGAC
>CAXBKQ010000047.1:0-5166 GCA_963976435.1 uncultured Cryomorphaceae bacterium | reverse complement strand
CTTTTTGACTTGTCTTTCATAATTGATTATTGATTAAATTTTTGTCTTCACTATTTTGCAACCAGAACCATTAAGGCCCTTTTTGGATTTTTTCTTTTTTACCATGGCTACTGCAGCACCAATTCCAAAGGCTAGAGCTACAGCTCCTAAGCCCAAACCAATAAGCGTACTTGTTGACCAAGGTTCCTTACTACTATCCTGACTTTGTAGTTTTACACTTCCGTCAGCTGGAAGGGCAACAAATTCTCCTGTCTCCTCGACAAATCCTCCTCCTCTCATCATTTTTTAGTAAGCATTTGATACCCAAAATATCCTCCTAAGCCCACACCAATAACCCCTAGAGCGATAAAGGTGATTTTACCTGGTTTTCCAAGGCTAGCTTGAAGAGCTTTTGGTTTATTATTATTAGAATCACCACTAGCTAATTGTTCCAGGGCCGCTTGTTTTTTTGATTTACCAGAGGGTAAATAGCCTTTAGCATCCAAGGCGCTTGTTACTTTTTGACGTACCTCTGGGGTTAAATTGGTGCTTAATACATCCAAGAGTTCCTGCACGCTGAAACGATCAAATTCTCCATTGGCTGAACCTTTTGCTCTTTGTATAGCATCGTTTAGGGTTTTTAAAACACCTTTAGCAACAATAATGTCGCGATTTGGCATTCTTTCAGCTCCTCTATTTTTTTTGTACCAGGGTAAATCATCAATCACTTTTTGGCGTTCCGCTATATAAGCTTTAACCACACCAACCATTTCTACAGCTTCAGGGTAAGTCAAAGTGGACAAATCTTTAAGTCCTTTGTTGTTGGATATTTTAAATCGATTACGCTCAACGAACATATTGTGCCATTCGTTGATCTTTGATTCTTCATCCCATTTTAAGCCAAACCAATTTGCAGCGGCACCAGCTGAAGCAATTGCTTTTGCAATTCCAACTACACTCGTAGCTGCAATTGTAAATGGCTCTCCTAAGCTGTTATATGTTGGGGTTGAATAATCCATTAAGCCACGGATTTTTTATCCTTTTGAGAAACATAAATACCTACACCAAAAAGGGTCAATACTGTTAATCCTCCTACCACATAAAGCGCTGTTTTACCACCATCCGAATCTGAATTGTTGGATTTGTTAGCGTTTTGCATAGCCAAATAAGTGAGAAGAGCTGCATCATCATTATCTGATGACGTATTGGAACCAGGTACTAAAATTGTTTGGGGTTGCTGAATCGCGGGCTGATCCTTATTGCCGCCGAAAATATCGCCGAAAATATTAAGACCATCACTAATTGCCTGGTTGTAATCAATCCCACTACCGCTGTTCACATACTCTATCTTTCCAAGGCCTTTCAATGCCTCTTCCACTTCTTCAGTGCAGCTGCATCCAGAATCGGCCATTTCTTTAATATCCTTCATGCTCACCACCTTTTCAACTTCCTGGTTATTTTCCTCAATCTTCGCTTTAGCAAAAGGGTCTTGAAAATCCATAGGTGATTTAAATGGTACTATCATTACCATTGTAGGCTCAGTTGTAGGACCAGCCAAAATATTGTGTGGGTTCATAAAATGATCTTTAAATTCTGTATATGGAGGCTCATGATCATATTCAACCACACCATCTATGACGGTGTAGCCTTGATCAAGTGCGCCTGTTTTTTGGTTGGTAGGAACGATGAGATAAACATGGCTCCATTCATTTTCGAATCCTGCTCTTTGCCCATCTCCGGATTGTTTAATCTTTCGGAAATAATGCTTGATTCCTAAATTTTGAAGGATCTGACTTCCAATCGTCGCATAAGATTTACAATCGATTCCAGTTTCCCGGTTTTCCCAGGCGCTAGACAACACATGAATGTTCTGAACTTTATCGTCTGCCTTATATTGGAAATTGGAAAATAGGAAGTCTTTAATATTGTATAGAGTGAATTCCAAGCTAGCAGCTTCCAAAGCGCGGGCTATCTTTTTAGCCTGGTCAGCATATTTGGTAGCGGCCTTATCCATTAGTTCAATGGATTTAGCAGTATATCCTTTACCTGATTTTACCACTGCGCCTTTAAATTCAGGCATGAAAGCGTTAAATCTGGATTTAGGATCTAATGTTCTTTGATTTGAAAGAGTATCTACCATCCCTGCAAAATTGGCTTTGCAGGAAATAATAATTTCCTAATAGCGGCATATACCGGGATTTAATGACAGATAATGACAGCTAGCGGGACTTACTGACAATTGGCGGGATTTATTTTCACAAGGGTACTAAAACGCTAGGGTTTTAGTATTTTTAAGTAATGGATCCAAAAACTACAGATTTAATTGTAAAAACTTACGGCAAAGGTGAACTGTACCAGCTGTTAAAATCTAATTTTGGATTTAATATCAACTATAAAACCTTCATCAAAACCCTTGTAGATTCTTTGGATTTACCGCCAGAAGTGGAGCAAAGGGATTTTAAGAATAGAAGGATTATTTATCCCAAAGAGGTTCAAATTTTCAAGGATAAATTTCTATCCTAGTCCTGAAATTTTGCGAAGCCTATAAATTTCCTCTATCAATTCATTTTGCCCAATAACCAATTCTTTGATCAATTCTTTTGATTCCTGGTTTGGATCTAACTTTTTGAATTTTGAATTCCCATGGTTTGATTCATTGATGCGCCAAAGGCATTGGCGAACAATATGGCCGAACAACTGAAGGTTTTCTGGGTATATCCTAATAATTTCATCATTTCGATTAATGTGATAAATCACGTTAGCGCGGGTTACACCAATACTATTAGCTATTAAATTTTTAAGATTCGATATTTTTTGACCACCTACAATTTCCCAACAAGCCGCGCAAAATATACGTTTCGCATATCCAAAGGACCGGTCCTTGCTTTTGATATCTCTAACATTAATTTTCAATTCAACTGCAACCTGGTGCAATATGGCAATAATGTTTTTTTCAACCTGTGATTCTTGTAGATGTTTCATGGTTTTTCTAAATTAAATTAATTGTATTCAATTTATTTGATCCTCTTAATTTCATCCTTACTTTTTAGTCTTTTTTGTAGTTCCAAAAAGAGTTCTTCATCTAAAATCATCCAACATTTATATCTCCCTTTTTCGTCAGGATTATAATACATGAAGGGTATTCCATGATCGTTCCTATCTAGTTTTATATAATCCATAAATTTTCTGAATAAAGTCTTTAGTTAAGGTTGGGTGATTTTTGTTGGGCTTGGAAAATTGAATTGGCAATAATTCTTTGGGCATCAGCAATGGTTTTTATTTTAATTGCAATTGAATCAGAAATGCCACAACAAAACTGCTTTTCAAATTCCATCAACAGTTCAATTTCATCCAAGCTATCTAAACCTAAATCCTCTCTGAAGTTTAAGTTTACATCATACTTTATTCCTTCCATAAATGGAAATCCTTTATCCCTAAACGGGCCCTCCCAGCTCTGAAGTAGCTTTTTGAATTTAACCTTTCCTTTTTTAGATAAAGTTGATTTATTTTTTATCATTTCATTCATCTTTCACCTCTTTACAGGTTTGTTTGTTTCCTCTATTAATATGGGAATAGATATTGATAAACCACTAATTATAATAGATGATATTACTATAAATTGTCTGGCTCTTTCTGTCCAACTAAAAACATAAATATCCGCTTTAACGAACATCATTGCCATTTTCATTAAGAAATCGCCGCCAATCCAAATCCATGCAATGAAGGCTAATAATCCTCCAACAAACGATACATTTAAAATTCTTCCAGCAATTGATAAAACTTTGTCTTTATCCATTTTTGATTAACTTTTTAATTGAACAAACTTTTTTGTTTCAGTCCTATTGAAGAATCATAATTCATCCATAAGCACTCTTGTACAGGGTTAAATCTGATATTGTTTCTTTTTATTGGAAATTTTACAAAAAACCAATCCGAATAAAGTTCGTGCATAAATGGGCTGTCATATCCAGATATGGCCGCCTTACCTTCAATAGTCTTAATAAGGTCCGCTAAATCTATATGATCATTGTTTTTTAAATCGTGTTTATAATCACTTCCAGAAGGACAATTTCTGCTTTCTAATAAATATGGAGGATCCAGATAAAAAAAGGCTTCTTTGTAATCAATAGCCGGGATCAGTTTTCTGAAATCTCTACATTCTATTTGAAATTCACTTAAGCGGTCAGCAACTTGAATTAATGATTCCCAACCATTTCTCCATTTTCCAACACCTTCTGGTAAATCCGATCTTCCAGACATTTTAGCCATTAACCAACCTTTTCCTCTCTTTTGGGTGCCTAAACCTGCAAAGGACTGCCTTGACCTGGTGTAAAATTTCCTTGCCCAAATAATTGGATCATCATCATAAATGGGCCAAGAGTTTTGAAATTCTGCTCGACTGTATGGAGTAAGGGCTAATTGGGCTAACAATTCTTTTGGAAAATCTCTCAAAACATTAAAGAAATTAACTACATCCTTATTGATATCGTTAAAGGTTTCAATTTTGGATTTGGATTTATTTAGTGATACGCTTGCGCTCCCGCCAAAAACATCAACAAAATGATCGTGCATTGGGAAATGTGGGTAGAGATAATTCAACCAGGCGTTTTTGGCACCCAAATAATTAAATGCCACAATATTTTTTTTATTCCCACTCATTCGCCATTCCATATAAAATTATACTGTTTGGCAATAACATCTAGAATTCCTAATCTCTGATATCTAGGCATTGCATCTAACTTTTTAAGCCATCTTTGTTTTTTCCTTTTTAGGTTTTCGCGGTCTCTATGATTGGAACCTAAGTACCTGGTGCAAGCCAATTTTACAGGCTCTGGATAGTTCATCCAAAGCACCTCAGTTTTTAAATTGTGTGCCTGGTCATAAACCTGGTATTCTACTTTTCGCCAATCCTTAAGCTCGGCATCGTATAATTTATTATGATAGCTGCAAATCAAAACTTTGCATTTTATTTTTTTTGCTACGCTAATAAACTTTTCATGTTGACTTTGGGTCCAGCTGAATTTGTAAATCTTGTTTTTGGAACTTATAGAATCCAATGGGTAGGGTGGATCCATAAAAAGAACATTTTCCGAATTATTGAACAAATACATTTTTAGCTTAGGATCCTGTAAATACTCTAATACATTTCCATGCTCTATAAAATAACTGGATTCATTTGCGAATTCT
>CAXBKQ010000046.1:0-5207 GCA_963976435.1 uncultured Cryomorphaceae bacterium | reverse complement strand
AGAATTCGCAAATGAATCCAGTTATTTTATAGAGCATGGAAATGTATTAGAGTATATCCAGGATCCTAAGCTTAAAATGTATTTATTTCATAATCCGGATAATGTTCTCTTTATGGATCCGCCATACCCTTTAGAGGCTATCAGTTCTAAAAATAAGATTTACAAATATTCTTGGACCAACAAGGATCACCAAAAGTTTATTAGCCTGGTAAAAGACCTTAGATGCAAAGTTTTGATTTGCAGCTATCACAATGAATTATATGATACCGAGCTTAAGGATTGGCGAAAATTGGAATATCAGGTTTATGACCATGCACACAATTTAAAAACTGAGGTGTTGTGGATGAACTATCCAGAGCCCACAAAATTAGCTTGTACCCGGTTTTTAGGATCCAACCACCGGCAACGAGAAAACTTAAAACGGAAAAAGAAAAGATGGCTTGAAAAACTAGCCAATATGAAACGGTATGAGCGCCTGGCATTGCTGGATGCTATTGCTAAGGAGTATAGCTTAATTTATAATGATCAGACCCATGCCTAAAGGAATTTGGAAACCATTAACAAAAAGAGAGGAAACTCAAATTATCAATGAATATTTAGATAAACCTATAAAAAAGTTGGCTCGTGAAATTGGGATTTCTAACGGCCGTGTCATGCGGTTTCTGAACAAAAAAGGATTGATAATTCCCAGGGAATTAGTTGAGCAAAGGAAAATTGATTCGCTTCGGAAGAAAGGCGAGGAACCTTATAATAAGGGACTAAAAATTCATGAATACATGAGCCCTGAAGCTATTGCAAAAAGTTCAAAAAGCAGATTTAAAAAAGGGCATGTACCACATAATATTTGTGTACTTGGCAATGGAACCATTAGAATCCGGAAGGAATCAGATGGGCGAAAGTATAAATATATTAGGGTAAAAGTTGGAGAATGGAAACTATATCATAGGCATATATGGGAAAAAGCGCATGGCCCAATTCCAGAGGATAGTATGATAGTTTTTAAGGATGGAAATGGCTTGAACTGTAAAATCGAAAATCTTCAGTTGATTACAAAAATTGAAAATATGTACAGGAACAGTAAGGTTCAATATCCAAAGGAAATAATCCCCTCCTTGGTTTTAGTGAAAAAGATTGATAACAAAATAAAAGATCTGTAAAATGGCGAAAAACACACTAACTGACTTAAACAACCATTTGTTTGCGCAAATGGAAAGGTTGAGTGATGAAAACCTAAAAGGGGAGGATTTGAAGGAAGAGATTAAAAGAGCTGCTGCAGTAAATCATGTAGCAAAGAGCATTATTGATAATGCAAAAACAGCGCTGGAAGGAGCTGAATTTGCTTATTCAAAACTCCCGGCAAATCAAAAACCACCGGAGCAATTTAGATTAAAGGAATAAAATTCAATTAAAAAATCAATAATGGATAAAGACAAAGTTTTATCAATCGCCGGAAGAATTTTAATTATATCGTTTATTGGAGGATTATTAGCCTTCATTTCGTGGATTTGGATTGGAGGCGATTTCTTAATAAAAACGGGAAAAACCTTCGCTACCCTATTTGTAATGGCCCTTGGTGTTGGAATAGTCCTTTTATCACAGGAGAAAGAAGAAAAAGAATAAAAAACTTAGAAAATGAATTAATATGGGAATGTATGATATAGTTATTGTGAATTGCCCAAAGTGCAATAAGGAAGTAGAATTTCAAAGCAAAAGTGGCGATTGTGGATTATGGGAATTTCCCTTAAATGAATGCCCAATAGATATTCTTAGAGACGTAAACAGACACTCTCCATATATATGTGAGTGCGGAACATGGTTTAAGGTTAACATAGATACAAGAAAGGCTGAAAAGGTGAATAATACTTAAATAAATGGAAGAAATCACGATTTATAAATTTCAATTAGAGCAAATAAAGGAGGCTTTACGAATCACGGCGAACATTCATAACAGCAGAGATCCTAGAAAAAAAGGACAAACTTGTCATGATCGTTTAGTAAGGAAGGCGGAGAAGTACGCGGAAAACGCCTTAAATGGCGAAAAAGATATTATAGTGGATCACTTGTTTTAAATTTCAGAAAGAATGAACAACCTAGTTAAATACGCTTTGCTTTTTTTAAGCATTTTCACATTTATGATTTTAGAAACAATGTTCGTGAAAGGGGATATTTATGTTTTTAGTTGGACACATAGAACTAGGCAGTTTATAGCGGGGACTTCTATAATAACCACCTTCATGTTAGTCGTAATTTTTGAAATATATAAGGAAACAGTTAGACCTCCAAAGAGGTGAAAAACAAATAAATTGAATACAATGAATTTAATGGAAGGATTACAACAAGAGTTGAATAGAGTTAGAGAATTGCGCGAAGCCTATAAACAAATAGGCGCACCAGGAGTTTTTGCCTTATCATTTATCAATAATGAAATTCAAGTTGCAGAAAACGCCATTGCGAAGGGAGACACCATCCAGATGATGGTATCTTTTACCGCGCTTAAAGACTGCAACTAAAAAATGACAAGAACAGAAGCTATTAAAGAATTGGAGCAGGGTAGAAAAATTACCCACCGCTATTTTCTGGATAATGAATTTTTAAAAATGGTTGATAATCAGATTGTGTTCGAAGACGGTAATCAAGTCAATCCCAATGAGTTTTGGAAGCTAAGAGGATCAGAGGTTTGGGAGGATGGATATAGTTATTACACTAAAAAATGATTTAACAATACAAGGAATGCCTAAAGAATTAGAAGTCAAAAGTTATGGGAAATCAGAATTATACCTGATTTTAAAAAATGAAATGGGAATTAACATTTCCTATCCAACTTTTATGCGTTTGATCCGCAGCTCCTTGGACTACACAGATCCCAAATTAATTGAATTCAAAAGGCGAAGAATCATATATCCAAGTGAAATAATTCTATTCAAACACTACTACCTCGATCAAAACATTGGTCATAAAGACCAATAAAAGGTCTAAAAATGTAAAAGTATCTCCAATTATTAGAAAATATCAGAAAGTATTAGAAAGTATCTGAAAAACCCCGCAAATAGGTTTTGCAGCTTTGAATTCTAGAAATCGAATCCTCAAAGCAACTTAGTTGGTAGATACTATTTCAAATAGAAGATCCTTAGATCCTAAATCCAGATTTAACGCTTTCATGCCTGAATTTAAAGGCGCAGTGGTAAAATCAGGTAAAGGATATACTGCTAAATCCATTGAACTAATGGATAAGGCCGCTACCAAATATGCTGACCAGGCTAAAAAGATAGCCCGCGCTTTGGAAGCTGCTAGCTTGGAATTCACTCTATACAATATTAAAGACTTCCTATTTTCCAATTTCCAATATAAGGCAGACGATAAAGTTCAGAACATTCATGTGTTGTCTAGCGCCTGGGAAAACCGGGAAACTGGAATCGATTGTAAATCTTATGCGACGATTGGAAGTCAGATCCTTCAAAATTTAGGAATCAAGCATTATTTCCGAAAGATTAAACAATCCGGAGATGGGCAAAGAGCAGGATTCGAAAATGAATGGAGCCATGTTTATCTCATCGTTCCTACCAACCAAAAAACAGGCGCACTTGATCAAGGCTACACCGTCATAGATGGTGTGGTTGAATATGATCATGAGCCTCCATATACAGAATTTAAAGATCATTTTATGAACCCACACAATATTTTGGCTGGTCCTACAACCGAGCCTACAATGGTAATGATAGTGCCATTTAAATCACCTATGGATTTTCAAGACCCTTTTGCCAAAGCGAAGATCGAGGAAAACAACAAGGAAGTTGAAAAGGTGGTTAGCATGAAGGATATTAAGGAAATGGCCGATTCTGGATGCAGCTGTACTGAAGAAGTGGAAGAGGCTTTGAAAGGCCTTGGAAAGATAGAGTATGTGAACAGTGGTAGCGGGTTTGATATTAATGGATTTATTGATGATGTAAGCCAAACCATTCAAGCATTCGCGCCAGGGGAAACTGCCCCTCAGCAACCCCAAACAATTTTAGTACCTGGTTCCAATACGTCATCAGATAATAATGATGCAGCTCTTCTCACTTATTTGGCTATGCAAAATGCTAACAAATCCAACAATTCAGATTCGGATGGTGGTAAAACAGCGCTTTTGGTGGTGGGAGGATTAACAGTCTTAACACTTTTTGGTGTAGGGGTTTATGTGTCTCAGAAGGATAAAAAATCCGTGGCTTAATGGATTATTCAACTCCAACATATAACAGCCTGGGAGAGCCATTTACAATTGCAGCTACGAGTGTAGTTGGAATTGCAAAAGCAATTGCCTCAGCTGGTGCCGCTACAAATTGGTTTGGCTTAAAATGGGATGAAGAATCCAAGGTCGACGAATGGCACAATATGTTCGTAGAACAAAAGCGATTTAAAATATCCAACAACAAAAGCCTTAAAGATTTAGCCAGCTTAACCTATCCGGAAGTGGTAGAAATGAAAGGTGTTGTTAATTCCTATTTAACCAAACGCCAGAAATTTTACAATGATCTGAGTAACTGGAAAAAAAACAGAGGCGAAGGACGGATGGCAAATCGCGACATTATTGTTGCTAAAGGTGTTTTAAAAACCCTTAACGATGCTATACAAAGAGCAAAAGGTTCAGCCAATGGAGAATTTGATCGTTTCAGCGTGCAGGAACTCTTGGATGTATTAAGCACCAATTTAACCCCAGAGGTACGTCAAAAAGTAACAAGCGCCTTGGATGCTAAAGGCTATTTACCCTCTGGTAAATCAAAAAAACAAGCGGCCCTGGAACAATTAGCTAGTGGTGATTCTAATAATAATAAACCAAAAGCTCTTCAAGCTAGCCTTGGAAAACCAGGTAAAATCACCTTTATCGCTCTAGGTGTTATTGGTGTGGGCTTAGGAGGATATTTTGGGTATCAAATGCTTACTAAGAAATGATGAGAGGAGGAGGATTTATCGAGGAGACAGGAGAATTTGTTGCCCTTCCAGCTGACGGAAGTGTAAACCTGCAAAGTCAGGATAGTAGTAAGGAACCTTGGTCGACAAGTACGCTTATTGGATTGGGCTTAGGAGCTGTAGCTCTATCCTTTGGAATTGGTGCTGCAGTAGCCATGGTAAAAAAGAGAAAATCCAAAAAGGGCCTTAATGGTTCTGATTGCACAATAGTGAAGACAAAAATTTAATCAATAATCAATTATGAAAGACAAGTCAAAAAG
>CAXBKQ010000045.1:0-5506 GCA_963976435.1 uncultured Cryomorphaceae bacterium | reverse complement strand
GTGATTTCGCAAAAGGAAGCTATATTCTTAGAATAGATAGTGGTGACCTTAGCGTGCAAAGAAGAATTGTTAAAAAGTAAAATTTAAGAATCCTTTGATTTTAAAATCCCTCTGTGAAAACAGGGGGATTTTTTTTTATTGTTAAAACTTGTTGTTCAGGTATTTATATTTTTCAATGTAAAAATTTGAATAAGCCTCTTTAGGAGCCTTGGTTAGCGCAGGAATTGGATTTAGGATTTGTTGATGGAATAGTAATAATTAGAAAATATCTTTATCAGTTTTGCTAATTCATTTTTTTTAAATTCTTGGAATCGATCCATAGGTTCCTTATTATTGTGCTAGTTTTTCCCGAAAAATAAATTTTTAAAACTTTTTATGAAAAGAATTTTACTACTGTTTGGAATCCTAGCATGTTGGGTTTCGAACGCTCAAATTACGGCCCCTATGACTGAGTCATTTGGGACAACAACTTTGCCAGCAGGCTGGAATGTTTACAATTCCTCTGGAACCAATTGGCAATTAACCGGAACAAATAACAGTGTACAATGTGCTGTTGCCCAAGATCATACAGGCGATGGCGGTCGCTATATTTGGCATGATCAATCCGGAGGAGATGCAGGTGTAGTTTTGGAGATGGATACGGTTGATGTATCAGCTTTAACCACACCTTATTTAGAGTTTTTTTACTGGATGTGTGGTGTTGGATATACTCCACCAAACTCCACCATTGTTGAAGCCTATGATGGCTCCGGCTCTTGGGTATTGGTAGATTCTATAGGAACATCCACTAATGGATGGGAGTATAGAGGTTATGATATCAGTACTTTCACCTATGGAAGTAATAAGGTTTTAATCCGATTCAGATCTGAATCTGGAGGATCAACCCTAGATTTTTATGGAGATAATGCTTTAGATGATATCAGCATCATCACAGCACCATTATGCCCACGCCCAGCGAATTTAGCGGCTTCTAATATTACAGCTACTAGTGTTGATTTAACCTGGGGAACAGTAAGTTCAGCCACAGGATATAAATTAATCTCTGGACCTACCGGCTTTAACCCCGCTAGTGGAGGAACACTAAACACTACCACAGCTCCTCCTTATACCTTAGGAAGTTTAAGCGGAAATACTTTATATGATGTATACCTTATCGCCGATTGTGGAGCCGCAAATGGAGAGAGTGATACATTAGGACCTTTAACGGTAAGAACAGCTTGTGTTCCAGAAGCGATAGGCTATAGCAATGGATTTGAGAATGATGCTATAAATGCAACACCAGTATGTTGGTCGAACTATGTAACCAATACGAACTCGAATACCAATGTAATAGCATTTAGCACACCAATTGGAAGCCAGCAAGTTCAGATAGCCTCTGGAAACAGTAGTGCAACAGCCGATACGGTTATGTTTTTCACTCCAGAACTATTGAACCTTACCAGTGGAAACAATCAGGTTCGCTTTTTCTCTCAAACAGATAATGTAAATGTTGAACTAATTGTAGGAACAGTTAGTAATCCTACAAACCCATCATCATTTACAGCCCTAGATACGGTTCGATATAATAGCACCTTTAATTTTGAGGAATATATCATCCCAATCAGCACGGCAAATGGCTATAATGGTACAGACACCTATGTAGCCTTTAAATTAGATA
This sequence comes from uncultured Cryomorphaceae bacterium, assembly GCA_963976435.1. GTDB lineage: Bacteria > Bacteroidota > Bacteroidia > Flavobacteriales > Schleiferiaceae > CAKZNE01. Next base: position 3,849 of record CAXBKQ010000045.1, on the reverse strand, counting down.
GAAGTGGAACATTCCAAGAAGCCTATTTAGATGAATTCTTTTACGAAGTAATACCACCATGTGCTAAGATTACTGGAGCATCGATAACTGGTGTAACCGGAACTACAGTGAGCTTAAGCTTCAATTCTAGTGGAACCACCACAGGATATGAGTGGGGTCCAGTAGGCTTTAGCCAGGGAACAGGAACCACGGATACTATTAGAGGAAATCCGATTACTGTTGGTGGATTATCTCCATCTACTACTTATGATATTTACTTGAGAAATGACTGTCAAGGGGCAGGAAATGGAACCTCGATTTGGTCAGGCCCATATACCTTCACCACTTTATGCGCCGTATTACCAGCACCCTATTTTCAGAACTTTGAAGCCTCTACAGTAGGCCATTGGGATGGAATAGAAGATTGCTGGGATTATGCATCGAACAACCCAGGAACCTCTTCAAGTGGAGGATATTCATGGGAGATTAGAAATACAGCCCAAACGACATCGGGAACGGGAACCGGACCTGATAGAGATAATACTCTAGCCCCCAATGTTGGTGGTAATTTTATTACAGCAGATGTATCCGGATCGAGCACAGCTGGTCCAGACTCTGTAATGTTAATTTCACCCATGGTAGATGTATCGGGATTATTGGTCCCTGAACTAAGCTTTTACTATCATAAGCATGGATCGAACATGCCAGATTTAAATGTAGATGTATGGGATGGTGTATGGCATAGAAATGCGATGGTGATCCCTGGAGTTACACATATATCACAAGCCGATCCTTATTTAAAAGGAACCTTGGATTTAAGTAGCTATAACGATACGGTAATGGTAATGTTTAGAGTATTAACACTAGGATGTTGTCAAGGAGATGTAGGATTAGATGATATTCGTTTTGATGAGCAACCTACTTGTGATGCTCCTTCTTTATTAGGATTAGTGAACAGAAGTTCATCAGCAGGAGTTATCAACTGGGTACCAGGAGGAAGTGCTGTAGCCACGAATATAGAATATGGATTAAGTGGCTTTAGTCCAGGAACTGGAATGAACTTGATTAGTAATGATACTATTGATACGATTTCAGGATTAAACTCCAATACTACTTATGATGTTTATATTTATGATTCTTGTGGAGCTGGAAATGGAAATAGCTTTTTAGTAGGACCCTTAACTTTTACTACAAAATGTTTAATTTCTCCAACGAATTTACCGTGGAATGAAGGATTTGAGTCCTATTCAGTTGGACCTTATTTAACAGAAACAGATTTCTGTAATCCTACTTATATCTGGGAGTTTTTACCCACCACAAATGGTCGATTGAGAGTAGCTGCCGGAGCGGCTTATCCAAAAACAGGAACCAATGCCTTTACCTTGGATAAATCAGCATTTTCATCTCCAGCAACGAGTAATTTCTTAACCTTGAATGTAGACCTTTCCAACTATACTACATCGGCGGGAATTGAATTGAATTTCAGTGTGCTAGAAAGTTTACAGGAGCCCAATCCAGATAATAGAGTTTGGGTAAGAGGAAGCAGTGCGGATCCTTGGATAGAAATAGTAAACTTGGATTTATTTACTGTAAGTGGATCCTATGTAGATGTAACAAATATTGATATTGTAGGCCCATTAAGCAATGCAGGTCAATCGGTAGGTAATGAAACACAAATCCGTTTTGGACAAGCTGGAACGACAACATCAAGTAGTGCTACTTGTTGTGATGGATTTACTTTTGATGATATGTCTTTAGTGGAAGTAACATGTCCTACACCAACAGGCTTAACCATCACCAATGTATCAGATACAGCTGGAACTTTAAGTTGGAATTCCAGCACGGCGGCTACGAACTATGAAGTGTGGTTTGGTCCAGCAGGGTTTTCCCAAGGAACCAATACGGTAGGTGGAGTAAGAGTATTTACTGGAGGAGCAGGAAGCTTATTGGTAGATACTATGTCACCAAACACTTGTTATGAGTATATGCTAAGATATGTTTGTGGCCCTGGAGATTCATCATTCTGGGCAGGACCATTTTCATTCTGTACACCATGTTCACCATTTACAGCCCCCTATTTCCAAAATTATGATGCCATGGTAGCGAACTCCACGCCAGATTGTTGGACGAGTTTAGTGGAAGGCCCAGCGACAGCATTTGTTGGAACTTTTGTAACAGGGTTCAACGCATTTTCAACTCCCAATACTATGGAGTTAGATAATGGGGCAGGCGGAAATACTGTAATCGCTGTATCACCTTTGTTTGGAGATATGGATGCTGGAGATAAGAGAGTAAACTTCTGGGCACGACAAAGTTTTGCTGGTGGAGCTCAGATAATTGTGGGAACCACAGATAACCCAAGTAGTAGTTTAGGCTTTAATCCATTAGACACTATCCAATTAACAGGAACCTATGCTGAATTTGTAGTGAATTTAGATGCTGCAAATGGCTATAATGGAACGGATAAGTTTGTAGGTATCATGCATGCGAATTTATCAACCTTCCAAACTATTTATGTAGATAATTTCTTATATGAAACGATTCCAACATGTCCTAAACCACCAGCAGCTAGTATTTCTGTACAATCCGTAGGAATTACAACAGCAGAACTGGAGTGGGATGCAGGAACAGCAGGGAATTTAGATTTTGAAATTAGTTATGGACCAGCTATTTCCTTACCAAACCAAGGTATTACCATGGTGCTTAGTGGAGATAGTGCCTTGCTAAACGGGCTTTTACCGAATACCCAATACTGTTATTTTGTTAGAGAGATTTGTGGACCTGGAGATACTAGTATATGGAGTTTAAGTCCAGTATGTTTCACTACACTATGTAATGCCTTTACAGCGCCATATATTCAAGACTTTGAGGGATCAAATACTCCTGTAGGGCATTGGGATGGAACGGCAGATTGCTGGGATTATGCATCGAACAACCCAGGAACCTCTTCAAGTGGTGGATATTCTTGGGAGGTTAGAAATACATCTCAAACAACATCAGGAACAGGAACAGGACCCGATAGAGATAATACATTAGCTCCAGCGGTTGGAGGTAAGTTTATTACAGCAGATGTTTCTGGATCAAGCACAATAGGTCCAGATTCAACCATACTATCTTCACCTTCAATTGATATTAGTGGATTATTAACTCCAGAGTTTGAATTCTACTATCATATGCATGGAACGAATATGGCGGATTTACATGTTGATATCTGGAATGGTACAACTTGGGATAGAGATGTAATTGTAATTACAGGAACTCATAATATTTCTCAAGCAGATCCATATAATGACACCATTTATGATTTAGCCTCTTATGCTGGTCAAACGGATCTTAGAGTAAGATTTAGGGGTATTACCAACGGTTGTTGTTCAGGAGATATCGCAATTGATGATATCAGAATCTCCGACCCAGTAAGTTGTGTTAAGCCAGCAAATTTATCATCTACAAATATTACTGGTTCAGGTGCTAAATTAATTTGGGATTCTGGATCAGCTACAGCTAATGCTAACTACGAGTTTAGTTATGGTGTGAATATCAGTTCACCATCAGCAGGTATCAGTTCTTTGGTAAGTGGTGATAGCACCATATTGACAGGTTTAACAGATGCTACCATCTATTGCTATTATGTAAGAGAAATCTGTGGCCCTGGAGACAGTAGTGCTTGGACAGGTCCTCATTGTTTCCAAACTTTATGTTTGTTACAATCTTTACCTTATGGTGAGAATTTCAATTTAAATGAGGGTTGTATGTCACTTATTAACTTAAGTACTACCCCAATTGGATGGGAGCCACAGCCAGCAGGAGGATCAAACCAGTTTGGTGATCTTGATGGTACAGGATATATGATAGCAGATAGTGATCAACATG
>CAXBKQ010000044.1:0-5652 GCA_963976435.1 uncultured Cryomorphaceae bacterium | reverse complement strand
TGAATATCAAATCTAAAATTCCGTGACTAAAATTATTTAGGACGGATGTGAATTCAAACATCATGAAAATAAAATTTCTCATTTGTCTTTTGAGCCTTGGAATATTCGCTTTTGGCCAAAATGATCAGGAGTTCAGAAAAGATTATGAAATTCCATCCGAGGCCTTTAATGACATCCGAAAAATCAGTGTTTACCTGCCCTCAGATTATTATAACTACCCGGATCAGCAGTACACCCTGACTTTTGTGTTGGATGGACAGTCGGATTTGTTTATGGATTTGCTGGTTAAAACAATAGACTACAATGTTCATATGTATAATTTCACTCCTACCATTGTTATTGGCATTCACGCTAAAGAAAGGGGTTGGGAATTTTCAGCTCCATTGGAAGGGGAGGATGAATCTGATTATAAAGGAGGGAGGGCCAATGAGCTACAGCAACATTTTAGAAATGAGGTTTTTCCATTTATAGATTCAGCATTTGATAGAATCCTTGATTTTAAAAGTTTGATAGGACATTCTAGTGGCGGTCATTTTGTTTTATATACCCTATTTGGAGAAAATTCTGATTTATTTGATGCCTATATAGGAATAAGTCCAGCATTGCGACCCGGTGAAAATGAAATTCTAAAAATTGCTGAAAAGTCTTTAAAAAACAAAGCTAGCCTAGCAAAATTTCTGTATTGTTCTACTGGTACAATCGGGGAAAGGGAGGAACTTTTTGCTGGGGCAATGGATCAATTGGATTCACTTTTGCTAAGCCATCCAAATCATGGAATATTGTGGAATCGACAAACTTTTAGGGATTTGGATCACTTTACTTGTGTAGGTCCTTCGGTAAATGATGCGATGATGAAATTAACAAGAGCCTTTAGGGCTGATGAAAAACAGATTTTGGAAATGGCCTTAGAAGGTGGAAGTCTTAAAAAGCAGCTTAATGACTTTTACAATAATAAAGAGAAGAATTACGGTTTTTCAGAAATACCGGTGGCTGGCTATATTCATTATTGCGCATTGGAATTAATGCGCAAAGGAAAAATGGAATCAGCATTAGAACTGTATGAATGGGGAATAGAAAAACATCCCAGCAATTATACATTGCGAAAATCTAAAGGGAAGCTCTATGTGAAAATGGAAGATGATAAAGAAGCGCTAAGCTCATTTATGGAAGCCTTGGAAGTATTAAAAAAGATAAAGGAAAATGTTCCTAAGGATTGGTATGAACAGCAATTTGAATATATAAACCAAAAAATAAAATCCTTGAAGGAATAGCTTCTAAGCAGATTTGTTTTTTGATTCCATGATAGTTTTTAAATTGCGAATGGCACTTTCAATCTGAATTAGCCAATCCGAATCATTTTTATTTACGAAGGCCCAAAACTTATTTTTAGAAAATTTCTCCCTAACCTTTTTAAACGAATTTTGGTCTGAACTCATAAAAACCAACATTTGCTTTGGATTTGATTCATTTAGACTTTGAAGGATAGGCATACTATTTTCTTGACCGAGGTGGAAATCACTAAGTACTAATTCAAAAGATTCTTCCTTTAAAATTTGCTTTGCCTCATCTAAAGTTTTGGCAAATTTTAATTTTCCAGTTCTATAGAGAAGAAGGTTTTTCAAGACTTTTAATAAAAAGCTATTGTCTTCTATGATTAAGGTATTTGGACGTTTCATATTGTTCCTTTAAGCAATTCTGGTAAATAGGTATCACTATCTTTAGTTTTGTTCTGGTTGTTTCAATACTAATGGTTTTACAAAAAAACCTAAATACAAGCCCTTAGGCTGTAAATCCAGTTGACTTAATTGTAAGTCTTGAATATTTAGATTTGTGCTGAATTATTAAGAGCCAGCAAGGGTCATAAAAACACCGAGGGCTATTAGGGTGGTTAATAGTAAGAATCGTAAAAACTCTTTGTTCTGAAGAATTTGCATGCCTATAGTTTTTTAAAAATGGGTGAATAGGCCAAAAAAGAAAAACGATTAAAAAGGGGAAATGGATTTAGTAGGATTGACATAATAATAATATTGATGATCTACTAAAAGTACTCAGTCTAGAACGGCAAAAGAGTAGAAAAAAATTAATGATTTGTAAACCAAGTTTGTGGTCTTCCAATTAAAAATGGCCTCAATAGATTCGATTAGGATGCAATATGGATACGAAATCATCGCCCATCCGCCGTGCATTAAATTTAAAATATGGATTATCGAAAATATCCATTTCGATCACATTTACCTTGACTCCTAGTTTCCACAATACATAAGGCAAAGATATTTCGTCTCTTGTAGGGAATTCATTTAATTCCTGCCACCACAATGTATTGATAGCCTTTGTTTGCTCTGTATTTCTACGAAGAATTATTCCACCAGCCATTAAATCAGGATATTGAAATCCTTGCTCGCGATATTTATTCAATTGCTGATTTATTAATTGGCTATTCTTTAATATCCCCATTTTCAAACACCTTTCTGCCTCTTCTTCTATACTTTTAGAATAGGGATGACGAAAAACACTAAAATCATGCTGGAGGTTTTCATCTATAAATTCCAGAACCTTTTGACTTAGCTCTACCCGTCCATCAATCCAAAGCGATGGCTCTTGATTATAGTGATGCGCCAAAATTTTAAATTTTCTACTTTCCAACCATTTATCTGGCCCTACTTCTTGAGGGAAGAAAGCATAGTTTTTTGCCTGTAAAGGACTGTCTGTATAACAATGGAAATTATGATTTGCCAAGCTAGGTGCATCGGACAATTGATCCACCCCTCCTATAATGGCTGTATAGATGTTTGGCATTTAGTTTTTATTCTATTTCAAATAGCCTCATCCAAAAATGAAGACAGGTTTTAAGCCTGGATTATTTTCATTAATTCAGCTGAAGTAATTGGTTTAATGACATATTGAGAAACGGCTTCATATTTTTCAGCTCTCTTAATATCTGCCTCATGAACGGATGAAGAAACTATAAACAAGGTGATTTTTTGAGCAGGTGAAAATTTCACAAATTCATCTAAAAAATCCCATCCATCCATTATGGGCATATTTAAATCTAAAAATATGATTTCGGGAAGTGCCGAGTTTTCTGAGATTAATTCCGATATACCATCAATAGCCTCTTTGCCATTCTCAAACAAAAGGAATTCAGAACATAGCTCAGCCTTAATTAACAATCGCTTTAATCCAAAAACAAAAATAGGATCATCATCAATTATACATGCTTGATTTATTTTTTTCATTTCAACGATTTATTAGAAGAACTCCTAATTTTTTAGAACTTTTTAAATATCCTTCGGATTTATTTATCAACACTCTGTCTATTAAACACAGCCCTTCTTTTTACCCAGCAGCAAATTATGCTAAATTTTTTAAAGCTGATGTAAAACCGATGGCCAAGTAGAGCCAAATGCCCAATAAAAAACCCCTCGTTAAAAAAAACGAGGGGTAGTTTATTCCTGTGGGCCCAGCTGGGCTCGAACCAGCGACCAAATGATTATGAGTGAATATGATAAACTCTTATTTGATTAATTATCAAGTAAATACTATAAGCACTATTAAATTTTAAAACATTAACACAACATTTATAACTACAAATACACCGTTGCCGGCCGTTAACTGTTGATTTACCGTTGAAAGTTTATTCTATTTTTTCCTGCTCAACCTTCCTGGAAGAAACAAAATATTTCATCCCAGTTTTATCCTGGTATCTATTCTTATCAAAGTAAACATAATTTTTCCGGTAATCTCCATCAGGATCCTTTTTCACTTTAGCCACAATATCTGCATCAAACTGAGCAGCGGATCCACCTCTCATCGTTCCGTTAGTAGTTCGTTGGTAGATTACAGGGAATAGTTTTCCATCGAACGAACGTCTAAAATCATCTAGGCCGGCATTATCTAGTTTACCCCATGAGTCAACCGCGACCACGTCAAAATGTGGGGTTAATTCGTAAAGCGAATCAAGAGCTTCTTTTCCGGAAACTCCTCCCAAAACAAACAAATTAGGAACTGCTTTTTTAGTAACATATTGATCTCTCTTTTCAATGAAAAGGTCGCTTTCAGGATGTTCCTCCATGGATAGAAACAAACATTTTTCACCAGATTCAGCCAATTCGTTTAAAAGTTGAAAAAGGAACCTTGTCTTACCGGATCCCTGATCTGCATCTATAGTCATAACCACGGATTCTTTTGGCTTCTTTTCCACTTTTCCAAGGAACTTCATGACCGGGCCACTAGTTCTAAAAACTCTCTTTGGCCCGGTAGAAATTTTACCCAAATCAGAAATCGGAACCACCAAATCTTGTATCTTTTTTGAAAGGGTTTGCATTTTTGTAACGGTGGTTTCAACGTTACTGGCCAAGTCAATGGCATCATCAATAGGACCACTAAGTTTTTTCTTTGGGCCAAAAAGGGCTAATTGTTCTTTTCTCTTTTTTGAGGTTTTTACGCTATAACGCTTGGGCTCCCTTGGTTTTTCAGTTTTGGGTTTTGATTTTAGTATTTTTTTCAAATAGGCTGGAACTCCATCCTTGTCTCGATTTAAAATATGATCTACAGCCGCTTGTGCTCTACTCGAAGCTTTGAAGAAAAAACGATTGTCCTTTTTCATTTCGCCCTGCAGTTTCTTTCGCCAGCTGGCAAGATAGGAGGCTGAATTGTCCAAAGTATGATACAAGGTTCCGGATTCGCCATTGAGAAAACAAGCGCCTAGCTCAGCAATTAATTCCTCAAAGGCATACGATTTAGATCCAAACCTTCCGGTCAGGTCACGTTTTAACCGGCTACTATGACCTGTGGAGTGAACCAATTCATGGAATAGGGTGCCATAATACTCTTGTGGTTTTTTAAAGCTCCCAGGAGCCGGCATTTCAATTTCATCTTTTCTTGGAGCGTAAAAAGCCCCATCAGTACCGGTTTTTATGGGTGGTGCTTTAGGATAGTTCTCTACAATCAATTCAGCAGATTCAAGGGGCTCAAATTTCCTTCTCTTTTGTTTAGACAGCTTCCAATCAATACCAGTGATTTGATCTGCAGAGTAAACATTGTAATACTTGATAATTGGGATCGAGTAAAAATCCATTAGAACGCCAATACTTGTATTTTGCCCGGAATTAAATTTGGATCTGTTTTGAGTTAACCAAGCGTGAAATTTTTTAGGATCTGAAGTGGAATATTCCAGCTTTGGGTTTTTCTGGTAATACCGGAAAATTTTGGTAAAATAAAAAACTCTGTATGCCTCAGCCCCTTTGTTGTTTCCTTTAAGTTTCTGGATTTGTTTAAAGGTCAAAAAGTAGGGTATGTTCCATGCTCCAAATAACATTGGGTAGATTAAATTCAGCATGGATGAGTTGATCCCACGGTAGGGTTTTTTGGAAACAAAATTAGTTGCAGGGAAACCATATTTCGCAACACTATCCCAGCCTTTTCTCCACGGCAATGGGCCTTTATCGATTGCCTTTAAAACCTGCTCAGAAATATAGTTGTAGATCTGCTCAGAATTTACCGCCTTGCCAAGAGATCCTGTTTCATCCTGAAATTGTTTTTCCTCAGTACTGGTTAAAAATGGAATTCCTGAGAGCATGGAATAATCTTCAGAAGGGCCGTTTAAACTTTTAACTGGCAATGGTGAAACTTCAAGCTCGAACTCCTGAGCAT
>CAXBKQ010000043.1:0-9146 GCA_963976435.1 uncultured Cryomorphaceae bacterium | reverse complement strand
TTTGAAAATTTTCAAAGCAAGAATTCGAAAGTGAATTAATCAGGTTTTAGGCTTAACGCAAATCATTTTTTTACAGATTTTTATTCGTCCTAATGGACAAAGAATTGTTGTACGAGAAATCGCATTTATTAATTCTTAATTGCATGTTTAACCATTACTAGCCGCCAATCTGAATTCTCCGAATAACAATTTCCAAAAAAAATAGTAGGCATCCTTCCGTTTCAACAATTGTGGAGAAAGAAGTTTTTGTCAAGGCTAATTTTCAATAGGATGTTTAACCATTACAAATTGCCAACCTGTCTTCTCCGAAAGGCAAACTCCGAAAAAATAGTAAGCATCCTTCCGTTTCAACATTTGTGGAAATATTAGTTTTTGCACGTTGATTATCAGCGATTGATTCTCATTTATTGCCTTCAATGAATTATCGACCAAGTATTTTGGAAAAATTACGGTCATTGTCCCACCGTTTCTTGTTTTGACTTGATGACTATCTTTAAATTCATCAAAAGTATACCCTTCGTGTTTTGAAATAATTCCATAGTTTTTGAATGAAACATTTAAGGATTCTCTTGTTTTATAGTCAGAGCCGTATCCTGCTAAGGTAAAATTGTTATGTTTTGTACAACTAATAGATTCAATTCCGTGCAAATCAGTAACTACAGAGTCTGACCCCAAGGTGTCTCCGTTGCATTTTAGATAACAAAATTTTATCAGATTCTTGCGTTCAGAAGTATCATTTTCAAAAGAAATAACAACAAATTCATTTTCCTTCGTTCTTACAATTCTAGGAGAATGGTATTCAGAATATGTATAAGCAAAACCACTTTTCCCCTCTGTATTGTTCCATATATTTTTTAAAGAATTACAATCAAAGGCTAAAACACCTTTTTCTTTACCATACGCACATAGTAAAAGAGTATCGTTGATAATTTCCAAATCTGAATAAATTCCATCCAGCTTTACCAGCTTTCCATTTGCTGGCTTACTTTTGTCCCTTTTGTATAAAAAACACTTGTGGTAAAATTGATACAAAACAAAAACAAAACCATCGTTCTCAGCCGCCGCTACCAAATTGGTCATTTTATCCTTTCTAAGAATCGAACTAGTGACAGAATTGGTATTTAAATTCACTGTCGTGATCATTAGCTGAATTGGTCGCTTTTTTGATTTAACAATTCGGGCATGCACTATTTGAACTATGGAATCATTCTGGTCCAGCAACTCAAAATACTGAGGCTTAACATTTTCGTAAATTGTTAGTGATTTCTGCCCCTTAAGTTGAAAGACCACAGAAAAAAATAATCCAGTAAATAAAAGTGTTGTTTTCATAAGCTTGTTTATTTCTAAAAACCTTAAATTCTATTTTTTCATTATTTTCCTTTACCCAAGGAAGAACAAAGAAGGGTTTGATACAATTATTAACATTGTATACACTGAAGCTCAAAATAAGTCCTCCTTAAATAGTCTTTTTCTTAAAAGATTACAGAAATCCAATCATCACCATTTTCTAAGGAAACTAAAAAGCAAATAACTGTTTGTATTAAAAAACCTCATATCCCTACATTTCCTCCAATGCTACCTACTTTTATTTCTTATTATTTATTCAATTTAAAATTTCCTTTGTCTCAAGCTTTTGCTAAAAATAACTCTATTGCTTTAACACTTATATAAAAAGAATATTTTTCTTAAATTACATTTGTGAAAATTCCCAAATGAATTGGTGGTTTCAATAGCCAGTTGATTTTTCATCTATAGAAAACAAAAATTTACTATGCTGGAAGTTGAAAATCTACCAAAATGAAGTCGTTAAACATCTTATGCGGACTAGTCTTCATCCTTCTAGGTTCTTGCTCTAAAGACGAATCAAAACTCCAACAGACTTCTATTCAAGGGCAAGTAAGAATCCACGGTACAGAAACGCCTCTTACCAATGGCCTGCCAATGGAAATAACTCTTATGGAACAATATAACCCCAATGATGGAGCCCCAATAGGTTCTGGAGGAGGTTCTGCATATCGAGAAATTGAAACTACAACAACAGATTCGCTAGGAAACTTCTCATTTAGCTTTAAAGGGTCAAGTAGCTCAATATTTTATTTGGAGCCATTAAGTGTTCCTGACCCTTTTTCTTTTAGTGACGGGCTATCTTCATTACTAGATAACTATTCAATCCAAGTAGGAGTCAATCAAACAAAGGATATTTATATGTATGCCCCGGGTTGGTTAGCAATGACTTTTGAAAACGAAGGGCCCGTTTATTTAGGTGATTTTTTAAGGGTGGGTTTGAGTGTTGGGTCAAGTGGATTTTATACTGTTTACGGACCTACACAAAATAATTCAAGTGCACAACAGAAATTCAAGTTGGGAGGTAATACTATTGAAAAGGTTCGATTTGTATTGTCCAGAAATAATCAAATCACCGAATGGGAGGACACTTATTCTATTCCGGCTTTTGACACAGTTAAAGTAGTAATCAAATATTAATATTGACCCCTGGATATAGCATCCGATTTTTATCAAAGGACCTATATCGCGGATAAATAAAAAATTAGCCAAGGAGTTTTAAATTGAACAAGGGATATTCAGATTAATTGTATGTCAATTTTAAATCCTATCCGAAATAAAAGGAATCGCTACAATAGGGATCAAGTTGCTCATTATTTTAAATAATAAAACATCAAAAAATAGTAAATTGGGAAATCCCAAAACCTTACTGTCAAGGAGCCACCTAATTTCCTGTTTTTTGATAAAAAGTTATTCAATAAAATAGGGTCACCAAATGTTAAAATCCGAATTTATTTCGGAAACAACGTTTTCCTCTTGAATTAAGATAGAGCAATTCATTCTGCTAAATTGAGCAACAAAATAGCCGCCTAACAGAATGTTTAGGCGGCCTATTATTATTAGTAATTATTACCATTTTGAATGCACCAAAGCAAAGCCATGAGGATTGTCAAATTTTTTAACCTCCTGGTCACACCAATCAGCTTCTTCAATAAACATTACCTGCCAATACTCGTGAGCATATCTAGCCTTTATCTCAGTATAGAGAATTAAGGATTGCCCATTGTAGGTATGTGGATCAAATCCAAGTCTTTTATGACTAGAGGTCCAGTCACGTTCATAAGTTGCTCCAATGTAAAACCCATTAATAGGTTCATCATCATTATTACAAACACCAAATGATGTCAACTGCCATGCATTAAAAGGCATGGAAGGAGTTTCTTTAAAGTCATGTAGATAATAGTTACTAGTGTGAGTTTTACCCATGTCCTTTTTTCTTATCTGATTTATTTTATCACACTCGTGACTTACAGGAGTGCTTGTGTAAGGAAAACACCTCCAGGTTATATATGACTTATAAACTTCTGATTTACTACGTCTTTCAAATCTTTTTCCCGCCAAATTATATTTAATCAAGTTATATTTTTCACCGCAATATGCTGCACAACCATTTGGCGCTCCGGCCGGAGGGAAAGGAAATATTGTATCATATGGGGTTCCTGAATAATCTTTTATATCTCCTAAATCGGCATATAATCCTTTCTGTTTGTTATTTATTGTAGCTGGATCAAGCTGCCAGTTCACGATGATTATTGGATTGAAAATACAAACAAGTTCTGGTTCAGGATCATAACCTAATAAGTCATCCTCTACCTTTGTAATTAAGTAGTCCTTAATTGGTTTCTCACACTCTAATCGAAATGGTGCATAATCCGAGATTCCATCCACGTCATAAAGCACATCTGCCCCAATATAAGCAGGCAGTGAAGCATTCAAAACATTTACATTTTCAATTGTAATATTTGGCACATATGCATAGCCCATGAATACTTGATGCTTAATTTGCGAATATGTTAATCCATAATTTGAGGTTAAATATTGATCAATATGAGTTAATAAATCTGGATACTGACCAATTAATTCATCCATTAACATTTCTTCATCGCTATGAGAAGTTAGTTCTGATATGAATTGCCATCTTTCTTGATTCTCACAAAAAGATTCGGCATAATCGTGGATTCCATGGGCAAGAATTAAAACATAAAAATCCATATCCCATTCTATCTGACTGCTGTAGGAAGACTGTTCACTATAAAGGACTTGTAGGTTTGGATCTATTGGCTCATGAATGATGTAACTACACCCTTCCTCAACTCCTCCAATTATTCCTTCCTCACCAACAGTATCACTCTTTCGGTTTAGAATGTCATCTTCAGTATTTTTGGTGCAACTAAATGCAAAGAAGGCCACTAAAAAAAAGGCCACAGATTTTTTCAACATAATGTTTCAGGTTTTAAGTTATAATTTTATGGTGAAAAAGATAGTAATTTTTTTCTTATTGAATAATATAATTTTCCGATTTCGCTGATCGGACAATTCCATATCCTCCTTCAACGTTCTGGACGACCCTAGCTGGTTCTGAAAATATGCCTAAAAAGCTCACAGCTTGATCAAAAAGACTCTTTCGATGTGCAAACCAAATTGGCTCAATACGCATTACTACCAGTTCAATTGAAGCTTCTGAAGCAAAAGCTTCATTCCACCTCAAATCGTCAACAATTAATCGAAACTCCTTTTCTTGGCCATTAAATTGATCATCATTCAAGTAAAACTCAACATAACTTTTCCTTTCCTGGTCAAAACTCCCTATCCCATCATAAATAAAAGTGCGTAATGAGGGATCTGATGACCTTAAGTTCAGCCGTTTGATATAAGGTATTGAGTCAATTTTTACAAAAATTAAATAAGCATCCTCCTCACTTGCATTATCTTTTAAGGTAAATATTAGTTCACTAACACCCCCTGTATCCGTCAATTCTGCACTAATTATTTCACCTATCCTATTACTAGTGAAGGTGCTTCCAGATACAAGGCCCAAACTAGGGTTGGTCACTTCAATAGTATATTCCTTATTCATCAAAGTCGGGTAAAAACTTTTAAAGGTTCTTCTACTCTTTCCAAATCTTTCGACCTGTTCAACAAGTACTCCCTCTTCAAATAAAAATACCGTAGAGTTTGAATCCAATTCTCCTCTATTTTCTTCTCCAAAAGCTGCAAAGGATGCATCTATAGAAACAATGATTGAATCCCCTTGAAAAAGTTTAGCATCCAAGATCAACTTTGACTCTGGTATTGGCAGATCTATTTCGGCAGGCTTACTACAAGCGATTAAAAAACAAAGAGATAAGTACAAATATGTTTTTCGCATACTTAGAATCTAAAGGAATATTGAAAGGAGGGAATAATCGGGAATAAGCTAAAAACCTTAAGTTCCATTTGATTATTATTTTCATTTTCTAAAGGAAGAATAAAGAAAGGGTTGATGCGGTTATAGGCATTGTATACACTGAAACTCCAAGTACGTTCTCCCCAACTAGTCTTTTTCTTAAACTGAAAACCCAAATCCAAACGATGATAACTAGGGAATCGTAAGGCATTTCTATCAGAATACTCAATACCCGTCCCAGATGTAAAATCAAGAATACTCAATGGGGCTGTAAAGGCCTGACCACTCAAATAAGACCAAGAAGCATTTAGAGAAAATTTTTGACTAAAAGCATAGCCTCCTATTAAACTGATCACATGCCTACGGTCATATCGATAAGGATATTCTTCCCCATCATTAATTTCTTCAAACTGTCGATTGCTCCATGAAAGTGTATAATTAAAACGAGCCGATAGTTTATCTTTCTGATGTTCCGCGGACCACTCAAAACCGTAGGCTGTTCCTTGTCCACCTGTAAGCAGCAAGTCCTCCCAATTAGTCCGATAGGTAAATGCCACTCCCTCCTTATATGATATGAGATGCTTCATTCGCTTATAATATGCTTCAAAACGCAGATCAGTAGTCCAATTATCCAAACGATATAAATTAGCTATAGCCCATTGATGAGACTCTTGAGGCTGAATACGATCTGTGGAGGCCACCCAAAGATCCGCAGGCAATCCAAAACCCAAATTAGTTAAAAGGTGAACATATTGGTTCATACTGCTATAGGAAGCATTTATGCTCCATCTGTCTGTCATCTCATATTGGGCAGACAAACGAGGTTGAAGTAAGTTATAGAATGTGCCTTGAGTTTCATATGCAGAATAATGAAGCCCTAAAATTAGTCCTAGCCTTGTACTTAAGCTCCAATTGTCTTCCATAAAAACTGAAATTTCATTTCCTAAAATTCGCTTATTTGCTGTCGGTAATTGGTTTGGGCTTGAACCGTTTATTGGTGTTATATACTGCGAAATTGAAGGGTTTACATTGTGCAATAAATAGTGAAGCCCATAGTTTAGTTCATGTATTTGGTTAACAGCTTGATTAAACACATAACTAAAGCCAAAGTCTGCAATATTTGACTCATTTGTTGCCCCAAGGTTGATAGATTCACCTTGATTTTTAATTGCTGTGCTTTGTTCTGCGGTAATATTATATTTAGTAAAATGTAGGGAAAGATTAGCAAAGAGTTTTTTGCTGTAAACTCTGTTCCACCTCATAACAGAGGTAACATTCTGCCAAGAAAGTTGGGTGCTTTCATCTCCAATTACGAAATCCCCTGTACTGTATTTATCTCTTCCGGTGTAGGTGCTCAAATACAATTTATCCTTCTCTGAAATTGTATAGTTCACCTTAAAATTAAAATCGTCAAAGAAAAAATCATAGGCCAAAAAATCTTGTCCCAGGGCCGCTGTTAGAAGGTCAAAATAGGTGCGCCTAGCACTAAATAAGAAGCTCATTTTATTTTTAATTATGGGACCTTCCACAAAAAATCGGGAAGAAACGAGCCCTATTGATCCTCCACCAGCAAATTTTTTATTATTCCCCTCCCTTAGATTAACCTCTAATATTGAGCTCAATCTCCCTCCAAAACGAGCGGGAAACGCTCCTTTAGTAAGTTCGATACTTTTTACCACATCAGAGTTGAAAACAGAGTATAACCCAAATAAATGATTGGCATTGTATACCTGCGCTCCATCTAACATTAATAAATTCTGATCTGGTGACCCTCCTCGAACGTGCAAACCAGAAAACCCCTCTAACCCTCCTTGAACACCAGGGAGTGTTTGAACTAAGCGCATAACATCCGTTTCACCCAAAAGAGCTGGTAAAGCTTCAATTTGTTTTGCTGTTAAAATTGCGACATGAGGTTTAGGCCTGAAGCTGATAATTTCAACTTGCGTCAATTGCATTGTTATCGGTACCAGCTCTAACAAAATTGTGGTATCCCGCTCTGAAAAAAACTTAATATTAAGGGTTTTATAACCTATAAAGGAAACAACTAAATCAATGGTGTCGGCGGGAATGGTTATGGTAAAAAAACCAAAATTATTTGTGGCAGTTCCTACTGCTCCTTCTTCGCTATAGACATTAGCTCCAGAAATACGCTCCCCTGAAAGAGAGTCTTCTACAAAGCCATTTATAACGATTCTATC
The DNA here is from genome assembly GCA_963976435.1 of uncultured Cryomorphaceae bacterium. Classification (GTDB taxonomy): domain Bacteria; phylum Bacteroidota; class Bacteroidia; order Flavobacteriales; family Schleiferiaceae; genus CAKZNE01. The sequence continues at coordinate 1,718 of CAXBKQ010000043.1, read as the reverse complement.
CTGGGCAAGGCAAGAATTATTATAGTTAGCCAAAACTAGCATAAATAGGAAAAAGGAAATGTTTTTCAATAACTAAGGATAAATAGATTACAATTAAGCCAATGAAACTAACTTAAATTCTTTCTCCAAATTTACCAATTTCTAATAAGCTATCAACTCTAGGAAGCACAATTTGTTCGTGAATTCATTTCATAATAAAAATAGCATTCAATTTCCACAATTTGTTGATAGCCAAAAAATTTATGAGGTTGAAATATTAAATTCCTCTATAATTCTTTTTAATAGCTTGTGTTTCAATTGACCCCATCTAAATCTGCATAAAACATCTAGGCTCAACACATAGCTGGTATGTCAATTCTTCAAAGACATACTCTAAGTACATGACAAAAAATTAAACACGTTTATTTTCGGGTGTTCAAATGGGTTTAGAAGTACTTGGGCTAAGAATTCAAGTCCATATTTGACGAAGCTTTTTGCTTTTCTTCCATGCGTTTTGATTCTAATTTTCTTGATTTTTTCATGTAGGTAAATACCTGTTTTGTAAGCCCAAGTATAGGCTAGCATTACAATAACCAAAATTTAGCTAGTCGTTCTTTTTGATTTAAATGGGTATCTTCGAGGTTAAATCCGCTAGTTTTTAAAGCTTTGAACATGGTTTCAATTTGCCACCGGTTTTTGTAGGTTTTTATAGGATACTCATTTTGTTTGTAGGAAATTATCAACTGAACTTCTGTTTTACCGTCTCTTTCCTTAACCCTTGATGCGGTTAGGTAGCAAATCACTCCATTTACTTTTACCGGCTGGCTTCTTTTAGCAATTTCGCCAACCTTAAGGTTTTGAAATAGTCTCTTTGCCGCGACCTCCCTTCCATCGGGAAAGTGCACACGAAAGTTTTCCCTGATCCGTATGAAATAATTTATTTCTTTTTGATCGAGGAAGTTTATCCAGTCTTGGCCGACAAATTCACGATCTGCTAGAATAGAACCTATGGAGTTTTTACCAAAAAGTTTACTCAATCTATTCAACAAGGCTTTTCGTTCCTCAGTATTTGAATTTCCTTTTTTAGGCAACAAGGTAAACAGGATGGGAAAAGCACATCCATCATATACTATTCCTAGAGCAAGAATATTGATCTTAAACTTTCCAAAATCCCAGTTGGTACGGTCGATAGCCAATTGATATGGACCTTTTATGGGAATCAGTTTCATGATTGTTTTCGCCATCAAATCCAAGTTGAGCACATAGCTAGCCACAAAGCGCTGAATCCTCCTCAATGAGGATTCAGCCGACGCTTTTCCCTTGGTTTCAAAAGCGGTTGAAAGCTTACTAAATGTCACCGTTTGTACTTTGCAAAGAGCCAAAATCATCTGGGATAAAAACATTATTCGGCAGGAATTCATTTTCCCTCTCAAATGCTCTTGGAGGGCATCGTTAATTTGCGTAAAATTGCCTTGAAACTTGGAAGTCATCATTAGAAAAATGAGTGAAGTTATTCTTCTAATATATTGATTTTCAGGATTTTATCGCTACACTCAAGCCCTTTTGTTTTTCATTTTATTAAGATCAAATTGCTGATAAACAGAGCATTAGGTTGTTATTGTCATGTACTTAGCTATTTCACATACAATTAAGATCCAGTTCAATGCTAATTAAATAATTGCCTATACTTTAAATTTTTCAATGGCAAAAACAACCCAAGTCAATCGGGATGCTCCAGT
>CAXBKQ010000042.1:0-12218 GCA_963976435.1 uncultured Cryomorphaceae bacterium | reverse complement strand
CTCCCGCAATAATTATCAAAGAACAGTATTATCAATCAGTTCACAACATTGTCGAAAATGATTCGAGAAGAGTTTTATTATCAAAGAACAGTATTATCAATCAGTTCACAACTCTGTAGCCTCCACAAAGTCCTTACCCTCAATTATCAAAGAACAGTATTATCAATCAGTTCACAACTATGATACCTAAAGTCTTTGTATAATTCAGATTATCAAAGAACAGTATTATCAATCAGTTTACAACTTTTATCTAAAGATTCAACAAAACCCGCAATTCTCAAAGATCAATATTAACAATAACTTCAAAAAACCATTAAGCTATTTATTCATGTTATCGGTAAATATTCTGGAAAGGGTTTTCTGCTCAAAACAAGGGATGGTCAAATAGTTTCCCGTGCAGCCCATCCCTAGGAATTGATTTACAAACCAAAGTGATTTATTCTAAATCAAAATTCACAAGCTAAAGTGAAAAGAATGGCATTTTGTGGAAATGGAGAATACTAGTTTTATGAGCTTCAAGATTCTAAAATAAATTTCTTTTTCAATCTACAACCCTTGCCAGTCTTAAAAAGATCTCAAAATTAAATATTGGACGAATAATGCATTTTGGCAAAACACCAAAAAATATTTTCCCACCAAAGTAAACTTGTTTTACAAAAATTCAAATGGAGTTTAAATCGCAGGCCTAATCCTAATTCTACATTTGACCAGAAATTAACAAGGCCTCGATCTACGGCTAATAATGAAAACTATGAAAATTTTTAATTCCAAATTTAACATCCAATTTTCCAGTATGCTTTTTATGCTAGTTATTACTAGTGAAATAACCGGACAAGTAATGCGGAACAATTGGCTTGGAGGTTCTGAAACCACAAATGCAAAGACCGTGAAAGGGGCAAGCAATGTAAGTGATCCTAGCTTTATCCCTGGGGCAAGACGGGATATTACTGGATGGCAAGATACCTTGGGTAATTTTTACATCTATGGAGGGAAAGGTTATAGCGATAATTTGGGTAGACAAAGTGATTTGTGGAAATGGAATGGATCAGAATGGTCCTATATTAATGGTGATGTAACTTCCGGCAGTGCCATTGGGGTATATGGTACTAAGGGATTAGCTGATCCGAGTAATCATCCAGGTGGACGTTCTTCAGCAAACGGTTGGATCGATTCTGATCAAAATTTATGGTTGTTTGGAGGGGAAGGATATGCAACAACCAATGCTCCAACTAGTACTACTCGTGGAGAATTGAATGATTTATGGATGTGGGACGGATCGAATTGGAAATGGGTAAATGGTACTAATAATATTAATGAATTTTCCGTTTCGACCAGTGGTGTAGGAACTGGTCAGGCTGGTGATTATCCTGGTGCGAGGCAATCAAGCTTTGGAGGCTTTATAGATGGTAAATATTATTTATTTGGAGGCTATGGACGAACCAGTGCAACAACTGAAAATTTTCTTATGGATGTGTGGAGTTATGACCTTTCAAGTGATATATGGACTTGGGAAAAAGGTTTGGCCAGATATTCCGCTCTAAGTCAGGTAGAATATGGTACAATGGGGGTTGAAAATTCATCAAATCAACCGGGACCAAGGAGCAGAGGAGTAAGTTGGGTAGATGATCAAGGTAATTTTTGGATTTATGGAGGAAAAGGTATAGATGGAGTTGATGGCGGAACTATTAATTATTTAAATGACCTATGGCGGTATAATACAGCCAATAATAATTGGACTTGGATAAATGGTTCAAGTACAGGTAATCAACAATTAGATATAAGCCAAGGTAATGCTCATCCTGGAGCGAGGGTAGATGCAGTTTCCTGGCTTGATCACAACGGCGATTTTTGGCTTTTTGGAGGAAATGGTTATGACGTAAATGGTGATGTAAAGGATTTAAATGACTTTTGGCGGTGGGATGGCACCGAATGGCATTTTGAAGGGGGGTCGTCCGTTGGGGACGTGGAGGCACCAACAACCGGAACCTTAAACAGCCTTGGATCTAATTCCGACAATGTCTTAAAAAGTAGAGCAGGATCAATAGCTTTTATTGACCAAAATGAAGAGGTACACATTTTTGGTGGAGCTAGATCTAGCCAAACCAATCAATATTTTAACGACTTCTGGAAGGTAGAATATGGTATGTTTTGGGATATTGTGCCTAATACTACTAACAAAATTTGGGATGGTGGGTTTCCGGCTACAAACAATTTTAATGTCTACATCAAAGAATCCTATCCAGCTTATCAGGCAGTTCAAAATGGGAGTGCGATTCGTCAGCCAGACATTGTTGCTAACAATATTTTTCTAGAAAGTATTTTGGAAATTGTATGGGAGAGTGAATCTGATTTTGACAATGTATTCGTGCATGGAAATTTAGTTTTGAATGGAGGGAGTTTAGCTGGGTTTGGAGATCTTATTTTTGATAATTCTGACGAGCCTCAAAATATTAATGGAAATGGAACACTTGACTTTGAAGGAGTTGTAAGGATAAATTCAGGGGTCCAACTCCAGACTAATGACAAGCTTCGATTGACAGCAACAAACACCACCTTTGGTCAATTGAAATTGGAAGATAATACAAGTAAGGTTAAGGGTGATGTTGAACTACAAAAATGGATAGATCTAGATAATTCATCATCAAATGGCAGATATTTTCATCTGTGTTCACCTTTATTAGACGTCAATATTGAGGATTTTGCTGTAAGTCCTGGGATCATTGAATCGGGAAATATGGATCCAAGCAAAAATACAGTTTGGCAATTTAACGCAGCAACAGCCCTATGGGAATCTACAGATTTGACTAATAACTCGGCCGATAATAAAAGCTTGGTTATTTATGCAGGTACCAATACTTCGGGTAATTTTTTAACTTCTGATGGCCAAGCTGGAAATATAGCCTTGGTTGGAGAGGTGAACTCTGATGTAGAAACCACCAAAAAATTATATTACCATGATGGACAAGGTGTAGCTACTGGATTTGTTGGTAGCGGAACAGTAGAATTTACCGAAGGTTGGAATTTAGTGGCCAACCCATTTACAACTCTTTTAGGATTAAAGGAAGCCCTAAGTTCATCCTCTGGGATTCAGCCCAAGGTTTATACCTGGAATGGAACTGATTATTCTACAGCAACCTTAGTTGGAAATATAATTACCACAACTAATGGTGGTATTGCTTATATCAAACCTTTAGAATCTTTCTTTGTTCAGGTGGATATTTCCACAAATTCTTTAAATAACGGTGATGGGCCGAGTCCTTTGCATTTTATTGGTAAGGGTTTTGATGCAAGTAAAACAAGAAATTTAGGTGTCTTCTCCCCTAGTAAAAAATCAAATTCCCTCAATGCCATCCACATTATTTTGGAGGATGGCAAGGTCAAAAAAGATTGTTGGGTTGGTTTTCATGATGAGGCAAGTAAAAACTATGACAAAAAATTTGACACATGGAAATTGTTTGGGCATGATACTATTCCGGCTATTTATACTAGAGCTGAGAATGCAGCCTTAGCTCTTAATTTTTTAAATACAGATCCTAATTTTCATCAAATTCCACTGTTGCTAGGCAATAAAAATGCTCATGGAAAATTATTGGCCTTAAATTTTGAAACCGACGATTTGGAAACTTACACCGAAGTTTGGCTTGAAGATCGGAAAATTAATCGCTTCGTTGACATAATAAATAAGCCTAGATATCAATTCAACTTTGATACTCTTGATGGAGAATTCCGGTTCGTTCTTCATTTCTCCAAAAACAATATTTCTGAAGAAAAAAATGATATAAATAATCAGCTATATACCTATGAAAATGAAAATGGGCACACAGTGGTTGTGTTTTATGAAGATCAGAAAAATTCGCAATTATCGGTTTATGATATGAGTGGAAAAATTATCGAAAAAGTGGATGTGCAAGGGTCAAGAGTTGTTTTGAAGAACCTCTTTAGAACGGGTTTGTATATCATAAAGTTTCAGGGTGAAAAGGGAACTTTTAGTAAAAAAATTATTAAATAAAAATTTGAATTCTATGAAATTAATGAATATGAGTGATGGTCAATTGAGTGTAAGTTCGAAGTCAACTTTAAAATTGTTTTTCACTGCAATACTTGTACTTTTAGGAATAGTCTTAGCAAGTGCCCAACCTACTGGGCCAAACCCTTCTCCTACTCCGTTTGGGTTTTTGGAAGTATTGGCCCTATTGGGTTCAGGATATGGAGCAGGTAAATTATGGAAAGGTAGAAAAACCTAGGCTAAGGGAAATGTTATGCTTGGTCTTTTGCTAGATAGGATTGAGGTTAAATTTAAACACACACCCTAGTTTCAGATTCAAATTAATTGTTCTTTTAAATTAAATGTATTCTATTCAATAATTTTTTCTACAAGTAGTACCTCAACAACAAGGCTTTTATGTTCATCCCCTAAATTTTTAAGGGGATGAGCAAAGAAGTTTCATTTGCCAAGCGATATAGTTAATTATTGGCCAAGAATAGGCATAATCCATAAGCTAAATTAAATTACAAAATTTTTATATCCCATTTACCTAGCTATCCAATCATTTTTTAATTATGTTTTTCTCCATTAATAATTGGTAATGTACATAGGTTTCCTTTTAGGATGATAAATTAAATAAAACACAATTTTTTGGAATCTGATGGAATAATTTTTTTAGAAAATTTAGAAATTAGAATTGATTCAACCTAGAAGTGTTGATTGTTTAAAAACCATTGGCGTTAGAATTTATATTAATTGCCAAGGATTAATTGTTTGGCCAGAAATTAATATGAAATTAATATGAATTTCAAATATTTAAGATATTAAGTTTAAAAGGACATCTTTAGTATCTAGGTCTAGGGCTTAATTTTAACTTAATATTGGTACTCTCCAAAACTACTTCTCAATAAAATAATGGGCCTGCGTGATTTATATCAATTCTTCCTTTGTTGCCCAGTGAAAGAACTCTAAGGAGTTTTTAACTTTTATTTTTTCAAAAATTTTACGTTTGTAAATCGAAATTGAGGATTTATGGAGGTGCAATAGTTTGGCAATTTCTGTAGTTGTGTGCCCTTTTAGAAGTAGGCTAAGAATTTTATTTTCTTTTTCGGATAAATCCTTAACCCAGTTTTTTCTTTGAGCGTTAATGTCTATAATTTTATCAACGAGTTCAGAGGTGAAGTAGGAGCCACCATTGAGAATTTTTTTGATGGCAAATTCAATTTCATTGGGTTCACTAGATTTAGATACAAAGCCACTAATTTTTGCATTTATCAAACTTTCAAAATGCAATTTTGCCGATGCCATTGAAAATATGAGAATGGGTGTTTTAGGACTAAGTTTTCGATATATTTCTAGAAGTGATAAGATTTCATAGTCTGGAAGATTGATATCAGAAATTATTAGCTGATAAAATGGGCTATTTTCATTTTGGCCCTTGTTATTTTTAATAAGCGAAACCGCCTCTTTCCCACTTGTGGCTTTGTGAATGGTCTTAATGGACTCAAGGCCTTCGATGACTTGACTAATTCCTCGTAGTGCCACCGGGTGATCATCGACCAAAAGAACGGCATTCGAATTAATTGATTTCATTTAAAAATTATTTGTTGATACTAATTTAACAATTGCCCTAAGCTTTGTTTGTAGAACTAAATAAAAAATATTGACGAATAAGTAAACTATTATCTACATTATGCTGATTAAAAATTTATAGTCTATATATCTAGAAAGCAAATGATTATTGTTAAATTTAACGGAAATGAGCAAACAGATTTCAGATGTGAGCCACCGAATAAGAATTTTAGTCATTTTCCTTTTTCAAGGGCTATTAGTTTATTCGCAGGCCTCTATTGACACTAATTTAAGGTTTCCATTCTACCACCTAATTAAAATTAACAGTGAGGATGGTCTTCCATCAAATGAAATACTGGATTTGCATTTTTCCAGAGACAAATTTCTTTGGATTTTAACAAGGTCTGGCTTGGTTCGGTTTGATGGTAGAAAATTCATTCCAATCGAAAGTGTTTCAGGGCAAAAAATTCAAAAGTATGATCTACCTTGGTTATACAATTTAATGGATCATTCTACTGTTTTTCCTCACTCCAAGAATGGAATGATCGAGATAGATAGTATGGGTTTGGGGCTAAAAATACGCCCTTTTACCAAAGAGTTTTCTTTTGGAAACCGAGGCGCATATTCTAAAACAAGAAAGAATAGGAGTTATTCATTAAATATGATACCCCCCAATGATTCGAGTTATTATTGTGGGTTAGAAAGTGGTTATCTGGGATTTAAACAAGGTGACCAGATAATGCCATTGAAAATTAAAAACACTGAACCTAGGTTAAGGGCTTTAAGAACTTTTGAAATCGAAGGTCGAGTGTTTAATTTGACAACTGACGGTTTTCTGCTTGAGCTTGTTGTAGACAGGGTGGATACCTTATTTAAATGGCCAAATTTCAACTTAGAATCCGAGGAAAGGTTTCCAAGTCAGATAATTTGGAAATATCGTTCTAAATATTGCTTTATTTTTCAAAATGGGGTTTTATTCAGATTGAGTATTCAAGATACCGATCTACACATTCAGCCAGTTGCCAAAAATCTACCAAACTATGTTTACCAGACAGCCCAATACAATGAAGATTCGGAATTACTCTTTTTAGGTACTAGGCGCAATGGTTTAATTCAAATTTATAAATCGAGCATTAGGCAGGTATCCGTTTTGGATTTTTGCCCTGTGAATTTCGATAATTATGCTCTGGTAGAAATTGGCAAGGATTCTATTATGAATTCCTCAGGGGTCTTATTCCACAATAATAAGGCTGATTGTGCTCTGGAATTTCACACAGAATTTCATCCAAGAACTTTGTTTTATGATGAGGAAAATCAACGAATTTATGGATCTACCAGCTCGGGACTTGCATATTATTCAAAACAAGAATTAAGGAAAAAATTAGCTCCAACTATTCTTCCAGGTGTTAAGGGTCCTTGCAAGACAATAATTAAGCATAGATCAAAGATATTTTTTACTATTGGTGGTATTGGGCTTTGTGTATTGAAAAAGGATAGCGTTAAAATTGTCTTGAAAATCCCTGAACTAACAAATTTCCATACCCATCAGCTAAAGGCGGTCTCTGATAGTATTTTATTTGTTGCTGGTGACTTTGGACTCATCCAAATTAATCTGAATCAAAACAATTATCAAATTATTCAATGTCCTAAAAATAGTGAGGTGACTTCTATTAGTTTTTGGAATGATGATTATTGGATAACCACCTTGGGAAAAGGTATATTTATTAAAAACAAGGGGATTTGGCACTCTTTTAAACCGAATCTTTTTCCAGACCTCGAGAATTGTCATGAAATAAAGTTCATGGGTGACAAAGTTTTTCTGCCAACCAACAGTGGGCTCTTTGCTTTTAATATAGCCGATGTTTATGCCAACTGTCAAGGTAAGGAAGAGGTCATTAAAGCCTATACCTTTGGAAAGGAGGATGGTCTATTTTTTTATGAATTTAACGGTCGTTCCCAAAATGCATCGATACATACTGAAGATGATAAGCTTATTTTTCCCAATTTAAATGGGATTGTTGTTTTTCATAATGAACTATTTTTTGACCAAGAATCGAGTGAGAAAGTATTTTTAGAATACCTTATTTTAAATAAAAGGGATACAATCTCTAAAGCGGATTTGTATTTGCCTTATAATTTTCAGAGCCTTCATGCCAAAATTACGCATCCATTTTATGGAAGATCTAGAGATTCAAAGTTGTTTTATCGTATTCCAGAAATAAGTGAAAATTGGAATTCATTCAATCCCAATGATCCGATTCGAATAGATCGCTTGGCTTGGGGTAGTTATACTCTTCAATTAAATATTCCTGGAGTTAAAAGTGCAAATTCTCGAATTCAGAACTTGTTTGAATTTAATATATCACCTCCATTCTATTATACAAAAACCTTCCTTCTCGTCCTTTTACTTTTTTTAATAGGTCTAATTTCAATTCTTTTTATTCGTACCAAAAAAAAGGCAAAGCAGAGGCAAATTGAACTTGAGAAAATAATTAAGGAAAGAACAGATTCCTTGGCAAAAAGCAAGAAAAATGTTGAAAGAGCATTAAGAATTAGAGATAAAATGATTACCGTTTTCTCACATGATATAAGAGGTCCTCTCGCTTTTTTTAAAAGGATAGTCTCAGAAGCTCAGGAAAAGGCTGTTAGATGGAATTATGAAAAAATTGAACAGGATTTGAATGAATTATATATGAGTTCCGAATCTTCCTATGAAACTGCCAATAGTCTTATTAAATGGATTGAAGGTCAAATTAATCCTCAAAGGGAATTAAGGGAAATGGTGGAGTTAGAAGAGTTGGTTCTATCGGTCTTGCTAAATAAAAGTGTAGAAATTAAAAAACTTAACCTTGAAGTAGATTTTTCAATTTCTGAGCAATGTAAATTTTTATTTGAAAAAGGTGGTTTGAAAATAATTCTTAACAATATAATTCAAAACTCCATAAAATATACCAATGGAATGATTTCAATTAAAGGTGAAGTCTTCCAAAGCAAGGTTCATATTGTCTTGGAAGATGATGGCGGTGGAATTCAAGATCCGAATGTTCTATATAAACTGAACATTGGGGGGACCGTTCAAAGTAGACTTGGAAAAAATGGACAAGTTGGTGCTGGATTGGGTTTGTTTATGGTCAGGGAAATTGTTCAACGTAATCATGGAAGCATTCAATTTAAAAATTACTCTCAAGGCCTTAGGGTAACAATAATTTTACCTTTAGAATCTGACTATAGCTGATTTTTTTGCATGAATTTTTACTAGACTAGGTCTCTTTATACCCCTCCCTCTAATTTTTTAATGGTAAAAAGATTTGAAATCTCCTTTTTCACTTCAACTTAAATCCTTTAAAAAAGGTATTCCCTAGTTTTTGACTCATAGTGTATTAAAATACAATCGAAAAATTTGAGATTTGATAGTAATTGATAATAAAAAATAATAGCTTATAGCTCTGATAAACAAATGATAATTTATATTTTTAGGCTAAATGAGCAAAGGAAAATTTTATGGCGATATTGTTTTAAAGATTATAGTGGGAGTATTTCTCATTATACCTACATCTTCAGTGTATGCTCAAATTTCCTTAGATACTAGTTTAAGCTTTCCCAATTATCATGTTGAAATAATAAATACAGAAGATGGTCTTCCATTAAATGAAATAATGGATTTGCATTTTACCCCCAGTAATTTTCTATGGATTTCCACAAGGGCGGGTTTGGTTCGATATGATGGTAGAAAATTTCTACCCTTTGAAAGTGTCAAGGGAATAGCATTAACTAACCCTAGTTTTCCTTGGTTTTATCATTTTAAAAGTAAATCACCAGTTTGGGCTTATTCAGATAGTCTTTCCATTCAAATAGACAGTTTGGGAACCGGTTTAAAAACAAAAAGAAATGCAGGTGGGTATACCTTAGGAAACCGCAGTGCTTTTGTTAAATCTGGAATTTCAGGACCTTATTATTACACTATGGTTCCATTAAATGATAGCAGCTATTATTGTGCCTTAGATGAATCACAAATGGGTCTTAAATCTACAAAGGAGAAAAGGCTTATGAAAACCCCCAAAGGAGCCTCTAGGTTAGTTGTGGCTAGAACATTTTCCATCGAAGAGCGAGTCTTTAACTTTACTTTGGATGGCTATATTTTAGAATTTAAGCTTGATGTAGTTGATACTTTATTCAGATTGCCAAATTTTAATCCCAAAGCCGAAAAATCCTTTTCTAGCCAGGTAATTTGGAATTATGGTTCAAAGTCAACATTTCTTTTTCATGATGCTATACTTTATCAACTGACTTTGGAAAAAGGTGATCTGAAAATAAAACATTTTGCTAAAAACCTTCCAAATTATAGCTATCAGGTTGCTGAATATATTAAAGATTCAGAAATACTTTTTTTAGGCACCAAGCGAAATGGACTAAATCAAATAAGTAAATCCAGCATAAAACAAATTTCAGTCTTAGATTTTTGCTCCTCTAACTTCGATAATTATGCCTTGGCAGAAATAGGGGAAGATTCCATAATGAATTCTTCTGGAGTTTTATTTCATAGGAGTAAAGCCTCTTGTGAGCTTCAGTTTCAAACTAAGCTTCATCCAAGAACCTTGTTTTATGATAGGGAAAATCAGCGCATCTATGGCTCCACTGATTCGGGATTGGTTTTTTATCCTAAAAATAAATTAAGGGAAAGGCCAGCACCCACAAGTATCCAAGGTGCTTCTGCCATTTGCAAAACCATTATCAAACATAGGTCAAAACTGTTTTTTACAATGAACAAAGTTGGGCTATGTGCTTTGGAAAATGATAGTGTTGAAATTGTGCTAAAAATCCCAGACCTAGATCATCTTTTCACCCATCAATTAAAAGTCTTGTCAGACAGTATTTTAGTTTTGGTCGGTTCTTTTGGATTGTTGGAGATTAATCTTAACCAACATAATTATAAAACTATTTTGGGTCCTGATAATGGTGAGATCACCTCTGTTAGTATCTACCACAACCAGTATTGGATCACTAGCCTGGGACAAGGTATTTTTATTAGAAGAGAAGGGAATTGGCATTCTTTTAATCCAGAGCAGTTTCCAGAGCTCAAAAACTGCCATGAAATTAGGTTTCTCCACAATAGAGTTTTTCTCCCTACTAATGCTGGCCTATTTTCCTTTTCTATAAAGGACCTAATAGCGAATAGCCTAAACAATGACAAGAAAATTTCTGGCTATACATTTGGAAGGGAGGATGGCTTATTTTTTTATGAGTTTAATGGACGTTCGCAAATTGCATCCATTCGCACCGAGGATGATAGACTTATTTTTCCAAACTTAAATGGTCTTGTAATTTTTGATAATAAACAATTTGAGCCAGCAAGGATAGAAAAGGAAGTTTATTTAGAATACCTAATCCTCGATAAAAAAGATACTTGCTCCAGAGAAGAATTGAGAATTCCCTATAATTTTCAGAGCCTTCATGTGAAAATTGCCCACCCTTTTTATGGGCGGTCCTCTACTTCCAATTTGTTTTACCGCATTCCAGAGATTAGCCAGAATTGGAATGTTTTCAATCCCAATGATCCTATCCGAATAGATCGATTGCCTTGGGGAAATTATTCTTTACAATTAAATATTCCAGGTCTTGCAAATGCAGATGATCAAGTTCATAGGCTTTTGAAATTTCAGATTTCACCGCCTTTTTATTTTACCAAAACATTTATTTTATTTCTAATACTCTTTTTAATGGCTCTTGTTTTTTTACTCCTTTTTATTAGAAGGAATAAGGCAAGAAAAAGACAGGTAGAACTTCAAAAAATAATTAAGGAAAGAACGGCCTCTTTGGAGGAGAGTAAGAAAAATGTGGAAAAGGCATTGAGGATAAGAGATAAAATGATTACCGTTTTTTCTCATGATATAAGAGGGCCTGTTGGTTTTTTTAAAAAAATAGTGTCGGAGATACAGGGCAAAGTTGTTAAGGCAAACTATACTGTAATAGACAATGAATTGAACCAGCTATATATGAGTTCAGAGTCTTCTTATGAAACCGCAAATAGTGTTATTAAATGGATAGAAGGTCAAATTAATCCTATAAGGGAATTAAAGGAAATAATGGATCTAGAAGAAATTGTTCTGGGTTTATTGTTGAATAAAAGAGGTGAGTTTGAAAAGCTAAAACTTAAGGTCAACTTTTCCATTTCAGAAGACTGTGTTTTTCCATTTGAAAAAGGAGGTTTGGAAATTATCCTAAATAATATCATTCAAAACTCCATTAAATATTCCAATAGTAAAATAGAAATAAAGGCTAGGGTTTCCCAAAACCAAGTCCATATTTCGGTGGAAGATGATGGAGGAGGGATTCAGGATTATGATGTGCTAAACAAATTAAATAAAGGTGGAACTGTAGGAAGCAGGCTCGGAAAAAATGGTCAGGTGGGCGCCGGGTTGGGACTCTATTTAGTGAGGGAAATTGTGCAACGTAATAAAGGAAGCATTCTGTTCGAAAACTATAATGAGGGTCTTAGGGTAAAAATTGTTTTGCCTATTGAAAATGAATCCTAATGCTTGCTTCATTTCAAAACCATTTAAACCGATCAGCTGAACCAGTCTATTTGTAGAATTCTATAGTTTATCACACATGTGTCCTAAATAAAATTTATTGCTAAAAAAATGATATAATTCTGTTCATT
>CAXBKQ010000041.1:0-12490 GCA_963976435.1 uncultured Cryomorphaceae bacterium | reverse complement strand
ACTAAATGAAAAAAATGTATAATTTAGATCGGTACTAAAAAGGGGAAGCCTACACCATGACCTATTTTAATTAGCTTCTTTTCGGATACCAGTTTCTTTAAACTAAGTCCAACTTGGCCGTACCTTCCAATATCGGAAAAATCAGCTCTAAGGAAAACTGAAGTTTTGCTTCTAGCAATACGATAATTGATTCTGCTTAGTACGGTTCTGGCCATTTGTGTTTAAGAACTTCAATAATTTATCTGATATCGAGTGCTTCGACCCCCACCTACACTTTTCAAAGCTTTCTTTTCCTCCAGATCCTGAAGGTCACGTGTGGCAGTTGCCTTTGATACTTTGGTAATGACCATATATTTTTTTGCGCTTATCCCAATTTCAAAACTATCTGGATCAGCTAACATTTTGTTGATGATCAACTGTTGACGCTCATTGAAGTCATCTAGGTATTGATCTAGGAACTTAGTCTTTTTTAATACAAATTCTATCTGTGCCTCAGTTTGTGACAAAGCATCAAGCAACATTTTAACAAAATACTTGAGCCACTCGGTTATTTCATTAGAGCGCTGTGCTTTTTCTAAAGCTTGGTAGTATGCTTTTTTATTTTTTTCAATGGTCTGAGAGATACTGATAAGCATAGGTTTTCCCACACCTTGAGAAAGTGCTTTTTCGGAGATAGCTCTACCGATTCTTCCATTTCCATCTTCAAAGGGATGAATAGATTCAAAATATAGGTGGGCAATTGCTGAACGTATAGGGGCTTTTCGAATTTCATTAACTCCCCCTGGGACTGTATCATTATACCAATTAAGGAAAGCCCTCATTTTTTCTGGTACTAGTGAGGAAGGAGGTGCTTCAAAGTGAACGATTTCTTTACCAATGCTCCCTGAAACTACTTGCATTGGCTCTTCATGAAATCGCCAAGCACCAATAGTTAATCTCCGATTACCAGCCATGAGCATTTCATGCCATAAAAAAAGGCGCTTGTCTGTTAATGGTTCTGCAAAGGTGTTTCGTAGATCCACCATTAATTCACCGACCCCTAGAGCTCTTTTATCTCTAACTTGTGGAGGCTTTTGGTCTAAACCAAGTCCATTACGAATAGAATAAATAACATCTGGCCTGCTGACATATTCTCCTTCTATTTCAGATGTTTTGATAGCTTCAGCTACCATCCGATCAATGAAGGCTTCCATTTTGCTGTGTTCTGGCATGGTCTTCAAGATCCCGCTAATCTGACCAGATCGCTCGGCATAGGTTAGAAGATCATCCTCTATTTCAGATAGTTCGTAACGAAATTCAGGCCAGTTTTTTTGTTGCCAATTGTACTTCATGAGCCGATTATAACATCTATTCGGCTCAAATTTAATCAAAATATGAGCCGAATACGAAAATTATTCGGCTCATAATGCACACAAATACATTAATGTTTCTCAATTACTCATGAACTGGGACATTATGCTCTTCATAGAAGTTCCTTTAAAAATCAAAACTTTCGACAAAGTAATTCAACTTGATCTTTGAATTTTTACCTTAGCTCAGTCCATGGGCTGTTTCAAACTCACATATGAAGATGATTTTTCGGTAAACCGATTTTTCGAAAACAAGGGCATAGCGAAAAAATTCTCTGCTCCAAGTTTGTATGAAAAGGAGAACCATTTAGGGAATGTGCATGCCGTTATTACAGACCGTAAACTACAAGTGGAAGACACGAATAATCTAGGTACGGTAAACTACTATACCGCCAATGTTACTTCTTATACGGATTACTATCCTTTTGGAATGGAAATTGGGTCTAGAACTTATCACAGTGCGGATCTTTATCGTTATTCATTTCAGGGCCAGGAGGGGGATCCAGAATACTATTGCATCATGTGCTTCCATAATATAAAGAGCTTTAAATTTGGCAACGAACTATTTGGTTGATATGCTGAATAAATTGTATTTCCAAGATCAAAAAATTTGGTTTTAATCTTTCCTGTTCGGCCATGCAATGGCTCGTGCCAAAGGTAGTTTAGTAGAAATTAGGTGAAGTTTTAATTAGAAACAAATTACGATTTTTACATAGGGCATAAAAAACATAGTGGCTAATAAACTTTTTTTAGCAATGAGTTGGGCTTAGCTCCTGTTGGATTTGGCCTTAAAGCATGGGTGTCCATACCCCTTTAAGCCTTTAATAATTTGTCCCGTCCTAAAATTATTTTTTTGAATTATCGTCTTGTCTTAGTCTTACTATTTTTTCAAGCAATGATTATTCCTTTAATTGGTGGTCATAAATAAGTTATAATTTAAGTAGAACATTTAATTTCCTATATGGAGATGTTTACAAAAACAATTGACCAGTTTATAAACTATTCCTGGTTTAAATAAATAGCATTCATAAATTTGGTTTTGTCTAAAAAAGGCGAATTAATATTAATAGTGTTTAACATTATGATTCATAACTAACTAATCATTCGTGTTGGGTTTTTGTTGTAATCATGTAAAGCAAAATTTTGAGATTAGATATACAAAAAGTTTATTTTTTGCATTACTTTGTTTCACTGCTCAATAAAATGAACAAATTAATCCCATTTCAACCTTTCCATTTTATTTAAACTGACAACATATTTACTCTGATTTGAAAACAAAAATTCTACTTCAAAAACGGTTGTTAATACCAACCTTACTCCTTCTGTTTTTCACTGTTTTTACTATTCACAGTTTTGGACAAACCGTATCCCCAGACTCTTATTATAAAGGAATAACTAAGATTGACCCACCAGAAACTTCCTCTCTTTATTCTTTTGAGGAAATTAACGTGGATCGGTCCACAGGTAAAATCCAAGTTAATGTTCCTATCTATACCTTAAGTAATGGTTCCTATACCCTTCCCTTAGGGTTTAATTATTCAGGAGGTGGACAT
This sequence comes from uncultured Cryomorphaceae bacterium, assembly GCA_963976435.1. Lineage (GTDB taxonomy): Bacteria > Bacteroidota > Bacteroidia > Flavobacteriales > Schleiferiaceae > CAKZNE01. Next base: position 9,588 of record CAXBKQ010000041.1, on the reverse strand, counting down.
AAAGTTGCAGAAATAGTTAACGAATTTGGCCTAGGCTGGAGTTTCTCAGGATGGGGTAGTATGTACCGTTCTGTCAATGGAGGATTCAAGGATGAAGATGCAAGTGTGGGCTTCCATAATAATTCTCAATTTCGATCCGATATGATGGCACTTGCAGACAATCCCTCTGGGGAGTTTGGAACTTCTACAACCCAAGCCACCATAAGTCAACTAGCAAATAATGATTTGGCACCTGATATCTTTAATTATAATATTAATGGTGTTACTGGAAAATTTCATTTGCTTTCCGATTACTCTTGTTACGAATTGGAGCCCAGCGATAATATCGTTGAAAGAGTGGCCGATCAACATTTCAAAATAATTGATACCCAAGGAAATCAATATGTTTTTGGTGGTGGCAATTCAGATTATGTTGCCATAAATCTAGATGGAAGTGGGAATGTAACAGGTGAAACATACTACATTAAATCTATAATCAGCGCTTTGCAAGACACTATTGATTTTGTTTATTCAAATGTCATTTCTAATACCAAAACATCATTCTCCTCTACAAAGACCTTAGACTATCCCGTTTCTGCAAGTGGCTATGGAAGTGCCGTAAACACAGGGAGCAGCACCTTAATACGAAGGCGGGAATTGATCTCAATTCACTTCTCAAGAGGAGATTTCATCATTAGCAACGGCAATAATATTTCTCTTTTCAATGATTCAAGAGTTCAATCTCATAAAGTGTTTTCATTAAAGGACAAGAACAATAATGTCATTTCAAAATGGCATATAGGTTTGGGAAAGGAATCCAGCAATATCGATGAGCGATTAAAACTAATTAAGATTGTTATTGAAGGGGATGATTCTAGTTTACAAGATTATTATAGTTTTGATTATAACGATTCAGAAATTCTTCCTTCAGAAAACTCCTACTCAAGAGATTATTGGGGTTTTGCTAATGGTAATAGTATTTCAAATTTTATTCCAACAATTACAGAAGGAGGTTATACGGTTTATGGAGCAGATAGAAATACCAATGCTACCAAAGTTCTAGCTGAAATTCTTCAAAAAGTGACCTATCCAACAAAAGGGTATTCTGAATTCACCTATGAACCCAACGATTACTATGATGGCACTTATCCTAATTATAGCGATCAATCTGTGGTTGCAAACTCCATAATTACCCAAACTGATTACAGTTTAAACCTAAACTTTGATCAATATATTCATATCCAAACAACGGTAAATAAAACTGGAAATGATCCAGGAACTGGTTCTGTAGAAATAATTGATAATGCAACGAGTAATGTTGTTTTTCTTCATGGTCCCTTTGTGGCAAATCCAACCAACCAACAGGCCACAAGTTGTTTTTTAAGTACCGGAAATTACACTGTAAGACTTAAACCCGGTTATGAAAGTTCGGTATCAGTTGATATAGACTACCAATCAGCAAGCGCTAATCAGGTTCAGAATTTACTGGCAGGAGGGGCTAGAATAAAAACAATAAAACATAGCCCAATGGATGGCCATGCCATTACAAGAAATTTTGAATACAATTCATCACTCGACCCAACAAAATCTAGTGGCGTTAAATTAGATAATGTAGAATTTAAATATTTTACAACAGTTCGATACTATACTCCTGGAAATTGCGCCCTTAATAGTGATACAAAAATAATTATTCAAGCTTCAGCTGATATTTCTAGTGGTCCAAGCGTAATGTACAGCAATGTGAGAGAGTATCTTTCTGATTTGACTTCCAACAATGGTTATACCGATTATGAGTTTCAGGTTACGGCAAATCCTAATGGCTTTGCTTTTACCAATAAAACCAGCTATGCCAACCAAAGAGGTCAATTACTTTCTCAAAAAACCTACCGTGAGGATGATGTACTGCTCAATAAAACTGAATACACTTATTCTGTATTAAATGACGGTTTCATTCAAGGTATAGAATTTCACGTTAGGAAATCCGCAGCAGTTTGTTCTACAACACAACTTCATAATGGAATGGAAGCCGACTATGATTATTATACTTATAACCATTACGCAAAACGACCGTATCTAACAAGAGAGGAAAGCACACAGTATTTGAATGGCCAGTCCATTGTAACTTGGAAAGAGTATTTTTATGACAATATCCCGAACCTATTTAGTCCCTCTAAGGTGACAAAAAGTAGTACGGACTATGACCATGTTGAGGTTTTGTTTAAATATCCTATCGATTATAGCCCTGGCAACTCTCCATCTAGTAATGAAGCGGTTGCTTTAAAATCCCTTATTGACAAAAATGTTATTGTTCCTATTGAAATTAGATCATTTTTTATTACCGGGAACTCCAAATATTGCTCAAAGGCAATACTTCAAATTTTTAAAAATTCAGTTTTAAAAAATTCAGTTTCCACTCCTCTTTTAGAGCAAATAATGGTCATGGAACTTGCATCACCAACTTTAAGCACCAGCTTAACGGAGTCTTCCTTAAATGGCAGTGGTCAGTTTGTTTTTGATAACAACTACTCATTGGTTTATGAAGGTGAATATGATAATCAAGGAAATATTATTGAATTAACCACCAGAGATGAATTGGAAAAATGTTTTGGTTGGTCGAGCTATGGCCGGTATAAAACCTATGAGGTGGAAAACGCCATTGCTTCAGATGCGGCATTTACAGGTTTTGAAAGGGTTAGGGATGGAAAATTCACCTATTCTGGAACATTAAGTACTAATGATGCTTATAGCGGTGAGCGATCCTATGACTTAAATGGTGGCAATATTGTGGTAAGTAACCTAGATAATTCTCAAACCTATATTGTGGGTTATTGGACCAAAGGATCGGTCGCTGTGAACTCACAATCTGCAACACAATTGAAATCCAATGCCCAAGGTTGGAATTATTATGAAAGACAAATTTCTGGAATAACCAGCGTTACTCTTTCTGGAAGTGGTCTAATTGATGAAATATACATTTTTCCAAATGAAGCTCGCATTAGTACTTATACCTATATTCCCTTAAAAGGAGTAGTTAGTATCAGTGATACCCAAGGCGAAAGCCAATTTTTTGAATATGATTCCTTCGGTCGATTGCGGTTGGTGAAGGATTCTGATGGAAATATCCTCAGCCTATCAGAATACAACCAACGTCCCTAAACTATCATCCTAAAAATCGTTCAAAATGAAGTCATTAAAACTAAATACTCAGCTATTCTCACAAAAAGGAAACCTTGACAATGTACCTACCCGTAGTTTAATTCGACAAACTATTTTATATCTATTCAGATCACTCCCTTTTCTCCTAGTCTCTGTCGCTTATAGCCAAACATCCACTGAGAATTATGTAAAAACAACAAGCCCTACCACTTCAGTTAGCACCGAGACTTCTTTAAATGCCTTAGGGGCATCTGATAAAATAGTTAGTACCACCTATTTTGATGGACTAGGAAGGCCAATACAGCAGGTTGGCCATACGCTAAGTCCAAACAATAATGATATGGTTCAACTAAGCGAATATGATGCATTTGGAAGAATGGCCAAGCAGTATTTGCCTTTTTCAATAAATCAAAACTCGGGTAATTATGTTACTTCAGTAGAAACGGAGCAAAATCAATTTTATAAGAGTACTGCACGAGTGGCGTATTCAGCCTTTCCTTATGCTGAAACACTTTTTGAAAATAGTCCCCTAAATAGAGTTTTAGAACAATCTGCCCCAGGCCAAGATTGGCAATTGGGTTCTGGACATACGCTACAAAATGATGTAGAACTAAATTTATTCCATGAAGTTCGAAATTTTGAAGTAACCAATGGAAATACAAACTCCAATGGCTTTTACTCACCAAATAGCTTGTTTAAGCATATTAGGATAGACGAGCATGGTAATTCAGTAATTGAATATATCAATCAAGAGGGAATCCTAATATTAAAAAAAGTGCAATTGGATGCCAACACCTATACTCAAACCTATTATGTGTACAATGATTTGAACCAATTAATTACGGTAATCCCTCCAGAAGCTTTTGCCGATATGACAAGCTATAATGTTAATTCGGAAATACCAGATCGAGTTTATCGTTACAAATATGACAATAGAGGAAGAGTAATTGAAAAGAAAGTTCCACACAAAGGCTGGGAGTATATAGTATACGATAAGCTTGACAGACCTGTATTAAGTCAAGACGCGGTACAAACAACTAACAACCAATGGAGTTTTACCAAGTATGACGGTCTTGGAAGAGTAATTCTGACTGGTTTATTTTCCAATAGCGGAGATCGTGCAAGTTTACAAAGCTCAGCAAATGCTGCTATTCAATTGTTTGAAGTAAGGACCTCCTCTAATTTTAGCACCCAACATGGATATACAAACCAGGCCTTTCCAACAGGATCTTTGGATATTCATATGATAAATTACTATGACGATTATGATTTTGACCAAAATGGAAGTGATGATTATAGTTTTAATAGCCCCCCTGCTGGATATTTAAGCACTGCCTCGAGTAGAACTCGATCTTTAGTCACTGGGTCCAAGGTTAAAGTTTTGGATGGTAACAGTAATTATTTAACCTCTGTGATTTGGTATGATGAAAAAAGAAGAGTTATCCAGACTTACAATACGAATTATTTAGGAGGATATGAACGTAGTCATCAGTTGTATAATTTTAGTAGCGAAATTCTAAAAACATGTCTTGAGCATAATGATGCCAATCAAACCATTACGCTAAATCAACGATATACCTATGACCATGCAGGACGGTTAAAAAAAACCTTTCATCAAATAAATCAGCAAAGTGAAATTTTATACTCCGAGAATTTTTATAATGAATTAGGTCAGTTAATAGACAAAAAATTACATGCAACCGACCTAACCAATCCGCAATTTTTACAAAGTATTGATTACTCATACAATATTCGTGGTTGGCTAACCCATATTAACAATGCAGACCTTGATGAAGATCAGTATGTAGCAGATAATACATCACCAGGAAGTGTTACTGGTTACGAAATAAGTGAAATAGAATTTGAAATAATAGAAACGGATAATACAGAATCCGGGCATTTTTTGGAAATTCAAGTAGGTGATCAATCTGAAATGATCGTTAGCGGCACCATAGATGAAACATTGTATTCGGATAATGGGCTAGCCACCTTTTTTGTGATGGAATATCCAGACCCTTCAGATTCTCAAGGAATCGCCACCTTTAATAGCCTGCAAGCCGCAGTAGGAGAACCCTATAGCTTTGTATATGAGGAAGATCCACTAGCCTTGAATGATGAAACGGATTTGGAAGATTTGGAGGATGAAATTTACGGTCAAGTGGCAAGTTCAATTTCAGGAGCAGAAATAGAGAATAGTGAGGCTATTCAAATTCTAAAAACTACTGTATTCAATTATGTTGCTGGAAAGGCCGCCTATGTGTTAGATATAGAAACAGCTCCCTTTAGTAGTGAATTATTACAATATCAATTCACAGAAAAAAATGGATATCAACTATACCTTACAGTTGGGGATGCAACACAAAGTCAAAGTCATGAAGTTTTCATAATGGATAAACCAGCAAATGATCCGAGTGAATATAACTTCTTATTAAATTTGACAAATACAAGTACCATTAATGTTGATTTTAACCTTGCCAATCTTTATGAAGGTATGAGCTCTGTTGCAGCTATTGCTGAGGCGATTCGATATCAAAAAAGCATTGTGGAAATAGGATATCTTATTACCAATGCCCGCGTTTTGCAGCAGATGGAAAGGTTTGCTACCACCTATGCTTTGGAAAATTTTGGAAATGTATTTTTTAATGATGATGACAATGACCTATGGGGAATGGAAATAAAATACAATTCCATAACCTATGAGAATCTAAACACTCCCTTGAATAACAGTAAATTGTACAATGGGAACATTAGTGAAATTTCTTGGCAAGGAGCTGCGGATGAGCAAAAGAGGGCTTATGGCTATAATTATGATGGGCTGAATAGATTAACTCAGGCCGTGTATAGGGAATATGACGAAACCACAAACACCTGGCCTAGCAGCACCAAAAAATATAATGTCCCAGGAATAACCTATGATCTAAACGGAAATATATTAACCCTTAATCGTAGAGGTTTTAGAAGTGGAACCATTAATCAAAATCCTGTTTTTGGAATGATAGATGCACTAACATATACCTATAATGGTGACCAATTAACTAGTGTATCTGACAATGCCATTCATTATATCAATGACTTCAATGATGGAAATACCGTTGGTAATGATTATGATTATGATGTGAATGGAAATATGACGGTAGACAGAAACAAAGGTATTACCATAACATACAATCATTTAAACCTTCCTAGCACCGTTCAAAATTCTTCCAATCAAATTATCACTTATATTTATGATGCTACAGGCAGAAAATTAAAAAAAGAATATGACGATCAAGGGACAATCAATAGTACTTACTATTCAGCTATAGGAAACTATACACAAGTTTCTATGGGTAGTAAAAACCTTGATTTTATTTTTACGGACGAAGGGAGATTAGTGGAAGACAACGGAGTTTATCGCTACGAGTATTTTTATAAAGATCACCTTGGAAATACTAGGTTGGGCTTTTCCGATTTTAATGGTGATGATGAAATAGAAATTTCGGAAATTACACAGCAAGAAAATTATTATCCTTTTGGACTTTCTCATAAAGGGACTTTTTATGGAGTGGCTACTTTAACCGATCATAAGTATTTGTATAATGGTAAGGAGCTTCAGAACGAAATGGGTATCGACCATTACGATTTTGGAGCCCGGAATTACGATGCTTCAATTGGTAGATGGTTTAATGTTGATCCTTTAGCTGAAAAGATGGAGAGACACTCCCCATATAACTATGCTTTTAATAATCCTATTTTCTTTATTGATCCTGATGGAATGGAACCATGCCCAACAGGAGATTGTCCAGAATATACTGTACATAGCAAATCCGAATACACGGTAAATGATGATGGTACTCAAACTATACAAACCGTGACTACTTTTGAAAATTATTCGAGAACAACGGAAAACGGAATAATTACCATTACAAACTCTACAGTTACTGTTACTGACAATTATACAGTTGAGGCTATAGCCGGAGAAGATGGAACAATTGACCTTATTGAATCATCAACCAGATCAATAGCCTCAAGCCAAACAATTGAAACTGGATTTGATGGTCGAGAAGAAGGATTTATTTTAACGGGCAAAACAACCAATACAAACATCACAAATGAAGATGGAACTACAGATTTAAGCTTAGAAGATCAAAGTCGAATTGTCCAGAAATACGGCTCGGAACTACGCAAAGTACTTTTACTGAATAAGGATTATGTTGGTGTAGAATTTATCATACCAGATACCGGAAAAAATAGAATTGATGCTATTATTACGGGAGCTACTTTTAAAAGTCCAATAGTCGGAGGAGGCGCTGGACTAGGCTCCCTTATTGCAAGTTTTATTAGAACCGCTAGAAGCGAAAATGGGTTTAAGGGTACTAAAATTTGGTTAGGGGAAGATTACCGAGCATTTGACTTTAAAAACGGAAAAAAGGTAAAACGAAAAGACATTAGAGATTTTTATGGAAGCAATAAAGAGTAATAAGTCAAAGTACTTTAGAATTGTTGAAATAGTTCCCTTCATTCTTTTAACACAGGGACACTTACAAAGTTTGGTTTTGTATGGAGTAGTCTTTTATGGAGCTCTTACAATTAGAAATTTGTTCTCAGCACCTAGGTTTCATCAGTTTAAAATATCCAATCTTGAAATCAGAAATATCTTTTTCTTGATCATTGCAATTAGCTTTATGGTTACTGCTTATAATCAGATCAGCAAAGGTGAAATTCAACATCACCAAATTTATTTGTACGCTACTTTTGCTATATATATGATTACTTTTTTTAGAATAGGTTATTCTAAAAGCTGATTAAAATTTAACTCGATATTAATTAAGCCCAGCCAAAGAGCTGGGTTTTATATATCCGAATGATAAACAACTCGCCCTTTTGGCCGAAAAAACACTCAGGAACAATCCAAAACTAACCAATCGCTTATTGACACTGGTTCGGATACACAATCTTCTCTTAACCAGCACTTTCGAAATTTCGAAGTCCGGGTTTCAGAATAATTGGTGTTTCCAAAGAGTCTTTTTTTATTAAATAAGGCCTTGCTTTTTCAGAGGCTTATCTGATTTTCAAAAATCCTCTGGCGCGCACATTCGTGCGTGTTCATTGCCTTCAGAGATGATATTTGATTTCGAAGGTTTCGAAGGTTTCCTTAGTTCCTGTTTGTGATTCACAATAGTTGGCCTAGCCTGGCAAAAACCGTCCTTCGAGATCCATCACCTTTCCAAATAGGTTTACTTCAAAATTTCGAAGGTGCTGTTTAAAAGGAGTTTATCTCCGCCTTTTGCGTTCCCTTCGATTCCTCAGGTTAAACCTCTCGCCTAGATTAATTTCCTAAAACCTAAAACCTAAAACCTAAAACCTAAAACCAAAAAAGCCTCTATCTCACGATAAAGGCTTTTTCTAATTTGCTCCCCCTTTTATAACGCTATCGAACGGAAAACACCCTATCTTTCTGATTTTCAGCACTAATTTTTCAGACCGCCAATTTCAACATCGAACGAAATAGAGGGTTTTTAAAGGATATTTATGAATCATAATCGCTACCACACCTGCATAAAACAATGCTATGCAATGGGCATAGAAAAGCAGCTGTTACCACCTAATTTGATCCATACAATCCCTTGCTCCACAGCGAGTTACTGGAGAAACGAAAACAACAAGACATACGTTGGAGAAGAGTTTTCAGATCTAGTTTTTAAAGAGCTGGAAGACCTAAAAATCATGAGCGATCATCGCGTTCGATGTGTCAAGAAGGGGTTCATAGCGATTTGTAGGATACAATTGACCCTAATTTCCATTTTTGGAGAGCAGAATTTTAAGAAAACCATCGCCCAAAACAAAGAGACTATTTTAAAACTCATCCAAGGAACATCAGAAGCTTTAGGAGGAACTGCACTATTGTGCAAAGCTCTGAAGATAACGAATGGTACATATAATAACTGGAAGCGTATCCAAAACTACTATTGCCCATCTTCGCTCACCCAACTTTGTTTCAAACGAGTACCCGGACAAGTATCCAAGCAAGAACTGAAGACAATGGAAACGATTATGAAAGACAAACGCTATTCTCACTTGCCTACTTCTTCCGTCTGGGGATATACCCTAAAGCAATGGCTAGTAACCATGTCAAGAAGCAGCTGGTATAAATACAGTTTATTGCTAAAACTCACAGAACCTCGAAAGCCAGGAAAGAAACCACGTCCTAAAATATCAGTACGAGCAGAACTAGTGAATGAGATCTGGCATATGGACGTTTCCCTATTTAAAACTATGCATCGTCCCACCTACTATATTTATACCGATGTAGATAATGTCTCACGGAAAATCTTGGCCTATGGCCTTAGCCCTAAGGTATCAGCAGAAACAAGATTACAAAGTCTTAGACAAGCCATAGAACAAGAGTTTGATGTAAGCCTCCAAAACCAAGCAGTAGATTTAATTGTAGATGGAGGAACAGAGAACAATAAC
>CAXBKQ010000040.1:0-12904 GCA_963976435.1 uncultured Cryomorphaceae bacterium | reverse complement strand
AAAAAGTTTTACAAAACATTGTGGACTATAAAGAAGGATTGAAAAACAAAGTATTGGACTCCGCCAAAAGTCTTTAATAAAAAACCCCTGACTTTCATCAAGGGTTCCTTTTATAAAAGGGAAACGAAACCAAACTAATAATCCCATACAAGATCATTCTTTTGAAACTCAAAATTGGATCAATTTATTGAGCCCCACTATACAAAGTGATTTATCGTTGATTCCTAATAAGTTAGCGCCATTTGCCTACATGTTTTTCAAAATGCTAATCAGCTGTTCCTTTTTGCGATTGGCCACTGGGATTTTGGAGCCATCTTCTAAGATTAAATATCCTCCATCCGTTTGAACATAGCGCTTTAAAAAATTCATATTCACTAAATGAGATTTATGGATTCGATTAAAATTATATCCCGAAAGCATATTATCAAATTCCTTTAGTGTTTTAGAGGCCAAAAGGGATTTTTCATTATTCAGAAAGAAGGTGGTGTAATTGCTACTCGATTCTAAACGAACAATATCCGAGAGTTTAATAATATGCATTCCATCGGAGGTAGGAACTACAATCTTTTTCGGTGAATCTGAAGCCTGACGAATATTTTCTACAAGAACATTTAGGTTAGCCGCATTTTTGGGAATTCCCTTTTGCTCCTCAATTTTCCGAATAGCCTTCACCAATTCTTCCGGATCAATAGGCTTCAGCAAATAGTCTAATGCGCTAAATTTAATAGCTTGAATGGCAAATTCATCATGGGCAGTAATAAAGACAATTTCCGGATCCACTTCTGGGTTTTCTGAAATTGCCTCAAGGATATCAAAACCGCTTTCTCCAGCAAGTTTAATATCTAAAAAAACAGCATCAGGCTTTACCGAATTGATGGTCTCTACCGCCTCACTAACATTTCCAGCTTCACCGGCAATTTCCACCTCTGGACAAAACAAATCCAATTTTCCTATTAAAGCTTCCCTTGAGTTTTGTTCGTCGTCTACAATTACAACTTTTACCATGTTTAATTTTTCTTTAAAGGTATTATTTAAATATTCTCAGCCGGCAATTTTATCCGCACTTTCGTTCCTAATGAGTTTTTAGAATTATCAAATTTATCAATGATTTCAATATCAATTTTATCGCTTTTATTCATCTTTAAAAGCCTTAGTCTATCCTTATTTATTTTGGTAGCCATAGACCGGTGATCTTTTTTTCGGTTCAATTCTTTTGCCTTTTCCCTTCCTACTCCATTATCCTCAATTTCCACAATTAAAAGGTCATCATCATCATCTAAAATAAAACGTAAATCCAATTGTCCACCAGCCTGCATAGGCTTTAATCCGTGTAATATGGCATTTTCCACATGGGGCTGAATAAGCATTGGAGGAATTCCAATGTCATAATCTATTTCCTCATCTAAATCTATTGAATAGTCAAATTTACCCTGAAATCTAAGCTTCTCCAGTTCAAGATAATTCTTTAAAATGGACACTTCGGTTTCTACTGGATGAAGATGCTCCATCGATGATTCAAGGGTAAGCCTCATTAATTTTGCGAAATTATTTAAATACCTTACCGCCTTCTCAGGGTCTTTTTTAAAGATAAAACTGCTGATGGAATCCAAGGCATTGAAAATAAAATGAGGGTTCATTTGAAGCCTCAAAGCCTTCCTTTCCATATCCAATAAACTATTTTCCAATTCCAATCTTTTTTGGATTCTTTGGAATCTTGCTCTTACCAATAATATGGTAGATGCTAAAACCAAGAATATAGCCAAGCCAATAAACCACCAGCGTTCCCAAATGGGCCTTAAAATCTTAAAACTATAGCGTAGTGAATTCTCATTCCAATCCTCATCCAACCGTCTTACCTGCGCCTCAAAAACATAGTTCCCAGCAATGATATTAGACCAAACAGCTTCCCTCCTGTCGTTGGCGAAGGTCCATTTATCAGACTCCCCTATTAGGCGGTATCTAAATTGTAATTTATTCTGTTCAAAAGAGCTTAATCCCGCCAAATTAAAACTCAAAAAATTTAAATCATGAGGTAATACTAGATTAGAAGGAACAAATGAAAATGGCAAACTATCCTGTGCATATTGAGAAATATAATTGCTATCACTCAAAAACATTTTCACTCCAATAAGCGCAATTTTAGGTGCCTTTCTCGGTTTTAAATACCTATTCAAATCAAGAATTTGGATGCCTCCACTTGTTGCGGCAACAAGCTTTTCACCCTTTAATGTAATGGCTTGAACTGTATTTGGCCGACCTTCAAAGCCCATTAATTCAGACAAATTGATTACATGATTTTCTTTAGAAATTTTTAAAACCCCCTTATTAGAACCCGCCCAAATATTTCCTTGATCATCTAATTCCAAGGAGGAAATTTCTGCATATCCCAAATCTTTTAAGCTTATTTTTTCGAATCCCTTTTTTGATAAATGGAATAATCCTTCGGTAAGACTTGCTGCCCAAATCTCATCTTTAGAAACTGCGGAAAAACAACTAAATCGCAAACTGTCTAGTCGTATTCCATGCAAACTTTTTAATAGCTCCCACTGTCCATTGTAAAAACGAAAAAATCCCTGGGTATAAGTTGCACACCAAAGGGAATTGTCATCCTTACCCTGCGATATACTGTAAATACTTGCTGGGGGTAAATTGTGGTTTTTGGATACATTTTCAAATCCATTTTGCGAATAAGAAATAAGATCAGTACCAGAGCCAATCCACAATTTGGATAGGGCCCTTTTCATACTAAAAACATAAGCACCAAAAGGTGATCCTGGCAGGGCTATTTTTTCAAATCTTCCGCCTTTACTTCTAACCAATCCGGCCTCAGTACCATACCAAAGAGCATTGCCATAATCCTCTATGGCAAGGGTAAGTCCATAGGGATAAGAATTGCCCGAATTTTTTAATTCCGACTTAGTAGAATCGATGATTAATACACCTTTAGAATATCCAGCATATATCTTTTTATCCTCACCAATATGCACGCTATTTATTTGATTGTTGGTAGTACCATTAAAATCCTCAAACACCTGAACAGCAAGGGACTCCAGCTTGACCAAACCTTTATTACTGTACAACCATATTACACCATAGCTGTCTTGATAAACCCCTCTATATTCTATATCAGGAAGACCATTTTTATTGCTGATAAGTCTAAAATTACGACCATTTCCAACGCATAAATTTCGATCTGAATCTAAAGCGATAAACTCATTTTCTGTTCTAAATAGATCCTGAAAATTCTTTTCTATAAGTCTTTTTAATTCCCCTAAATCGGAATATACTCTTGTTTCATTATTACCTAAAGCAAAAATTTCCCTTTGAAAAAATCGAAGTTTTTTAGGGGCTAGGCTGTCTATTTTTAGCAGGCCTTTTTCTTGGGAAACGTATAATCCACTGGAATTTGAAAAGGCAATTTTATTTTGAAAAATGTCAAAATCGAAAACCTCATCTTCGCCAAACTCCAGGATTTTCCATTCCTTTTTGAACTCTAATAATTTGCCATTCTGACTTAAAACCACAATTCGTCCATCATCGCTAACAGACATTTTTTTAAGCTTTAAACTGGAGGGTAGATTATTTCTTTCAAAGGTTTTTCCATTAAATTTTAGGAGAGCATTCTCTAGTCCCACCCAAATATTTCCCTGCCCATCTTCACATAAACTATAGGCCAATAAATCCGAGTTTTGGCTATTTTGAGAAAAGGTTTTGAAATCATAACCATCGTATCTGATCAATCCACCGCCATCTGTAGCTAGCCAAATAAAACCTCTAGAATCTTCCAGCATTTGGTTGATTCTATTATTCGGCAAACCATCTTCTAAACCTATTTGCTCAAACAAATAGACTTGAGCCAAAAGTGGATTTGCAAAAATTATAAAGTAAATTGCTAGGAGTACACCCTTGTCACGGAGACTAGTTAATAACATACGGACCAAGTTTCGTAATAATTCCAAAAATTCCAAGACTCTCTTATGAAAAGGTTGATACTACTTCTTTTAATTTCCTATTCCTGCTTTTCACAAAACTACACATACTTTGCGGGTAGTCGCTCTTCTTCACTAGCTCATAGTTCCGTTTCACTAGTTGATATATGGTCTAGTTTCCATAATCAAGCCTCTTTAGCATTCATAGAAGCGGATCAAATTGCCATTTCCTATCAAAACCGATTTGGTTTAAAAGACCTTTCTACAGCAAGTTTAGCCTATTTGAAAAGCTACCCTTTCGGGAATCTAGGAATAAACATTTCAGCTTTTGGTTTTGAGCAATTTAATCAAAGTAAAATGGCTTTAAATTTTTCCAGAAAATTTGGCGAAAGTCTAAGCATGGGAGCTCAAGCCAATATAGAAAATCAATTTATTGAGGAAAAAGGAAACCAAAGCATTTTCACCTGGGAATTTGGAATACTAAGTAAACCTTTAAAAAAAGTACAGGTAGGCATTCACCTTTACAATCCAATGAACAGCAATTGGGAAAGCGAAATTGATATAAATACGAATTTAGGACTGCGTTTCGGAGCCAATTACTCCCCAAACCCTGAGACTCTAATTTGCGCCGAAATACAAAAATGGGCCGATTGGCCTGAAACTTATTCTTTGGGATTTGAATATTCCTTTTTTCAATATTTATTACTACGCTGTGGTTTTGCCTTTCCAGATAATAGCCAGCATTTTGGTCTTGGTTTAAAACTTAAAAAGCTTCAAATCGACCAAGCTCTGGAATATTCTTCTTTTCTAGGAAGTAGTTTAAGCCTTAGTTTAAATTATGAGATATGAAAAGAGCAGCTATACTTTTTCTCCTCTTTCTACTCCCCAATATTTTAGCAGCTCAAGATCCACTAGAAAAAGAACTAGCAAACAGTTTAGAAAGCTTTGAAACAGAAAGTGATGAAAATAGTCTACTTCAATTGGCAGATGATATGGAGCTTTTAAAATCACAAAAAATAAATATTAACAGAGCTAGCATGCGAGATTTAGAGCGTATTCCACAGCTTGATATTTTTCAAATCCACAACCTTCTCGAATATCGCAGGAAAACGGGATACATTTTAAGTCACTATGAACTTATGGCTGTAAAAGGCTTTAACAAGGATAAGATTTTGGAGATTTTACCTCTTTTAGATTTTAGTTTGGAAAAGAAAAATTTCAAACTGCCGACCAAAAAGAATATTAAATACAGCAAAAATGAAGTGCTCATTCGACATAAATACACCCTACAACAAAGGCAAGGATTTAAAAACCCAGAAAATGGATATTTAGGTGATCCAAACGCCCTAATGCTCCGATATAAATTTAATTTCCAGGGAAAACTTGGCGCTGCCTTCCATTTGCAAAAGGATGCCGGGGAAGCCTTTCATTTGCCGGATAAAAAGATAAATATAGATTTTGCCTCCTACCATATTTTCCTCAAGGATTTTCGTTTTTTACATTCTTTGGTAATTGGTGATTTCAATTTCGAGTTTGGTCAAGGCTTGGCCTTATGGAGCGGTATTGGTTTTGGGAAATCTCCAAATGTTAGCCAAATCCAAAAATTTGCCAGAGGTATAATTCCTTATAGTGGTGGTGAAGAAAATCGTTTTTTTAGAGGTGTAGCTACCGAACTAAAGCTAGGAAAAATTGAGGGTTCACTATTTTTCTCCCGGCGAAGTTTAGATGCCAATTTGGAAGAAAATGAATTGGGACAGAAGGAGATCAGCTCCTTTCAGAATTCTGGATTACATAGAACGGCAAATGAGATTTTAGATCAAAACTCCATTCAAATGAATATCCTAAATGGAAGTTTAATGTATAGAGGAAGTTTATTTTCCCTAGGAATAAATCAAGGTTTTTATAGCACTAGTCATCACATACAAGAAAAACAAAATCTCTATCAACTGTATAATATAAAAGGTGATAAATGGGCATCAAGTTCTATCCATGCTAATTTTCGCCATAAACACTTAAGTCTATTTAGCGAAATATCAGCCTTGAACTATTCAGCTTTTGCTGCTGTAGCTGGACTAAAAATTAAAAATTCAGAGGCACTTCAGTTTTCTCTACTCTTTAGGAACTTTTCCAAAGAATACCAAAGCCACTATTCTGCTCCATTTGCTGAAAAAGCCAGCTCTGGAGAAAAAGGCTATTATTTTGGAATAGATTGGATTATTAACCCCCTCTTTCAATGGAAATCCTATTTGGATTATTACCATTTTACTTGGCCAACATTTCAATCCGAATTTATAAGCAGAGGAAGGGACTATTTAAACCAATTGGAATTTATTCCCTCTTCAAATTTCACTGTGTATTTACGATTTAGATTTAGGATTAGGGATGAAGATAGGGACCTGGAACAAAATTTCAATAGCTCAAAAACCATCAAGAGAAAAAATTGGAGGCTGCAATTAAACTACAGCTATAGTGAAAGTTTAAGGCTTAAAAACAGGATAGAGATTAGTCAGCACAATGAGGGTACACAAAATGGTTTTTTAGTATACCAGGATTTTATTTTCAGATCGAAAAAGCTCCCTTTAAGCTATAGTTTTCGCTTTTCCGTATTTGATATTTCAGATTTCGAAAACCGAATTTATGCCTACGAGAATGATCTCAGCCAAAGCTTTAGTATTCCTGCAAATTATGGCAAAGGACAGCGTTATTATCTTGTAATTAAATGGAAAGTGAAGAAAACACTTAGCTTGGAATTAAAATATTCCAATACCACTTTTTCGGATAGAACTTTAATAAGCACTGGATTAAATCAAATTGAGGGTAATCGAATTTCCGAGTTGAAAGCCCAATTGAAATATAAATTCTAATTTATATAGCCCAAAGAATTAGGTTGAAACTGAAATCCCATCTTTTTCATATCCTCCCAAAAATGGGGATAACTTTTGTTTACCACCTCTGGGTTTTTTATAGAAATAGGAGAGTATAATGCCAGGGATGCTAATGACATGGCCATTCTATGATCAGACCATGTTTCAAAAACTATATCTTTTAAATGACTTATCCCCTTTTCAATTTCCAGATAGTCATCGCCAATACCAATTATTGCCCCAGTTTTTTCCAATTCAGTTTTCAAAGCCAACAGTCTATCGGTCTCTTTAATCTTTAAGGTTTGCAATCCACTTATTTTCCCTTTAATACCTAAAGCAGCCATGGAAACAACAAGAGTTTGAGCCAAATCCGGACTATCTATCAACTTAAAATTCAACATTTGGGGAAGGCTTGTTTCAGATTTTTCGAGAAGCAAGCTAGCATCTTGGAAAGTGGATTTTACCCCTAGTTTTAAAAATATTTCTCGAATTACACTATCCCCTTGTAAGCTTTGTTTTTGGAAACCTTTTAATTCAATTTTTGCTTTTTCACATAGGCTAGCCATTAAAAACCAATAGGATGCAGAAGACCAATCCGCCTCTACAGAAATGTTTTTTAATAAACTCTCTTTTTCTTTTTTAAGGATAATTTGCTCCTCCTCTATTTCCACTGCTAGGCCCATTTTATTCATGAGTTGGGCGCTAAGATTAATATAGGGTTTGGATACTGTATGGCCTCTTAGTTTTATTTTTAAACCATTGGGCAGCTTTGGGCCAATCATCATTAGTGCTGAAACAAATTGGCTGCTTACACCTGAATCAATTTCAATTTCATCCGCATTAAGTTGACTGGCATATATTTTTAAAGGCGGAAAATTTTGACTTCCTAGGTATTCAATTTTGGCCCCCAGCTTCTGTAGCACCTCAACCAAAATCCCAATGGGCCTTTGGTGCATTCTTGGACTTCCTTTTAATACAATTACATTTTGGCTACTCATTGCGAAATAGGCCAATAAAAACCTCATTGCTGTTCCAGCATCTTCCACATCAATAATTTCAGAAGTAGAATTAAGGGCATTAATCATGATTTGGGTATCCCTACTATTGGAAAGGCCTTGAATTTCTATATTGGGTGCATAGAGCTTTTTTAAGATGAGCAAGCGGTTAGATTCACTTTTACTCCCGGCAATTGTTAATTGTCCAGCAATTTCTCTTACTTCTTTTTTAAGATGAAGTATTTCAGTCATTCGTTTTCAGGAATTTTAGAAGACTGACAATATCCTTTTCCTCGACCTCCACATTAAATTCAGCCTCCCCTATGGATTTTAATAAACTAAAATTGAGATTTCCATTTTCATTTTTCTTATCCATTTTTATATAGCCTATCATTTCCTCCACCTCAAAATCGAAGGGGATTTTTGAGAAAATAGAATGAATCAAATCATTAATGCTATTCATCTCATTCTCGGAAAGGTTTAAATATTTTGAAGACAATATGGACTCCCCAATCATACCTTGAGCGATGGCGAAGCCATGAGGGTAATAAATCCCTTTTTCCAAGGCTATACTTTCAAATGCATGACCGATGCTATGTCCAAAATTTAATAGTTTTCGAGGGCCAGATTCTCGGAAATCACTTTTTACAATTTTGGATTTTATCTCAATAGACCTTTGCACCAAACTGGAATTTGGATAATGTTCAGTAATAGGGAATTCACATAATTCCTTCCAATAGGATTGATCTGCAATAAGTCCGTGTTTCAGCATTTCTGCAAAGCCAGATATCCTTTCCAGCTCAGGAAGGGTATCCAAAAAGTCATTAACTATTCCTGTAAAAACGGGCTCGTTAAAAATTCCAATTCGGTTTTTATGAGCCTCTAAATTCACAGCAGTTTTACCTCCTACGGAAGCATCTACCTGGGCTAATAAGCTTGTTGGGAAATTTATGAAATCAATACCTCGCATATAAGTTGAAGCTAGGAATCCACCTAAATCCGTTATTACACCACCGCCAACATTTACGAGCAAAGAACTGCGATCTGCTTTCAGTTCAGACATAGCCATCCAAAGTTGATTTAGGACCTCAACAGATTTGCTCTTTTCCCCCGCCTCAACCTCTAAAATTTCCATTTCATCCAGTTCTTCAAGATTTTGTAAAAGAGGAATTAGGCAAGATTGGTGAGTATTTTCATCTACCAAAAAGAATACTTTGGGATATTGGCCAGCCGCCAGCAGTTCATTTAGCTCCTTAATGGCTTCATTATCAAATCGTATTTTGGATTGATGCTGGTTCATGAAAATGATTTATTTTTTCGGGATGAAATTAAACAAAACCTAGCATCATTCACCCTGTTCTATTACATTTACAACTTTAATTACTGAATGGTTAATTTCGAAGATACTGCTACGGCCTTTATTACTAAAAGCAACGCTCAGCTTAAGAAAGCCTACTATATGTTTAAAATAGTTGCAAATCCAAGCCTTGTAAGTTTTGGTAAAAAGGCATCTGCAATTTCCATGGGTTTAGGTTTACCTATTAGAGGTTTAGTAAAAAAAACAGTTTACGATCAATTTGTTGGCGGCGAAAACATTCTTGAATGTGATGAAACCATTGACAAACTTAATGAGCATAATGTAAAATGTCTCCTCGACTATTCAGTGGAGGGAAAGGTTAAGGAAGAGGATTTTGAAAACACCAAAAACATTCTCATCCAAACCATTAAATACGGCAAGAATAAGGAGGCCATTCCTTTTACTGTTTTTAAAGTTACGGGCTTAGCACGGTTTTCTCTTTTGGAAAAAGTGAGTAGGAATGCCCAATTGAATTCTAGTGAAGAAAAAGAGTGGTTTCGCGTTCAAAAGCGTGTGGAGCAAATTTGCCAAACAGCCTATGATGTAGATCTCGCCGTACTTATTGATGCTGAAGAAAGCTGGATTCAGAATGCTATAGATGGCTTAGCTGAGGAGATGATCCGCAAATTCAATGAGGAAAAAGTGGTGATTTACAACACCCTACAGATGTATAGAAAGGATAGGCTAAACTATTTGAAAAACCAGGTGGAAGAAGCCAATAAAGTGGGCTATTACCTTGGCGTAAAATTGGTTAGAGGTGCCTATATGGAAAAAGAAAGGGAAAGGGCATTGAAGAATAATATAGACTCTCCAATACAAGAAACAAAAGCCGATACGGATCGCGACTATGATGCTGGCGTAAAGTATATTGTTGATAACCTGAGATTAGGAGCTATTGTTGCCGGAACTCACAATGAAAACAGCTGCAAAAAGCTCGTTGATGCCATGCTAGAAAGAGGGCTTCCCAAAAATGATGAAAGAGTTTGGTTTAGCCAATTGTTTGGCATGAGTGATAACCTCTCTTTTAATTTAGCCAAAGATGGCTATAATGTGGTAAAATATTTACCCTTTGGCCCTGTAAAAGAAACCCTGCCTTATTTGATTAGAAGAGCAGAAGAAAACACTGCCGCCGCTGGTCAGACTAGCAGAGAACTGGATTTAATTAAAAAGGAAATGCAACGTAGAGGATTAAAGTCCTAGGGTTTTAATTTAAATCCGATAACCTTCGCTGTGCTATCACAATTTTCAAATTGCAGGAAAAATTTATCCTTGTTTTCAGGTTTAAAACTTATCCAATAATTTTTGCAGGAGCCTAGTCCCCTTTGGCTGTTTTCAAAATCTACCTTGCCCATTTCCAACAAATCTCTTACATCAGAAGTATCAATATTACCAAGTCTCATCTGATTTTCCACTTCTACATCGTAGAGCCTTTCTTTATTTCGGATATCATAAAGAACACGGTCGTTTGGAAAATAATTACACTGAATATCAGTCCTATCCCCAAAAATAAACTGAACCATTAAAACTCCTAGTCCTAATCCTAAACCAAATAAAAGGAGCTTACGCCAAAGCTTCATAAAATAATTTTTTGCAAATGTAAATTAGCTGATAGAAAAGCCCTTGAAAATTTTAATATAATAAGCGTGAATCTTCAGCAAATGGCAAATCGAACCAATCGCCAATAGCCTTGCTTACCAAAATCCCTTTGCATATATACAATCCTCTGTTTACCCCAGAATTTTGCCTTAGTATTTCTTCAATACCACCAGCATCACCAATAGACAATAATAAGGGCGCCAAAATATTACTTAAAGAAAAGGAGGCTGTTCGGCTAACCCTAGAGGCTATATTGGGTACACAATAATGGATAACATCATATTTCCTTATGGTAGGATGATCTAAATCACAAAGTTCTGAAGTTTCAAAACAGCCCCCCTGGTCTATACTAATATCTATAATAACACTACCGGCTTTCATTTTACTCACCATATCTTCGGTTACTACCGTTGGGGTTCTACCCGTATCTGAGCGAATGGCTCCAATGGCAACATCGCAGCGCATTAATGCCTTTTCCAATATTTTTGGCTGAATTACACAAGTATAAATGGGAATATTAATGATCCCTTGCAAACGCCTTAGTTTGGTCACAGATTTATCAAAAACTTTAACAGTAGCTCCAAGTCCTAGTGCGGTTTTAGCAGCATAAACACCCACCGTTCCTGCGCCAATTATCACCACATCTGTAGGTGGTATTCCAGAAACTCCACCAAGCATATATCCTTTACCTTCATTGGCATTAGATAAACATTCTGCAGCTACCAAAACAGAGGTGCTTCCCGCAATTTCACTCATGCTTCTCACCACTGGAATAATTCCACTTTCATCGGCAATATTTTCAAAACTAAGGGCGGTAATTTTCTTTTCCATCAACTTTTGGAAATATTCCTTGTTTTGCGTTCTCAGCTGCAAAGCAGAAATTAAAGTCTGACGATGTTTCATCATTCCAATCTCTTCTAGGGAGGGGGGTTCAATTTTTAGAATGATGTCGCTTTGAAAAACCTTCTCTTTGGAATAGGCAATTTCTCCACCTGCTTCCTCATAATCCTTGTCGGAATAATTGGCTCCTTCCCCAGCCCCTTTTTCAATCACCACTTTATGTCCGTTGCTCACTAAAAGCTGAACAGCATCCGGTGTAAGGCCTACTCTTTTTTCCTGCCTAAAAATTTCTCTTGGTATACCAATATTCAGTTCGCTTTTGGAGGTTTTCACCTCTAAAACCTCTTCTTGGGGCATTAATTCTGAAGAGGAAAATGATAAAAATTCAGGTTTACTCATGCGGTGCTAGCTTTAGCTGAAATACTCTAATATTAGCTTCTAGGCTAATATTTAACCGAGCGTGTTTGGGCGGAATGAAGTTACAAATTTTTTCAGGCCATTCCATAAAGCAATAGGCCCCTGAATATAGGTAGTCGTCTAACCCAATATTCCAAACCTCATCTTCATCTTCCAATCTATAAAAATCAAAATGGTAAATGCTGCCATATTCTTGGGAATGATACTCATTTACCAAAGAAAAGGTAGGGCTGCTTACCTCATCTTCTACCCCCATACACTTACATAGGGATTTAATAAAAGTAGTTTTTCCGGCTCCCATTTCACCATTTATAGCTGCTATTTTTAGGCCTTTAAGCTCATCTAATAACCATTTAGCGGCAGCATTTAAATCTTCAAGACTTTCTACCCTCCTTGTTAATTCCATTTGGCAAAGCTAAAACTTAAGTGCCTATTTTGGAGAAAGAATAGCAAAGGGAATTATCATCTCCTCCAGAGAAATCCCTCCATGTTGGTAGGTATTTCTATAATATTTCACATAGTGGTTGAAATTGTTTGGGTAGGCAAAAAATAAATCCTCTTTAGCAAAAACAAAAGCAGAATTAATATTGAGCTTTGGAAGGTGGATATGTTCAGGATCTTTTACCTCATAAACATCCTTATTTTGGTAAGACATATTTCGCCCAACCTTATACCTTAAATTGGTATTAATATCCTTAGGCCCAACAATTTTGGTTGGATCACCACAATTGATGGTACCGTGATCTGTACAAATTACCACTTTGGCATTTAAACTTTTAGCGGATTTAATAATATCCAAAAGGGGAGAGTTTTTAAACCAGCTTAGGGTTAGAGATCTATATGCCTTATCATTATCTGCCAATTCACGAATAACCATCATATCGGTTTTTGCGTGTGAAAGCATAT
>CAXBKQ010000039.1:0-12951 GCA_963976435.1 uncultured Cryomorphaceae bacterium | reverse complement strand
GATCTTCAGAAACCAATGCTCCCATCCTGCTATCATTTTCTTCTGGTGGTCCAACTTTTAAGCCTTTTAATCTCTCCAAAAAGGCTATTTTAAATTTTTCATAGATCGTCCTTTCAATGAATATCCTGCTACCACAAAGGCAAATTTGCCCTTGATTGGCAAAGGACGACCTCACGGAAGTTTTTACCGCCTTTTCAAAATCGCAATCGGCAAAAATTATATTTGGGTTTTTCCCACCTAATTCAAGGGAAAGTTTTTTGAATTTTGGCCCCGCCACTCTAGCAATATGCTCGCCTGTTTTTGTTCCTCCAGTAAAAGATATGGCCTTTATTTTCGGGTGGTCAATAATTGCTTGTCCAGCACCTGGCCCCAAACCATGAACAATGTTTAAAACTCCAGGAGGCATACCAGCTTCGATACATATTTCTGATAATAAATAAGCCGTCATTGGGGTTACTTCAGAGGGCTTTGCTACCACACAATTTCCAGATGCTATTGCTGGAGCAATTTTCCAGGAGAATAAATAGAGGGGTAAGTTCCAAGGAGAAATACATCCAACCACGCCAATTGCTTGCCTTAAAGTATAGTTAAAGCCACTGTTGCCCATATTATAAAAGGGCGCTTCATCGTGTAAAATAGCGGTAGCAAAAAAGGCAAAATTATCTCTGGCTCTAGGTATATCTACCGATTTCGCAAGTTTATAGGGTTTGCCATTATCCAAACTCTCAGCATGGGCCAATTCCTCCAATTTCTCATCTATCAAATTGGCAATCTTCATCATTATTGAAGAGCGCTCTTTGGCTGTTTTTGCACTCCATTCTGGAAATGCCTTTTCCGCAGCTTTTGTAGCAAGCTCTACATCTTTCTCCTCCGATTGAGGGATCAAAGAATAAACCTTACCACGTGATGGATCATAGTTATCCAAAAATTGACCAGACATTGGCTCCTGTAATTTGCCATCTATATAGTTCAATATTTTCTTCATGATTAGGGCTCTATAAGGTTTTAAAGATTTGGTGTTCTTCCGCCATCCACTGGAATATTTATCCCATTAATATAGGATGTTGCAGGGCTGGCTAAAAAGGCAACAGCATTGGCCACCTCCTCCGGCTTGGCAAATCTACCCATTGGCACCTCTGAGGTCATTTCAGCAATCACTTCGGCCTCTGTTTTCCCCATTTTATTGGCCTTATTGCTAATTATAGATTTTAATCTTCCGGTTTCTGTTGCGCCCGGTAAAACATTGTTTACCGTAATATTAAATGCTCCTAATTCATTAGCAATAGTTTTACTCCAATTTCCAACGGCTCCTCTAATAGTATTACTCACTCCTAAATTTGGTAAGGGAGCTTTCACAGAAGTGCTGATAATATTAATAATCCTTCCTTCTCCTAAGCTCTTCATTCCCTCAATTAAGGCTTGTGTCATCACTTGATTGCATAGGAGATGCCTTCTAAATGCGCTTATGTATTCATCTAAGGGAGCGAGATAGGCCTTCCCTGGTGCTGGTCCACCTGTATTATTTACCAAAATATTTACGGGGCCATTCTCTTTTAAAAACAAATCCACAGCGATTTTCAACTGATCTGGTTGATCGAAATCGGCGACTATATATTTGTGGTTTTGTCCTTTTGAATTATCTAATTCTTGAATCGCATTTTGAAGTTTCTCTTCATTTCTTGCAATTAATATTATTTCAGCTCCCATTTTGGATAATTCCAAAGCTGAAGCCTTCCCAATCCCATCAGAACCGCCACAAACCATGGCCTTTTTTTCCTGTAAATCTAAATTCATTCTTTACTTATATATAATTTCTACTATCCATTTTGAAGCTGTGCTTCAACCAATTCATCTTTTTCTATTTCTCCATCTCGCAACCTTATTATCCTTTTAGAATGCAAGGCAATTTCCTCTTCATGTGTAACTAAAATAACCGTATTTCCATTGGAATGAATCTCATTAAAAAGATTCATAATTTCCACTGATGTTTTACTATCTAAATTCCCAGTAGGTTCATCAGCTAAAATAATAGAAGGCTTATTTACCAATGCTCTAGCCACAGCAACTCTTTGCCTTTGTCCGCCAGATAATTGATTTGGTCTATGGTCCATTCTATCCCCTAATCCTACTTGTTCGAGAACTTCCTCAGCTCTTTCCTTTCTTTCTTTAGAAGCCATTCCCGCATAAATTAAAGGAAGCATCACATTTTCTAGTGCTGTAGATCTGGGTAATAAATTAAAGGTTTGAAATACAAATCCGATTTCGGAATTTCTAATTTCCGCAAGGTCATTATCTGTTAAACTGCTCACATCTTTGCCATTCAACCAATACTCACCAGAAGTTGGTGTGTCTAAACAACCTAATAAATTCATTAAGGTTGATTTCCCACTTCCTGAAGGCCCCATTAAAGCGACATATTCATTGTGTTTAATGCTTAAATCAATTCCTTTTAAGACTCTAACAGTTTGTGGGCCAAGCGCAAAGTTGCGCACAATTTTTTTGAGGAGAATTACTTCGTTCATAATTATGCTTGTTTCTGGAAAGCAAGATAAATATTTAGACTTAGCTTTCTATTTCACTTAATTCTAACCAACGCATTTCTTTTTCTTCAAGTACCTCTGTAAGGTTTTTCATTTCTTCTGAAAGCTCAATTAGTTTTTCGGAATCTAGATTTCCGGATTCGAAAAGGCCGGTAATTTCTTGTTTTCGATTTTCTAGCTCCTCAATTTCTTTTTCAAGATTTTCAAATTCCAGCCTTTCACCATAGCTAAGCTTGGTCTTTTCTTTTTCTTTTTTTGGCTTTGGGACTGCTTTTACTAGGCTTTTATTTTTCAGCTTTTCTAATCCTTCCCTTTTTTCCTTGTCGATTTTATACTCGGTGTAATTCCCGGGGAAATCTTTAATTTTTCCATTTCCTTCAAAAACAAATAAATGGTCGGTAAGCTTATCCATAAAGTACCGGTCGTGAGTAACAATCACCAAACAACCACCATAATCCATCAAGAATTCCTCTAGAACATTTAGGGTGAGAATATCCAAATCATTTGTAGGCTCATCAAGAATTAAAAAATTGGGATTCTCCATAAAAACGGTGAGTAAGTACAATCGCCTTTTTTCACCACCACTTAATTTAGAAACATAGGTATACTGCCTATCCCCTTCAAATAGAAATTTATCCAACATTTGAGAAGCGGTAATATTCCTTCCCTTTTTTCCAATGGGAATATATTCGGCAATATCTTTTACCACCTCAATTACCCGTTTTTCATCATCTAGTTTCATTCCCGATTGGGTATAAAAACCAAATTTTATGGTTTCGCCGGTAATGATTTTTCCCCCATCAATTTCTTCAGAACCAGTTATCATTTTTAGGAATGTGGATTTTCCTACCCCATTGCCACCAACAATACCAAGTCTTTCTCCTTTTTTAAATACATAGTCGAAATTATCTATGATTTTAAAATCACCATAGCTTTTTTTCAGTTTATGGATTTCCAAAATTTTACTTCCCATTCGGGTCATTTTGATATCCATTTCCAATTTATCTTTGGCAACAGATTTATGGGCTTCACCCTTTAGTTCATGAAAGGCATTTATCCTGGCCTTGGATTTTGTTCCCCTACCTTGAGGCTGTCTACGAATCCATTCCAATTCCTTTTTCATTAAGTTTTTTGCCTTGCCAATATTCACTCCTTCAATCTCCTCCCTTTCTGCCTTCCTTTCTAAAAAGGCGCTGAAATTTCCTGGATGCTGATATAGGGTTTGATCCTCTAATTCCAAAATATGATTACAGATCACCTCCAAGAAATATCTATCATGGGTAACCATAAATAAGGTTATGGAATTCTGGCTTAAATATTCTTCCAACCATTCTATCATTTCAACATCAAGGTGGTTGGTGGGTTCATCTAATATTAATAATTCTGGTTTTGCAATTAAAGTTTTGGCTAATGCTACCCTCTTCTTTTGCCCACCAGAAAGATGATCTACCAATTCATGATTTTCCTGCAATCCTAATTTCCCTAAAATTTGTTTCACCTGAGCTTCATAGTCCCAAGCCTGAAGTTGATCCATTTGATCAAATGCCTTTTGGTAGGCTTTGCTATCATTGGGATTTTCTAAGGCTTCCTCATATTTTCTGATGGCTAAGGTCATTGGATTTTCAGCACTTAACACATTATCCAAAATACTTTTCCCATTCGTTAATTGAGGGTCTTGACTTAAATAACCAACTTTAAGGCCTTTCCTATAACTAACAATTCCTGTATCAGATTTATCCTCACCACTTAATATTCTTAGGATGGAGGTTTTACCGGTACCATTTTTTGCCACTAAAGCCACCTTTTGGCCTTCAGATATCCCAAAAGAAATATTGGTAAATAGGGTTCTGGTACCGTAGCTTTTGGAAATGTTTTCGACTGATAGGTAATTCACAAAAAAAATTTTGGGAAAAGTACGACAATGCAAGCTTATAAAAGGTGCTTAAGACTATTCTTCCCTCTATTTGTTCCATTTTTATTTTGGATAGTTTTATTCCAATTACTTTCATTTAAAGAATAAGGAGTACAATTTATTTTACCTTAGAAAAATCTTAAAAGAAAAGAAAATCACCTATGGACAAGGGCCTACTCCTTAAAAGCAAACTCCCACATATAGCAAGCACTATATTCTCCAAAATGAGTGCTTTAGCCAATGAACATAATGCCATAAACCTATCCCAAGGCTTCCCAAATTTCAATGTAGATCCCAAATTAATTGAGCTTGTAAATAAGCATATGGAAAAGGGGAAAAATCAATATGCTCCCTATACCGGAATAAATGAATTAAGGGAGGTCTTGTCTGAACAGGTTTATAAGGACCATGACCATTTTTTTGATCCCCAAAATGAGGTGAACATTTGCGCCGGAGCAACACAGGCCATCGCCACAGCCATTACTGCCAGTATAGAGAAAGGTGATGAAGTTATTTTGTTTAGTCCAGCATACGATTGCTATGCTCCGTATATTGAACTCAATGGTGGAATTCCTGTATTTATTGAATTAGAATTTCCCTCCTATTCCATAGACTGGGAAAAGGTGAAAGCGAAAATTAGTTCAAAAACTAAAATGATCATCATTAATAGCCCTCACAACCCTAGCGCTACCACCCTAAAGAAAAATGATCTTTTGAACTTGGAGGAGATTTGTGAAAATAGCAAAATCCTGATTTTGGCTGATGAGGTTTATGAACATATTATTTTTGATGGACAAAAGCATAATTCTATTTGTAGTAGGCCCAAACTTGCCAGCAGGTGTTTCCTCATCGGCTCACTAGGAAAAACTCTACATATTACAGGGTGGAAAATGGGCTTTTGCATGGCTCCCAAAGACTTGATGAAAGAGTTTCGAAAGGTTCATCAATTTATGGTGTTTAGTGTAAACACTCCCATGCAATACGCTTTGGCAGAGTATTTAAGAGAGGATGCTAATTTTAGAATTTCAAAAATGTACCAAGGGAAAAGGGATGTCTTTCTCAAGGCAATTCAGGGAAGTCGTTTCAATGCCCTAAGGTCTGAAGGTAGTTATTTTCAACTATTGGATTATTCAGAAATCAGCATGGAAAATGATGTTGATTTTGCTATTCGCCTAACCAAGGAGTTTGGCATTGCTTCTATTCCTTTATCGGTATTTTATCCTCAAAAAACAGATCACAAAACCCTTCGATTTTGTTTTGCAAAAAATGATTCTACCCTAAAAAAGGCCGGGGAAATTTTGTGTAACATTTGACAAAAAAACCGCTCTGGATTTCTTTCCCTAAAATTTTTCATTTCGCATTCCGTTAAAATCAGCATTAAACCTTAAACCTATCCATGGAAAGTATTTTTCATCAAAGACTTGAAGAATTAGATTTATGTCTGAAAAATGAGGACCTCAATCGCGGCACTATCAGAATGTTGGATTTAAGCTATGATTTTAATTTCCCTGAAGAATTAAAAAGGGAATGTTTGAAGCTTAGAGAACACTATAATAGAGGTAAAAACTTAGGAAGCACCAAAAATAATTTTACAGGTTTAAAGGAAAAAAGTTTGAAACTACAACAAAAGCTAAAGGCCTATATTCCTTTGTATTCTGGTATTTCTGAAAGACAAGATGAAGCTTTTGCAACAGTTGACTCCATTCGTAAAAAATATAAATCTAGACTTCACAATTTTGAGTTTCAGACCATTTCTTTAAAACTAAAACCTGGAAAAATAATAGGATTAGTGGGAGAAAATGGAAATGGAAAAACCACCCTTTTAAGAATGATTTGTGGAGATCTTGCCCCGGACGAAGGTGAAATTGTGTATCATTTTGACGGCCAAAATTTTAGAAATTGGCTAGACATTAAGAAAAGGATTGCTTTTATTCCACAGAGAATTGAAAAATGGTATGGAAGTGCAGAAAATCAACTGTCTTTTGAAGCGGCAATAAAAAAATTTAAGGCTCCTCTAAATTCCGAAAAAGTAGAATTTATTATCCACCGTTTAGGACTAAGTAACTTTAGAGAACTACAATGGTCTCAGCTATCTAGTGGTTATAAACTAAGGTTCGAAATTGCTATGAACCTAGTGTGGGATCCAAGAGTATTAATATTAGACGAGCCCTTGGCCAATTTAGATTTACAAGCTCAGGAATTACTATTGCAAGACCTTAGAAATTTGGCGAACTCCCTGCGGAATCCTTTGAGCATCATTTTAAGTTCCCAACAATTACATGAGGTTGAAACTATTGCAGACCAAATAATCTTTTTAAAAAATGGCCGAGCAGTATTTAATGGACCGCTATCAGATTTTGAACAGCTGGATAAAAGCCAAACATTTGAACTCAATGGCAAATTCAATTACCAGGATCTCCAAAAATTATTGGGAGACTGGAAGGATCTTAAAATTGAGCAATCAGCCTCCTCTTTTCTTATTCATTGTTCAAATGAACACAAAAAGGAGGAACTATTACTCCGGCTAATAAATGCCAAATTAGAGATTGAATATTTCAGAAACATCAGCAATTCCACCAAAAAATTATTTAGCGATAAATATTAGCCCTTATGAATTTTATCCTGAAAATATCCCCAGCCTTTCTTAAAAAATTTGACCAATATCTCAGGCAAAATCAAGCTTGGTTGTGGTCAACAAAAATTCATTTAAACCTTTATTTTACTCTCCTTCTTAGCTTAATTTTTATTCTTCTTGGACTGGTATATAGCACAAGTCCGAAAGATCCTATAAGCACTGAGGACCAGAATTTCTTTTTTGGAATATTGTTTATCCCGGCCACTATTTTACTGGGCTATTTTGTTTATTCTATGTCTATTTACAATCCTGATAAAAAGGCTGGATATAGATTTCGATATCAGGAGTTTTTTGTTCTTATTATCTATTATTTTACTTTTTCCCTACCCCTTTTGATTCCCTATCCAAGTTCCTGGATTTTAAGCCATAGGGTTGCGCAGCTTGAAGAAGTAGACATCTTAGAAAAACAGGCAGAAGTCTTTGAATTAGGCGCCTATTTTTTTCCAAGCAAAAAGTCGAATTATATGTACTATCCTAATGATTCTATCTTTTTGGAAAAGCTTGATGGTGAAAATTACAGAAAAAGTCCGGAAAAAGATTATTACGAACAGATCCGTATCCAAAATCGAGCTTGGCAGGAAATGCGGGATTCTATTTTTAATCATAAGGGAGTTTTTAAAAACGAAAGACCCAAACTATATTTCGAGGATTACCTTGGGTCATATGACCTACATTCCTATGCAGGCTCTAGTTTCTATCCTTCCTATATGGGTGGTTTTAATTTTGAAAATGATGAATCCTTTAAAAGGCGAAAGAAGGAAATTGTGCTTCAAAATGACAATAAACTGGCGAAAAAATATATCGAGCAATTTGCGGAAATAATAAAAACATACAGCTATGTTGAGGAGGTAAATATGGAACAAGTTTTTGCAGATTATTTGCAAAACAACTATTTCTCTAGTTATAGCCAAAGGCAGCTAAAAACCGCAATTGCCAAAACCGGTTTTAATATTTATCAAATAAGGAAGACTCAATTGAAGAGGATAAGATCTTGGAATTTGGATATTTACAAAGGCTTAGCCTTATGCCTATTCTGTATCACTCTCATCTTTCAGGTTTTTAAAAATAGCCATTGGAAGCAGCTCTTACGATCAATTTTATTTATTGGGCTTTTTTATACTGTAGTTTTGGTAATTGATGCAAGCTCAAATTTCAATTCCCACCTAATTTTAAGCATCAGCCTCATTTTTAGCCTTATCTTATCTATCTTGTCCATTAAGGGATTTAAGCTAAAAAAGTTTAGCACATTCTATGTTCAAACCAACATTTTCCTCAACTTTATTAGTCCCTTTTTACCCATTCTATTTTTAGCCTATTTGGATGTTATCCACGATTTTTTTTATTGGCCAATGTTTGATGAATATAAGGAAACCAACAATTTAGGTGACTATATTTATGGTACAGCTCACCTTCATATTCGAAATCTATATTTCAATATTGCCTTTTGGTTGGGGATAATGAGCTATGTGTTTTTCTGGAATAGCTATCTTAAATCTCTTTATTTGAGATATTGGAGCTTACCCAAAAACTCCTAAGCTAAACATCAGTTTAATTTTACTTGAAGGTTGAAATTTAAACCTACAGAATAGGGGATTACATAGAAGGGGTAATCATCCTCATAGATGGTGTTTGTGAAGTACATCAAGGTAGGTTCAAAACCAATATTGATTCGCTCATTCACATAATAATTAGCGCCAATTTTCATACTAAAAGAACCCATGCTATTTCTAAAATCTCTTTCTGAAAGATCAACAATATCTAGGGTTTTATAGTCTAAAGTTTGGCCATTTGCAGCCATAAAATAAAGGAAGCTTGCCCCAGCTTCAATATTCAATCGAACATGATCTGAAGCCCAAGGTTGGTATGAAATTGAAAATGGCAAATTCACATAATGGTAAATATTTTTATCGCTAAAGTTTACTTTTTCAGCCTCACTTTTTAAAGTATAACCATCAATAAAACCATTGTGCTTATTAATAATTGGATCTCTAAAATTGGTGAAATTGTATAAAACTTCGGTTTTATTACTGATATATTCTATACCCGTATTAAAATAGGTAACTGCACCAATTCTACGGTTAACCTCAAATCCTAGGTTCAAACTTAAGCCACCACTTTCCGCTGCCTGAACGGCATCTGCGAAATCTGCATGAAGTAAATTCCCTTTATCTTCATCTAATTCAAATTTTCTGAATGTATAATTTGGGTACATATTAATGGAGTAGCTCCAAGCATTTTTCGCTTGGAGTGGACTTATATAAGGCCCAGTTTTTATCTTACTAAAATCAATCTGCTCAATGGGTGATTTAAGAGGTAGTAGAATTTCGGATCCACCAGAAGAATTGCCAATATTCGTAACCTGAAAATTTAAATATTTCCCAGCATTATTTGATTTTGTTTCCAAGGTAGAACCAGACTTAATCTGGCCAAAACCTCTATTAGTTTTTAGGAAAATCAAATCTTCTTTAGGGTTTAATTCCCTATTAATTTTAGCACCCTTTTCTGCCTGACTAACCAAGGGACCTTGATTTTCATCTTCTAATGGTGAGCTCCTGCGAATAAATTGATTCTCCTCCGAATTTTGGGCAATTTCTACACCATTATTAAGAGGCTCGCTATTGTAAATGGCCTCCCTTTTTTCATTATTTTCAATTGATGTATTGGGAAGAATTAAATTGGGGCTAGAATTATTTTGCTCCTCACTTTCATGGGGCTTATGGTTTACTATGGGTCTGTTTTGTGATTTAGAATTAAGGTCTGAGGGTTCATCTTCAAACAAATTCTCAAAAACAACATCCTGTGTTCTTGGAATATAGGCATCCCTCTCCCAAAACATTTGGTAGCCATTAAAGGCCATAAAGAGAAAAACTAGGGCCGCTGCTACTGCAGATCCTGCTGTAATTCTTTTTAAGCGTTTTAGGCTTTTCGCCTGAGCTAATTTTTTGTCAAAAACTGCCCAATCATCCTGGAATTCGCTGGCCAGGTTGTCTGCGCTTTTTCTTAAAAGATTTTCTATGTTATCCTTTCCTTGCATTACAAATACGCCTCTGTCAAAATTTTAGCTAATAGCTTTTTTGCTTTTGCCAGTTGACTTTTACTTGTTCCTTCAGTTACTCCTAATTGTTCTCCTATTTCTCTATGAGTAAAACCGTCTAATACATATAAACTTAAAACGGTTTTATAGCCCAAGGGCAGTTCATTCAGCTTTTCAAAAACTTGTCTTGCGGTGATTGGTTGCTTTTCTATTAATTCAAAGTCCACAACATCATCCTCTTTCAGTTGAACATCTTCTATTTTCACTTTGATACCTTTTCTCACTTCTTTTTTAATAGCGCTTATGCTATTATTAATCATAATTCTAGTGATCCAAGTTTGAAGGGAAGATTGCTCTCTAAATTTTTCGATGTTTAAAAACACCTTAATAAAGCCATCGTGCATTAAATCTCTGGCATGCTCGCTATCCTTTGCATATCGCCTGCAAACATTGAGCATCTTACCAGCAAAGAGTTCATAAATTCTTTTCTGTGCTACTTTTTTACCTGCTTTACAGGCTGCTACCAGTTCATGTTCCGAATTATTCAACAAGAATTCTTTAGGCTGTACAAAAGCCCCAATATCTTCTAGATTGATGATATGTTCTGGTTTAGAATTCAATGGTAAATCGGTTTGTTATTATTAAAGACGCTCTATTTTTAAATGGTTGCCCAATATTTTAAATATAAAAAAAACCCAGCTATAAAACTGGGTTTCTTATTCTTAGGATTTAAAAGGTCAATTGTATTTAGTAATCGACTTTAGGACTGTCTATTCAATGAGCATCCAAGTTCCGCTATCCACTAATCCTTGAGCCTTTTTATATTTCATTTCTTTTTTCTCACCAGTACTTAGATTTTGAATGGTCACCACATCATTTCGTCCGTAGGTTTTTGAATTCACAACTGGCTTTGCTTTTGGAGGTGCTTGTGCTTCACCACCTTCAGATCCACCGCCACTAGCAGCAAGTTCTGGGTGGCTCGTTTGAAGATTATCGTAGTTCGTTCTTTGTCTCCCCTGTGCTTGTTGAACTTGGTTGGTTTCCTGATTTGGAAGCTGCCCTTTGAATAGGAAAGAAACAATTTCACGGTTGCTCTTATCCACCATAGCTTTAAAAAGCTCAAATGCTTCAAATTTATAAATGAGTAAAGGATCTTTTTGCTCATAAACTGCCCCTTGAACACTTTGCCTTAAGTCGTCCATCTCCCTCAGATGTTCCTTCCAGCTATCATCAATAAAGGCAAGAACAATATTCTTTTCAAAATCTAAAACCAACTCTTTACATTCGGACTCATAGGCTTTCTTAAGATTGGTTACCACCTTAATCCCTTTATTACCATCAGTAAAAGGAACGGCAATATTATCGAAATTGCCAGCTTCATTTTTATAAACATTGCTTATAACCGGCATGGCCATTTTGGAGATTCGCTCGTTCTTTTGGGCGTAATTTTCCAAAACCTTGCTATATAATATATCAACAAGGGCATCGCTTTTCTTATTTGCAAAATCCTCTTCTGTAAAGGGCACTTCAATAGTAAAAGTCTTGGCCAATTCTATTTGGAAGCCACCAAAATCTTTAAACTGATGGAACTCTTCCATTATACTTTCGCAGGTATCATAAAACATATTGGCGATATCTACCTGCATTCTTTCTCCATGAAGAGCATGTCTTCTCCTTTTGTAAATCACCTCCCTTTGAGAATTCATTACATCATCAAATTCTAGCAAGCGTTTACGAGTACCAAAATTGTTCTCCTCCACTTTTTTCTGTGCTCTTTCAATAGATTTGGAAACCAAGCCAGCTTGGATAACCTCACCCTCTTTAAGGCCCATTCTGTCCATCAGCTTTGCAACTCGTTCAGAATTAAAAAGTCGCATTAGATTGTCTTCCAAAGACACAAAAAACTGTGAGCTACCCGGATCTCCTTGTCGTCCAGAACGACCTCTTAACTGTCTATCTACACGACGAGAATCGTGCCTCTCAGTACCGATAATTGCTAGTCCACCAGCTTCCTTACTTTCCGCAGTTAGTTTAATATCCGTTCCCCTACCAGCCATATTGGTAGCAATGGTTACCGTACCGGGTTGTCCTGCTTCTGCTACAATTTCCGCCTCCCTTTGGTGAAGTTTTGCATTTAAGACATTATGTCTAATCTTTCTCAACTTTAAGGCCCTACTCAGCAATTCCGAAATTTCTACGGAGGTAGTACCCACTAAAACAGGCCTTCCAGCATCTACAAGGCGGTTTATTTCTTCAATTACCGCATTGTATTTTTCTCTTTTCGTTTTATAAACAAAATCATGAGCATCATTTCTTGCGATAGGTCTATTGGTAGGAATAACAGTAACTTCCAATTTATAAATGTCAAAAAACTCACCCGCTTCAGTTTCAGCGGTTCCGGTCATACCGGAAAGTTTATTGTACATCCTAAAATAATTTTGAAGGGTAACTGTGGCATAGGTTTGAGTTGCCGCTTCAATCTTCACATTTTCTTTAGCTTCAATAGCTTGATGCAAACCATCAGAGTATCTACGACCTTCCATTATTCGGCCGGTTTGCTCATCTACAATCTTCACCTTATTGTCCATTACCACATATTCTATATCCTTTTCAAAAAGGGCATAGGCTTTTAGCAATTGGTTCATGGTATGAATACGTTCTGATTTGATGCTGAAATCGCGCATCATCTCTTCTTTCTTCTCTGCTTTCTCAACTGTATCTATCTCCTCCTGGTCTAAATCCCCAAGCATGGAAGCGATATCTGGCATTACAAAGAAATCACGATTTTGAGCTCCTTCGGATAAAAGGTCAATACCCTTATCACTAAGGT
>CAXBKQ010000038.1:0-14306 GCA_963976435.1 uncultured Cryomorphaceae bacterium | reverse complement strand
TGTAATAACTGGCGATCTTCGTGAATCGCCTGCTTGGTTTGCAGTCGTAATTGCTCAATTTTGTCGTCAATATTTACTGCAAAGTCCCTTACGGGGTTTTTGGATTTAGATTTTTTCATTCTCCGTTTCTTCGTTTGAGTTCCGCTTCAACAGATCTAGCTGTGTATAATCCTTGATCACTTGAAGGCACAATAAGACAGTCCTTTTCTTTTAAGTACTTCATAAATGTATCTTTCGATACGTTGAAAATTGTTAAGCACTCAGCCCTGGTGTAACGTCCTTTTTTTACCTGGGTGGCTTTTTTTGCCGCATACAGCTCTCGCTTAATTTGGGCAAAGACCTCTTTGTCTACCACCATCAGGCCGGCATCTTTTATATCTTGTATGAGGACGGTGTTTGGCAATTCTATTCCTTGGTAATAATTAGTTTTTGGAAACTACACTGGTCTTCAATGTTGGTTAGCATTCCAAAGGCCACTTGTTCAATATTTTTAAGTACTTCAATAGCTTCGCCTCTATTTTCAGCTGTGGTAAGATCCAATTGAAAACGAAATACCTTTTTTCCATCAAAGGAGATTTCTAGTTTACACATCCCTTCCTTTTCGTCTTTACTAATGGGGCTTACCGAACCAACAATAATAGCGCTAGGCTCAAATTTCTTTGTACCCAAAAAACGCCTATCCAAAAACGGGTACCGAAAGGGGGTGGTCACGGGGTGTTTTGTTTTTTGATTTTTCATAATATTTCTTAAATAAGCAATGGTATGGTCTTAGGTAGTTAAGCCGATGTAGCAATTAAATTCAATTGTCTGGAATACCTCTTGTTGTATTCTTTCAATATAATTTTTGTAGAGATGGCCCCTCTAACCGTTGAATCACTCATGCCGTGCTTTTCGCAGGCTTCCTGGTAAGCTTTGTAAAAATCCCCGTGCTTTTTAAGTGCTTCTATCAGACTTCGTAGGACCAACTCTCTCCCCAGCTGTGCAAAAGTTTTATAATTAGAAGTGGTTGCCATTTCTTAATTGAGTTTTAATTTCTAATTTGAGAAAGCAAATATTGAAAATAAAATGTATTCTCCAATAAAAATTGGAATAAATTTTAATTTAAAATGGAAGAAATTGAAAAATTAGGTCAAGATTTTGGGCTAAGAATCAAAGAGTTTATTGAGTCTAAAAACTTGTCTGTCAATGAGTTTGGCAACTTGTTGGGTCAACGTCGTAGCGAGGTTTTATATAATGTAATTAAAGGAAGGTCAATTCCCAACATGACCCTTGTTTTTGCAATTTACCGGGCTTTTCCGTCAATAAACATGGATTATTTAATAACTGGAAGGGGAGATTTAACGCTTTTCGACGGGGTTAATTCTAATATTCCAATTCAAAATGGATTTGAATTTAAAGCGCTTTATCAGGAATCCCAAAAAGTAATAGAGGAACAGCAAAAAATGATTCAAAAACTAAATGCGTTGATCTAATTTGCCATTCACTATAAAAAAGTGGCCGTTCACTAAATTTTTAGAACTTTAGGCTTTGATCACGTACAATAGAAAATTAATTTCACCCTTAATAATTAAACTATGCCAAACAATCAGAGGATAGGATTTAATTGCCCCGCATCAAGCGGAGATCCGATTTCCATTTATTTAAATAGAACTATTTCAGGTTCCAATTCTGTTTCAATTAGATATTGGGATGCAGAAAATGATGACGAGCCTGTTGAGGAGGTGCTTTCAATAACTGCTGGGGATAATGAAGGTACTGAGTTTTCAAATCAATCTCCTGTTTGCGCCGGTAGAGATTTGGAAATTAATGCAGCTTACGATCCTGCGGATTATGAGTTTTACAGAAAAACAGAAGGCGTTTCCTGGATTGAATTGTATTACTACGATGCAAACGACGGAGGTAAAAAGAAGAAAAGAGAAATTCCAGCTGGAAGAAAAAGACCTACTAAATGATTAAAAATTCAGGTTCAAAAACAGTAGTTTATATATTCTTGATTATCGCTTTGCCGTTAATTAAGGAGCTCTACTTCTTTCTGCCTGAATTTAAAAACACTTTTTTATGCTGGGCCACTTTGCGAGATGTCAGCTGGTTGTACCATGATTGGTATTGGTTCTTGCGCTCTATAAGCTTTTTTCTTGTTTTTGGTGCTTTTTTATTAGCGGCCGAACTTCCAAAAAACCAAAAGGGTATAAAGTTGGTGGGTTTTTTTGTTTTGGCCTATTCCGGAGTGTTTGAGGTTTTTCTAAGCCTTCCTGTTTTTGGTAAATACAGCTACGGTCTGCCATTTGTTTTAGCCTTTATCACGGCTCCTGGTTTGACCCTTTTTCTATTTTATTATGTAAAAACCTTTACACCTGGTAAAACGGAAAAATTAATTTACGAACTTGATAAACAAACCTCTCTGAGCCTCGAAATGAGAGGTAAGCTGAAGGAGAAACAGAAAGTTATTGATGCCATTAAAAGTGATCGGTTATTGCTTAAAGATAAACTGAATTTATCTGAAGAGGAGAAGTTTGTAATCCAATTTAAATTAGATGAAAGGGAACGCCTCATGAAGTCGATTAACCGGAATCTAACCCATGTTAGCCTTGCTTACATCACTCAAATGCACATACTTGACGAAATTGAAAGCAAGAGGGATATTGAGGAATATAAAAGCCTCTTGAACGGTTCCTCTAAAAAAGTAGTTGAGGGTTTGAGAAAAATCCACGAGCAAAGCAAAGCAGAAATTAATCTTTGAAAAACCTATCGCAAATGACACGTACAGCTGTAAAAAATGAAGAAAAATCGGAGACGGACTTCCTCTTTGAAATGATGAATAATGCTGAGGCTCTTAAAACCATGTATTCAGACCTGTATTCACGGCTAATCGTAGCCATTGAACGGCCGGACCTGGTGGATAAAGATTTTATTTCAGGAGCTAGAATTGATAGAAAGGTTTTTCTGACCTATATTGAAGATAAATTTGAAAATTAATAAACTATGAAAACTATTAGATTGACTTTAAGCGCCGTTTTATTCGCCATTAGCACTGTTACTTTTACCGCGTGTGAAAGCGACCCTTGTGATGAAATTAGCTGCAATAACAATGGAACCTGTATTGATGGGGATTGCCTTTGCGATGACTGGTATGAAGGTTCTAATTGCAATACTGAGGCTAGAACTAAATTTTATGGAAATTTTGTAGGGACTCTTAGCGGCCCTGGAGGCACTCAAACAGGAGGTCTTAATTTACTAAAATATTCTGGCGATATACAAAGAATTTCCATGGATGATGAGCTTTATTTTGAATTGAAAAGCTCGACCTCTTTTGATGTTCCAAATCAGCCATGGACCTTGGATGGTGAAGTGTATCAAGCTCAAGGTCAAGGGTCTATCTCAGGAGATCAACTTCAATTTAGCCTTTCGTTAAATGATGGTGTGAATGTATCTCTATTAAGTTTTTCCGGCACGAGGTAGTTCAATTACATTAACTATCATTTACGAAAACGGAATGATTGAATCAAGCTTTCAAATGAACATGGTTAAAGATTAATGGATCTACAATGCTTTTGTTCAAAAAGGTAATTTATGGTGAAAAAGAAGAAGGGTAATAAATCTGTTGAAGTTAGCGTGATTACTGCCTTGGCAACAATTTGGAAGGAGGTGGGAATGATTGGGTTTGTTCTAATAATAATGACCTTTATATTCCTGTTTTGGGGTTCTGGGGATCAAAAACGAGAATTTATTGATATATATATTCTACAAAAACACAATTACCACAATATTTTTCCATGTACTGTTGTTATTTTGTTTCTCTTTGTTTCTTTAATTTTGGTAGTTAGTTTTTATTCTAGAATGGCACGGACTGGAAAGCAAGAGAGAAACAGGCTGGGTGCAATTAAGACTGTAGATCAATCTAGAGCTTTAGGAAAAAAATTGGGCTCTAGTAAGTAAAATTTTTATATCTTGGGAATATGGATCTTTGGGTTTTGATATTTGCAATATTACTGTTGATAATGGTGTGGAGAAACCTTCACCTTAAATCCATTGAGCAAAAATTTAAGTATCAACTGTATGCATACCGGGACGAGTTGAGAGGTGCTGCTGTTAATGGTAAAATTGATCCGGATTTTTGGCTTTTTAAATATTTTGACGAAACCATCAGTAAACGAATTGCCACTTCCCACCACTTAACATTATTTCATGTATTGGCCTTAAATTACCGCTACCGTGGAAATAAAGAAGTTGAAGAATTTACCAAGAAACTTGACAAGGCGGTTAAAAGCAATAAGTTTTATGCAAATTTTCAAAAGGAAATGAATTCTGCAACTCTCATGTATATTGCAGAACAACATTACATTACATACAAAATTTTTAAACCA
Source organism: uncultured Cryomorphaceae bacterium (assembly GCA_963976435.1). Taxonomy (GTDB): domain Bacteria; phylum Bacteroidota; class Bacteroidia; order Flavobacteriales; family Schleiferiaceae; genus CAKZNE01. The sequence continues at coordinate 9,942 of CAXBKQ010000038.1, read as the reverse complement.
CCTGTTGTTTTTATTTTTGGAGCAGGATCTTTTCTGCGAAACATTTCCGGTAGTATCAAAAAACTTTGGTCTCTGCCAGGTTCTTCCGCGAGTGAGCAATACTGCTGATTCTTTATTTGTTTTTCATCTCCTTTTTCGAGGGCGGCGGAGTTGTAAGGCTTTTCACAACTTTTTTAATGACTTTGTTGGTTTGTTTGATAAGTTTAGATTTCCTATATATTCTTGTAACCCGCTTTGATTTATGTCCTTGAACCTTTTCAATCCAACTATCTGAAAAGCCTAAGGCTCCAGCTTCAGTTCCAAAAATGTAACGAGGCCCATTCTTTTTGGTACGAATTTTAGCCTTAATATCACAAGAAATACGAATTGATTCCAGGGACCTATTGACGTTCCCCAAATAATTATTATATCCACGGGTGTTTTCTTGGGGATCCGGAATAAAGGAAAAGACCCGATCGTGATTTATTGTTCCGTATGTTTTTATTATCAATTTAGCTTCTGGTAGTAGTAAATTATTCACAACTGGCCCACCATTTTCTCTATTTCTCATTTTGTGACGTTTAAATTTTATTCTATCGCCCTGAATGTTTTTCCAGGTTAAACAAGCGATTTCAGTAAAATCATGGCCTCCCAAATAAATTTGAAGCATCCATAAATCTCTAGTTCTACATAATTTCCGAAAGTTTTCTTCATTACAGAACTTTGGTTTTTGATAGTTCAAAATCTTAACTATGTCCTCAGATGTAATTTCCAGCTCCAGCTCGCTGTCAAAAGAGCTGCGCGGTATATTTCCCTTAAAGGGGTTGAATCTTGGGTTTAGACCAATTTTAGGGTCTTCCCTGGCGGCGAGAAAAACAGTTTGCATGTTTCTAAGGAAGGCGGAAAGGCCGCCAGCTGAAAACTTACCTCCAGCCAATTTGTAATTTTTATAGGCTTCTACCCAATCTTTGTCGATGTCATGGATATTAATATCCTCTCCGGCTAAATACCTATCCAAATCCTCTCTTAATTGTACAAACAATCTTGTTGATTTATCTTTCTTCTGGTATTGCTCAATGATCTTGTCATAATAAGCTAGGAAGCCATGAAATTGACCTTTTTTTAGCTCTTTGAGTTTTTGTTCCAGCAGGAATATTTCTAACTCCTTTGTTTCTTTTTTGATTTCATTGGACCGAATGTATTCTATAGCCTGTTCTAAACTGCAATTGGAACTATTCAAATATTCTAACTCATCAACAAGTTGGTTCTTACGGCTTGCAATTTTCGCTAGTAGAGTTCTAAATTCTGGGTGGTTTTTGTTAGGCTGTTCAAGTTCAAAATCCCAATGACTTGGCCAAGAAAAAGATTTTAACCCAGAACGTCTCGGCACTCCATCTTTTACGATTTGGATTACAATAGGTAATCCCTTTTTTCTTGGCGCAGCGCTTTTATATAAAATGATTCCTCCCGTAATTAGACCCATAGAAACTGGTAAGTGTATGGTAAGTAAACACCGACAATTTAGGATAATTTAGGATAATTTAGTTTTATTTCGGTAATTTTTTTAACGCCTTAAAAGTTGGTTAAAAAACAAAAACCCCGCTAACAGCGAGGTTTCGAGGGTGTGATCGCGATAGGATTCGAACCTATGACCGTCTGCTTAGAAGGCAGATGCTCTATCCAGCTGAGCTACGCGACCTTGTTTGAGGGCTGCAAAAATAATTGTTTTTCGGAATTATTGAAGGATATATAATGTTTTTTTCAAAATTCCTTGTTTTGGACTTATGATTCAGGGCTTTTAAAAGGTGGATGCTCCCTGTTTTATTCAAATTTCAGTGGCTTTCCTTGCTCCAAAGTTTCTTGTCTTGGTAGTATCTCACAATTATCCCAAAGTCCAGTTTTAAGGGTTTGGGCATAGCTTGCTGGAAGATTATTTTCTAGCATTAAGCCTGCAGCCTTATTAAAATCATATTCGAAATTATGGAACTCGTAGCTTATTCTACCTTGCTCGTCATTTAATATTCCATACCAAACCTTTGTTTTTCCATCATTGGCGGGCATTCCAATAACACCTGGGTTTATCCATAATAAATCTTCTTTTTGGTCAACAAAGGGCAGCCCACTGTGTCCTGCAATAATAATATCTGAATTTGTAGCCCTAAAGTTTTTTTCCTTTTTGCTCCAGGGGCTAGATTTGAATATAAACTCAGAAATATGATGATAAGATCCGTGAACAAGGCTTACTTTTTTTCCAGCATATTCAAAGTTGATAAAATGGGGTAGTGCATTTAAGTAGTTCAAAAATTTGGGATTCAACTTTTTCTGAGCGTAGGCATACCAATTTTTGGAAAAGAGATCACAGCGACCACCATCACTGAAATCACAGCCACAATCTTCTTGTTCTTCTCTCAATTGAATCTCTACATTTCCAGCAATAGAGGCTATACCCAAATCTTGAAAGGTTTGCAAGCATTCATTGGGTTGTGCGCAATAACCTATAATATCCCCAGTACAAATCATATTTGAATTAGGGATTCCTTTTTCCTTTGCTATTTTCAGAAGACCCTCCAGGGCTTGTAGATTGCTATAGACTCCGCCGAAAATCAGGACTTTAGATTCTAATTTTCCAATATTTTTAGTTGTTTTTTCTCTTTCCACGTTTTATCCAATAGGGTATAAAAAATAATAGTAAACAAATTAAACTTCCCCATACATTTACCCAAAGTAAATCTGCATAAGGCCCATCACTCAGTTTCCACCAATCCGGAATATTATCACTTGCTAAGAGGATGCCCATAAATATTCCAAAAAAGACGGGAAGGAAAAAGGACGACTTAGGAACTTTAATATTCCAAAAAATAAAAATAGGGGCTAGGCCAATTACCATAGTTCCACTTACAGTTGTAGCGGATAAAATTTCTGGATTTGCAAAGACGGGTAGCGTTCCTGCAATAGCAATTAAAACCATCATCCACCTTCCTTTTTTCAAGCTCTGATTTTTACTTTTCCCCATATCCATCACTGTAAGTTTTGAGAAGGATGAAAAACTGGAATCCAAAGTAGATGCTGCCGAGGTGATCATTATAAAATTCATGGCCAGCATCACTATGGTTCCAAATAGCTTGGAGACCTCTACTGCTCCTTGTCCTTGGAGGCCTTGGAATTGGGCATAGACACCTATGAGACTAAATAAAGTCATGAAAACCACACCTATAAAGGAGGCGCTGATAAAGCTTTTAAGGGTGATTTTGGGTTTGCTTATAAATGCTCTATCGGTAAGTACTGGGTCGTGAAAAGGGTAACTGAAAATCTGAATTCCCGCTGCGAAAAGTAAATTTAAACCAGTGCTCATCGACCATGTTCCGGAATTTAAATAATCTATCATATTTTCTTTTCCAGATGGTAGAATTATACTGAGGAGCATGAAGAGCAATAGTCCAAAAAACAGCATTTGAATGGCATCTGTAAGTAGTGATGATCGCAGTCCACCCTTTATCACATAGGCCAAAGTAATCGCTGTAAAGGCTAAAATGGCGAGGTAGTAATTTTGGCTTCCATGTTCACCAAAATAACTGCCAATAACCATGGTGTTCGACCAAACTTCATTAAAAAGGCGGATTCCAATTAAAAGGGAAAAAAGGCGAATGGCAGCCTTTCCGAAACGAGTTTTGAGAAAATGGTGAATACTGGTAAATCCACCTTTGGTTCGTAGCTTATAAATGATAATTCCCGCTACAATAAAAGAAAGATAATAGACAGAGTAGGTGATTCCTCCTACAATTCCAAATTTCAATCCTAGATTGGCGGCATTAGTAATAGATTTTGCGAAGATCCATGAGATAAGAAGACTAGCAGTAAGGATAAAATATCCAGGCTGATTTCCTTTGGACGTTTTAGCGGCAAAAAATTCCTTTTTGGTTTTGGAAAAAGGTGCTAAAATGAAGAAAAGAATCCCAAAAGCTAAAAGCAGAATCCATTGCCAGTTTAAGATACTGAGATTTCCCATTTCTAAATTCAATTAATATCCCACCAAACTCTGGCGTTTATGCTATTTCCATTTGTAGAAGTTGCCTTGATAAAATTGGCATTGTTTAGCGCATCTTCATCAGTGGGGTAGGGCATCCTTCTAGGAATTTGATCATTATTTAGGCTGGCATCGATAGTTTTTAAGCTTGGAAAACCTGTGCGTCGGTATTCTATCCATCCTTCATAGCCATTTATAATATTGGCAATCCATTTTTGCGTAATAATCTGTTCCATTTTATTTTGATTAAAGGTGCCGAAGGCAGCAGAATCGCTGCTTAAATAACTGCTTGGAAGATCCGCTCCCCAATATTCAAATGCCAGTTGTACTCCATTCTCATAATGCAGTTGAGCCTGATCGGCAATTAATCCTTTTTCCGCAGCTTCTGCCCAAAGAAATTCAGTTTCCCAAGCCGTCATAAAGTTGGCATCTATATCACCTGTATGTTCTCTAAATATTGTTCCGGTAAGGGAGTAATCGCTAACTGAAATGGAGGTTGTAGAGGCATCAGGACCGTTTAATAGCCCGGCAAATTTTGACTGGGTACTATCATTTCCAAATGGACGAAAGAAAATCCCTAGTCTAGGGTCATTGTATTTTTTTAAAATTTCCTCATTGGTTTCTGAGAGAATAAACAAGTTAAAATCCCCATCTCTAAGGTTGGCCATTCTGAAATTGTTTGGTTGGCCATCGCTAAAATCGAAGCTGGCATTTTCCAAATTACTTTGTAAATAATTGCCAGAATTTAAAATTTCCATTAATTCATCACCGACATTTTCTCGATCTGAAATTCTTATTAAGTATTTCAATTTTAAGGAATTGGCAAATCTTATCCATCCATTTAAATCTCCATTATATAGAATATCGCCCTGTAAACTTTGCGCTCCTGTATAATTTTGCATGGAAATTATGGCCTTGTCTAAATTGTCTAAAATTCCATTTGCAGCGGTATAAATATCCTCCTGCCCATCGTAAGCTGGTTTCACATTTCCTTGTAGTCCACCTAGAGCCTCTGAATAGGGAATATCACCATAAATATCAGTCAAAGCTGCCGTCATATAGGCTTTTAAAACCATTGAAGGACCTTCATATACTTTATATATTGGGTTGGCCTGAGCCTTGTCTAAAATTATTTGATTGTCTCTTAAATTGGAGTAAATAATAGGCCAGGGGTTTCCTCCAAATTGGGTTTCCGTAAGGCTATGGCGATCGAAAAGGTTAAAATCAATTTGGGTAAAATATTGACCTAATAAATTGCCCGCTACGAAACCTTCATAAGACATTTCCTCGCCGTAGTTATAGATTACATGACGTAGTAATAGATCAGGTTGAATATCGGTTGGGGAATTTCCATTGGTATTGATTTCCTCAAAATTTTTGGAGCAGGATAAAATCCCTAAGCTAAGGGCTAATATTCCGGCCAATGATTTTATATAGATTTTCATTTTTTGAGATTTAAAAGTTATAGGAAATTTTGGCTCCATAGCTACGACTGGTGGCGTAGGACATATCTTCAACACCACTGATAAAACCATTTCCCTGTACCGCTAGTTGCTCAGGGTCGAAATGTGGGATGGAGCTAATGGCAAAAAGGTTTCTGCCAATTAATGAAACACTCAAAGATCTTCCCTTTTTTAAGAGTCCTTTTTCGGCTTGGCTGGGAAATATATAGCTTAAGGAAAGCTGCCTTAATTTTAAATAAGAGGCATCGTAAATATTATTCTCTTCATGATTTCTATCGTAGTATTGTCGGTAATAGCTTTCCGCTGAAATGGCCGTGCTATTTTTCTCCCAAACAGGATTTTCTTCACTACCTATATTTACTACTCCTTCAGCAACAATTCCAGATTCTGGTCGGTTTTCAGTTTCTTTTAATTGTCCTGCAACACCGGCCAGTGCCTGGGTTCTGGATACAATTTCACCTCCTTGCCTCCAGTCGAAAAGAAAGTGAAGAGACCAATTTTTATAGGTAAAATTATTACTCCAACCCAATATGAAATCAGGATTATAATTCCCGAGCTTTTTGAGGCTATTGTCAACTATATACTTTCCATCACTATCAATAATAAAATCGCCATTTTCATTTTTCAAATAACCTGTACCATACATATCTCCAATTTGTCCACCTTCCTCAACTTGAAACCAAATAGTTTGATTTACATTATCGTAAACTCGTGAATAGGCTAAGGTGAGACGATCAATTCCATCTGGAAGAGATTCTATAGTGGCCTTATTTCTACTGAGATTAAATTGGCTATCCCATTTAAAATTTTTTGATTTTATTGGCGTAATGCCGCTGATCAATTCAAATCCTTTGGACCTTACACTTCCACCATTTACAATTTGTTCATTATAACCAGAAGAGATGGCTACTGGTAATGCAATAATTTGATTTTCTGTAAGGGCATTATAATAGGTGAAATCAAATCTCAATCTGTGATTAAACAGATGAATAAGCCCTCCAAATTCGCTGGAGCTGGTTTTTTCAGGCAATAGATTAGAGTTGGCAATTAAATCATTAGAACTAAAAGATGGTTGCGAATTAAAGGCGGTCCTAGCCACAAAAGAAGTGCTGGTTTGGTAGGGGTCGGTATCATTTCCTACTTGTGCCCAACTTGCTCTTAGTCTTACAAGGGAAATTAATTTAGGAAGCTCCACCGTATTAGAAAGTACATAACTTCCTGTAATTGACGGATAGAAAAAGGAAACATTGTCTGTGGAATTTGGACTGGCTAAGGCGCTGGACCAATCGTTTCTGCCGCTAATATTTACGAATAAATAATTCTTATAAGCCAATTGTGCCAAACCGTAGAGGCTATTGATTCTTTTTTGGCTTTCAATTTGAAAAACCTCCAATGGAGAGGCAGCATTGCTAAGGTTATAAATTCCAGGTTGAGCAAGACTTAAAGCTTGGGTTTGTATTGTTGATGCTTTTTGGTCCATTCTGTTTCCACCTAAACTTAAATCGAAAGAGAAATCTGAAAATTGATCTTTAAAATTTAAAAGAAGATCGCTATTATTTTCTCTAAAAAACACATTGTGCTCCGCATAGGCGCCTTGTCTAAATCTATTGCTGCTGTATGATCGCCTAAATTGCCGACCTTCAGAGGAATAGTCCATACCGGATCTGATCATCAGACTCAGTTTTTCACTAAATTGATAGCTGGCGGAAAGATTTCCAAAGGCTCTATCTCTTGTAAATGAGTTTCTGTTTTCGAATAAGATAAAATAGGGGTTATCGAAAAAAGTATAGTTAAATGAATACTGTTGAAGATTTTCCAGTCCGGGTTGCCAATAGTCTTCTAAACTAGAAATATTTAGGGATCTTGGGCCCCATGCCACTAGTGAATAATTTACATTTTCAGATCCATATCCATTGCTAGGTCTATTATCACTTTGTGAATTAATATAATTGAGGTTTGCCGATATTTTTAATCGAGAATTAGCTTGAAAATTAAGTTTACTGGATAGGGTTTTTCGAAAAAGATTAACTCCTGGTATTATGCTTTCACTGCGAAGGTCTGTTGCGGACATCCTAAAATTCCCTTTGTTAAAACCGGAGCTTATAGATATGTTATTGGTGGAAGTAAAACCAGTTTGATAAAAGTTTTTGAGGTTATCCTCTTGAGAATCGAAAGGCGTGGCGCTTATTGCTAAACCCCCATGAACAGCAACATCACCACCTCTCACCCTTTGACCATTGGCTAAAATTACTGGACTATCAAACTGAGGAATTAAAATTCCAGCATCAAGCTTTGGCCCCCAGCTATAGGTGATATTGTCATTTATACCCCCACCTAGACCATCTACAAATTCAAATTCCCCAGAATTTCCTTGTCCAAATGAATTTTGAAAATCTGGAAGTTTAAAAGCATGATCAATAAAAAAGGAAGAATTAATGTTTATCCCAAGGCCTTGATTGCTTTTTCCCTCTTTAGTGTTTATTAAAATCACCCCATTTGATGCCCTGGTTCCGTATAGTGCTGCACCTGCTGGGCCTTTTAAAACCGTTAAAGATTCAATATCATCAGGGTTGATTTCCATGGCACCATTTCCAAAATCTACCTCTTGGAAACCTGCTGCTGCCTCATTGGTAAAATTAATTATCGAATTATTATTAATTACGGTTCCATCCACAATGAACAAAGGGTTGTTATTGGTAAATGATGCCTCTCCACGGATGGTTATTTTTGATGTAGACCCTACACCTGTAGCTCCTTGGCTAATTGTAATACCTGCCAATTTACCGGAAAGATTATCTAAAAAATTTGGCGCTGGAACTTCGGATACTTCTTTGGCTTTGATGCTTTGAATACCGTAGCCAATATTCCTTTCTTCACTTTTAATACCAAGTGCGGTGATAACTACTCCATCCAATCCAAAGGTTTCAGGTTCCATTCCTATTTTAAGAAAAGTTTCGTTTTCTATGCTTATGGTTTGATTTTGAAAGCCAATAAAGCTGAAACTCAAAATTTGTCCAGGTTTAACTTTGATTTCAAATTCTCCTAATGCATTTGTGGTGACCCCTTTATCGGTATTCAAGATTTTCACATTTACGCCAACTAGCGGGTCATTATCAATACTGTTATAGACAATGCCTTTCAGGGTGAAGTTTTGAGCAAAAAGGTTGCTAGTCAATAGACTAAGAAATAGCAAGGGTAATATCTGTCTCATAAAGACTATAATTAAGTTCAGTGTTACTGGAAAGAATTGGAAATCATAAACTAGATAACCAAGAAGAATATAAATACTAGGCTGAAATTAAAAATAGAGGAGGACCTCTTAGATATTTGATTTGATTAAGCTTTTTCTCTGCTCTCCCAGATGAGAAAATTTCTAAGGGAGCCATTGTAAATTGAATAAGGGAGAGAATTATCAGACTTATTCTTTTTTTACTATTTAGTGCTAAATAATCTTGTAAATCTTTAGAAGAATTTATGTCGGAATACGTCCTAAAAAAATTACATTTTAAATTATTATTTTGAATATAATTTATTATCGATTTTTTCAGTTCAGGGCTTTGCCAATTTAGTTTCCTAAATTCAGCTTTAAAGAAGGCCTGTTTTTGAATTCCAATTAGATATAGACCTTCCCTTTGGTCTGGACCAAGAACCAAATTTTGATTTTTTAAAAGCTTTGCAGCATTAAGGAGATTTGCCGACTTTAGATCAAGGCAGTCGTTCCCTACAGCAATTACAGCCTCATAATTTTTTTCAAAAATTTGTGAAAAGGCATTGGCAAGTTTGTCTCCGAAACTTTGTCCAATTTGATCTTCTTCAGAAATTTCAAAAACATCCAAACCTGTTCTTTTTAGGATGTCAGCAGTTCTTTTATGAAGAAGTTGAAAAAGCCTTAGTGAAGTGGATTTCGTGAAATTTGGATCTAAGTTTTTAAATTTCCTTTCCTCTTCTGGGCTTCTCGAAAAATATAGTATTGCTGTTTTTTTCAAAGTATCTTTCTGATCTCGTCTAAACTAATTAATTTAAAATTAGCAATTCGAAAAACGAATATTTATAGGAATGTAAATGTCCGTAAGTGGACTTTAGCTTTTTTAGGAGGAATCTCAAATTTGAAATTTTAGAATTCTTAGCCTCAAATCTTTGTTGATGCAGTTGATGAATGAAATAATTTTAACTTATTAACAATTCAAAGTCATTTTGTGGAAAACACAAAATTAAATGGACCACTTCATTCCAAGTGCCGAGTAATTATTATTTTTTTTAAGCCCATACTTAGGTTTTACCGAGTCAGTGGAAGAATTTTCTTGTAAAAAGGAAGGTGGGTTTGAGGTGAAAATATGTAATCCCATCCTAAGTTGAGCCTTTTTTAGAGTCTATACATTTTGGACAAAAGCCTTTCATTGCGTATTATTGTCAGTATTCCCCAATAATTTAAAAATCAAGTACTTTTTATGAAAAGAATTTTACTACTGTTTGGAA
>CAXBKQ010000037.1:0-15790 GCA_963976435.1 uncultured Cryomorphaceae bacterium | reverse complement strand
TACCAGGAGCAAACTGATCTAAATCTAAGAAGTTGAATGTATCATCTTCAAGAATTTTGTCATAGTCATTTTCATTATCGAAAGTAAGACCTAACATTCCTTGTTTCTTCAGGTTTGTTTCGTGGATTCTTGCGAATGATTTTACAATTACAGCTTTTACACCAAGATGTCTAGGCTCCATGGCAGCATGTTCTCTAGACGATCCTTCCCCGTAGTTGTGATCTCCAACAACCACACTAGGAACTCCAGCTGCTTTATAAGCTCTCGCGGTGGCAGGAACCGGACCTTTAGAACCATCCAATTGATTTACCACCTTATTTGTGGCACCTCCAAATGCATTTACAGCACCAATAAGGCAGTTATCTGAAATATTATCCAAATGCCCCCTAAACCTTAGCCATGGTCCAGCCATAGAAATATGGTCTGTAGTACATTTTCCAAAAGCTTTGATTAATAATTTGGCCCCAGAAATATTATTTCCATCCCAAGCATCAAAGGGTTCTAATAATTGAAGACGGCTAGATTCTGGGTTCACTTCCACTTGGATGGAGCTACCATCTGCAGAAGGAGCTTGGTAGCCTGGATCTTCCACATCAAAACCTTTTGGTGGTAATTCAAATCCTGTTGGGATTTCCAATTTCACCTCTTCCCCTTTGTCATTTGTAAGGGTATCTGTTTCAGGATTAAATCCTAAATCTCCAGAAATAGCAACGGCTGCAACCATTTCAGGTGAAGTTACAAAAGCATGGGTATTGGGATTGCCATCTGCTCTTTTCGAAAAATTTCGATTAAAGGAATGTACAATGGTATTTTTTTCTTCTTTTTCGGCGCCGGCTCTTGCCCATTGTCCGATACAAGGTCCACAAGCATTGGTAAATATCCGGGCCCCTAAATCTTCAAAAATGGAAATAAAACCATCTCTTTCAATGGTATATCTTACTTGCTCCGAACCGGGGTTTATTCCAAATTCTGCTTTTGGCTTAAGGCCTTTTTCTACCGCTTGCTTAGCAATAGATGCAGCTCTAGAAATATCCTCGTAGGAAGAGTTAGTACAGGATCCTATTAAACCCCATTCTACTTTTGTTGGCCAATCATTTTTTGAAGCTTCTTCTCTCATTTGAGATACAGGAGTAGCTCTATCTGGAGTAAATGGCCCGTTGATATGTGGTTTTAATTCACTTAAATTAATTTCAATAAGCTGGTCGAAATATTGCTCTGGATTGGCATATACTTCATCATCACCCGTTAAATGTTCGGCAACAGTATCAGCTAAATCCACAATTTCTTGTCTACCAGTAGCACTTAAATAACGTCTCATGCTATCGTCATAACCAAAGGTAGATGTAGTAGCTCCAATTTCAGCACCCATATTACAAATGGTTCCTTTTCCAGTACAGGATAAGGATTTTGCTCCTTCACCAAAATATTCTACAATAGCACCAGTTCCACCTTTAACGGTAAGAATTCCAGCTACTTTTAGGATTACATCTTTTGGGGAGGTCCATCCGCTTAGTTTTCCAGTAAGCTTTACACCAATAAGTTTAGGGAATTTCAATTCCCAGGGCATACCGGCCATTACATCCACTGCATCTGCACCACCAACACCTACGGCTACCATACCAAGTCCACCGGCATTTACAGTGTGGCTATCTGTACCTATCATCATTCCGCCAGGGAAGGCATAGTTTTCTAATACTACTTGGTGGATAATTCCAGCGCCAGGTTTCCAAAAACCAATTCCATATTTATCTGATACAGAAGCTAGGAAATTGAAAACTTCATTATTTTTATTTATGGATTCTTGAAGGTCCTTATCCGCTCCAAGTTTCGCCTGGATTAAGTGATCTGCATGAACAGTAGAAGGTACTGCTGCTTTTACTTTTCCAGCTTGCATAAACTGTAATAAGGCCATTTGAGCCGTAGCATCTTGCATGGCAACTCTATCAGGAGCAAAATCCACATAAGATTTTCCACGCTCATAAGCTTCTTGAGCATTTTTATCCCAAAGGTGGGCGTAAAGAATTTTTTCGGAAAGGCTAAGAGGTTTTCCAGTAATCTCTCTGGCAGCAGCAATGCGCTCAGGAAATTTGGCATATACCTCTTTAATCATATCAAGATCAAAGGTCATATATTGTTTTTTTATGAATGGATATCAAAAAACTCGGCTGCCGCGAAATTAAGCAAACTGCAAGCATTTTAAAAGTAAGTATAAAACTTAGCTTTCAATTGATAATCTTTCTAAATAAAATAGTGGAAATGGTGCTTTATTCCCAGCTTAAATTCCAGTGTAATTTGAAGGGCTAATAGCTCTCAACTCTGATTTTACTTCCGCACTAATCTGTAGTGTATCTATAAAATCGGAAATGGTTTTTTGGTTTATCCCCTCATTGGTTCTTGTCAAGCCTTTTAAGGCTTCATAGGGATTGCTAAATCCTTCTCTTCTCAAAATATTCTGAATGCCCTCAGCAACAACAGCCCAATTATTCTCCAAATCTTCGGCAATCTTGGCATTGTTCAATACCAATTTTCCCAACCCTCTTAAGGTGGAATTAATGGCAATTTGAGTATGACCTAAGGGTACACCAACATTTCGTAAAACCGTGCTATCCGTTAAATCTCTCTGCAATCTGGAAACTGGAAGTTTTGCCGCCAGATGTTCAAAATAGGCATTGGCCAATCCTAAATTACCTTCTGAATTTTCAAAATCAATTGGATTTACCTTATGAGGCATGGCAGAAGATCCAATTTCTCCGGCTTTAATTTTTTGCTTGAAATAGTCCATGGAAATATAAGTCCATATATCCCTATCCAAATCTAAAATAATGGTGTTTATCCTTTTTAGGCAATCAAATAAAGCGGCCATATTATCATAATGCTCTATTTGTGTGGTTGGCCAGGATTGTTGTAATCCTAAATTACCATTCACCAAATCTTCAGCAAAAGCCCTCCAATCTATTTCTGGATAGGTGATATGGTGGGCATTGAAATTCCCTGTAGCGCCACCAAATTTTGCGGAATCTGGAATATGTCTCAGCTGTCTTAATTGCTGATCTAATCGTTCTACATAAACCATTATTTCCTTTCCTAAACGAGTAGGGGAGGCGGGCTGACCGTGGGTTCTGGCTAGCATTGGAATTTCTTCCCATTCTTCTGCTAAATTGGAAAGGGTAACAATAAGATCTCCCAATGAAGCAACATATTCTGATTCTATATATTCTTTTATGGATAGAGGAACTGCTGTATTGTTTATATCCTGAGATGTTAATCCAAAATGAACAAACTCTCTGTATTTCCCTAAACCCAGCATATCTAGTTTTTCTTTGATGAAATACTCTACAGCTTTAACATCGTGGTTGGTAACCTTTTCAGTTTCCTTAATTTTTTGGGCATCTTCAATTGAAAAATCCAGATGTAGATCTCTCAATTCAATAAATTTACTCTTATCAAAATCAGCCAATTGTGGAAGTGGTAATTCACAAAGGGCAATAAAATATTCCACTTCTATCCGAACTCGATATTGAATTAAGGCATATTCAGAGAAATACTGATTAAGCTTTTCGGTAGCTTTGTGGTACCGTCCATCAATTGGGGAAATGGCAAGAAGTTGGTTTTCCATTTTTCAGAATTAAGGCGCAAAAGTAAAATATTAAACCTTTTTAGAATCTATATGTTCAGTCAATTTTTTTTGGCACTCGGATCCTTTGGCCAGGCCTTTCCCTTTTTATCCAAAAAGGGCTTTCGTAGCTATCTCTTAATTCCTATTGTTTTAAATCTAGCACTCTTGGCTTCCGCCATTTGGCTAAGTGTAGAATACGGAGCAATTGTAACCGATTATTTATTGGGGCTTATTGGATTAAAGGAAGGGTCTATCGCAAAATATACAGGCTGGATTGTGAGCTTTATTATCCGGTTTGGAATTTTAATGATCTACTTTAGTTTATTCCGATATATTCTATTAATTCTTCTTTCTCCTTTCCTCTCCTTCCTTTCGGAAAAGGTGGAGAATCATGAAAATGGTAAAGAATTTCCTTTTAGCTTTAAGCAATTGGGAAATGATATTATCCGAGCGATAATAATAAATGGCCAGAATCTGGGAATTGAAATTTTGCTCACCTTGGCCTTAAGCCTCTTTGCATTTATTCCTGTAATTGGATTAATAAGCCCTTTCGCAATTTTGGCCGTCCAATCCTACTTTTTTGGTTTTGCCATTATGGACTACAGTCCGGAGCGCCACAAATGGACAAGAAGGCAAACGGCCAAATGGATGCGTAAAAATTTCGCCTCTGTAACCGCCATAGGTTTGGCATTTCACATTTGTTTTTTAATCCCAATTTTAGGATGGATAGTAGCCCCAATTTTGGCCACCATTGCTGGAACCTTAAGTTTTTTAAGACTGCGAAAAAAGGAGGAAAGTTTCCCTTTCTAAAAGGTGATCAATCAATCCTTAAAATTAATCCTTTAAGATATTCCCCTTCAGGATAGTAAATATTCATTGGGTGATCCGATGGCTGACCTAATTTTTGGATGATATTAATTTTTCGATTACTCTCTAATGCAGCGGCTCTAATGGTATCTTCAAATAGTTTTGGATTTACATGTTGGGAGCAGGAGAAGCTAAATACCAGTCCACCTTTTTTTATTTTTTTAAATGCCAGGAGATTCAACCTTTTATAAGCTTGAACGGCATTGTGTAATGTTCTTCTATTTTTAGAAAAAGCCGGTGGATCCAAAATGATAATGTCAAATTGATCTCCATTTTCTTTTAAATATTCAAAAACATCTTGGGCAAATCCCTCGTGCTTTTCCGAGCATCTATTGAGATCTGCATTGGCATTGGCCATATCTATTGCAGATTGGGAAATATCTACAGACACCACCTTTGAGGCTCCATTTTTTAGAGCGTAAATGGAAAATCCTCCCGTATAGGAGAAGCAGTTTAGAATAGATTTAGCATTTGAAAATTCTCCAAGAATCCTGCGATTTTCTCGTTGGTCTATAAAGAACCCAGTCTTTTGCCCATCTTCCCAATCTACCAAAAAGGAATGGCCATTTTCTTTTATTTCAACATCCTCTTTTTCTCCAATGAGGTAGGAGCTTTTTATTTCGGAAGTAGAAATTTTTTCAGAAAGCTTATGGTAAACATTTCGAATTCCATTTTTGCCCAAGAGGTTTTCTGCTATAGTATTTAAAAATCCAAGCCAAGCTTTATGATGAAGCTGAATAACCGCTGTATGATCATATTGATCTACAATTAAACCCGGCAAAGAATCGGCTTCCCCAAAAATTAGTCTTTGGCAATTTGTCTTCTTATCATCGAAAAAACCAAGGCTGCTTCTATATTCCACGGCATTTTCTATAGATTCTTTTAAAAGATCTTCAATATTTTCTACAGCCGAAAAGCTTAAAACTTTAACAGCAATTCGCCCTAGACTAAAAAATCCTATGGCTTTAAAATTATTTTTAGAATCTAAAACTTCAATAATTTCACCACCTTGAAGATGGCTGGGGATATTTTTAAATGCACCCGAAAAAATCCAGGGGTGTTTTCTTTCTAATGCTTTTTCTTTTCCTTTTGCAAGGATTAAAGTTTCATAATTCATCAAAGGAAGGAATTTGCTTTAATTGTAGATATTTTTGATTTTCAAAATCGCATTTAGCGGCAATATGTTTTAAGCCATTGGAGAGGATTAAATAATCCACCTTATAATGACTATTATAAGATGAAGCCTGGTCCATGGTCTTTTGGCTTATGGGTACTTGCGGTGCCTTGCATTCAATTATCATGGCTGCTTTCCCATTTTTATAAACCATAATATCTGTCCGCTTTAATTGATCATTAATTCTAAAACCACCCTCCAATGCTATGCAGGTTTCGGGATATTTTAAGGACTTCATATAATGGACAAAATGTTGTCTTACCCATTCTTCAGGAGTGAGCTTCAGATACTTTTTTCTCAGATTGTCCCATACCATAAGGATATTATCCTTTTTGGCCAGCTTTAATTCTGGTTTTGGTAAATTCAATGGAACAAGGTTTTTGTACATATCCCGGCAAATATAGATATCGTGATGAGGTTTTTTTGTTGATTTGCAAATCAAATGGCAGGAATTAGCTACAATCAAATTGTTTCAGAAATAAAGTCTGGAAAGTTTCGCCCCATATATTTCTTAATGGGAGAGGAGGCTTATTATATTGATAAGCTCAGCAAACTAATAGAAAATACAGCCTTAAAGGAAGAGGAGAAAAGCTTTAACCAGGCAATTCTCTATGGTAGAGATACTGATATAAAAACTGTAATAGGCGAGGCAAAACGATATCCGATGATGTCGGAAAGAGTGGTGGTGATAGTAAAAGAGGCGCAGCAATTAAGGAAAATAGAAGAGCTTGAATCCTATGTTCAAAACCCACAACCATCCACGGTTTTAGTTTTTGCTTATAAATACAAGACTTTAGACAAAAGAAAAAAACTCTATAAGAGTCTAAGCAACGATCACCTACTTTTTGAGTCAAAAAAGCTCTACGAAAACCAAATAGCCGATTGGATTGGTGATAATTTGAGTGCTCGAGGTTATTCTTCGAATATGAAATCCAGGCAGTTATTAGCAGAAAGCTTGGGTACTGATTTGGGGAGAATAGACAGTGAATTGGAAAAACTGGAGCTAATAATTGAAAAAGGGAGCACTATTGATGAGCACCTTATAGAGGAAAATATTGGCATAAGTAAGGATTACAACAATTTTGAATTAATAAAGGCATTAGGAAAAAAGGACTTTGTGAAAGCAATTAAAATTCAACAATATTTTAAGGCAAATCCAAAAGACAATCCATTGGTGGTAACCATTAGCCTCCTCTTTGGTTTTTTCAGCAAACTTATGATGCTGCACCAAGCTGAGGATAAAAGTCCGAAAGGATTGGCGAGCCTTTTAAGAGTAAATCCCTATTTCGTAAAAGACTATCAGCAAGGAGCGCTTAGCTATGACCTAAAAAAATTGGCTAGAATAATACATTATTTACGAGAATGTGATATGAAATCTAAAGGAGTAGGGAACTCTAGCACTCCAGACGATGAACTTCTAAGGGAATTAATTTTTAAAATATCCTATGCCTAAACTTTGAGGGATAATTAAATATATTTGGCGCCCCTTGTGAAAACCTATTTACGAAATGAAGAAATTTTTATCTGCCCTTTTAGTATTGCTTTTCAGTAGCACTACTCTTATTCTACAAGCACAAGAGAAAAAGGGAAAAATAAAAGGCTTTATAATGGATTCCGCTACAGAGGAGGCCATACCCTTTGGAAATATTTTTATTAAAAATATAGCGCCAAAATTGGGAACTGTAGCTAATGAAGATGGTTATTATGTGATAAACAATGTTCCTAATGGTAACTATACTGTTGTTTTTTCACTTGTAGGATATAAAACCAAAGAGGTAAAAGTTAAAGTAACTGGCAATCGCATCATTACTCAAAATGTATTGCTTGAAGAAGATACAGAAGTGCTTGACGATGTGGTAATTACTGCAGACCGCCAGAAAAGAGAAACCAAAATTTTAACTGGAGTAGTAAGTTTAGATCCCAAGGAAATTACCCAATTTAGCGTTGGTGGTGATCCTGATATTATTAAAGCTATTCAAGTTTTACCAGGGGTAATTACTACGGGCGATCAAGGAGGGCAAGTTTATATTCGTGGAGGAGCGCCTATTCAAAATTTAATATTGCTTGATGGGATGGTGATTTATAATCCCTTTCACTCCATAGGTTTTTTCTCCGTTTTTGATGTGGATATAGTCCGCTCTGCAGATGTGTATTCTGGAGGTTTTGCTGCGGAATATGGCAGTAGAAACAGCGCGGTGATGGACATCAAAACCAGGGACCCAAATCGCAAAAGATTTTCTGGTAAAGTTTCTAGTAGTACCTATACTTCCAAATTATTATTGGAGGCTCCACTAGGTGAAAAAAACCGAAATGGATTTTCTAGCACTTCCGTTTTAGTATCTGGAAAAACTTCTTATTTGGATAAAACCAGTAGCATTTTTTACCCTTATGTGGAAACAGAATTTGGAGAATTGCCATTTTCTTTCAATGACCTATATGCCAAACTTACCACCCAAGCTAATAATGGAAGTAAGCTAAATGTTTTTGGTTTTTCTTTTGATGATGCTGTAAGCTTTGGAACCAACAATAGCGTAGCCTGGAACTCTATTGGTGGTGGTGCAGATTTTACGGTTGTTCCTCCAGGAAGTTCTACTCTTATTTCTGGAGATTTCTCCTATTCTCAATATGAAATAATATCTATTGAAAACGGAGGCACGCCAAGTTCAAGTGGAATCACTGGCTTTAATGGTGGTTTGGACTTCACCTATTTTTTAAGGGAAAACGATGAGTTTAAATACGGTGTAGAAGCTATTGGATATTCCACAGAATTTTCACTGGGAACAGAAGTGGGAGGAAGTATTGATCAAGTTCAGAATACCACAGAATTAGGAGCTTATTTTCAATATAAATTAAAACAAGACCGCCTTATTGTTCAACCAGGACTGCGTATTCACCATTATAGTAGTCTTTCTGAAACGAGCATTGAACCTAGAATTGGAGTGAAATATAATATCAATGAATATTTAAGAGTAAAAGCGTCCGGAGGCTGGTTTTCTCAAAACCTAATTGCGGCCAATAATGATAGGGATGTGGTAAATCTATTTTATGGATTTTTAAGCGGTACTGCCGATGTTCCATCCGAATTTAGAGGGGAGACCTTAACCAGCGACCTTCAAAAAGCTACTCATATTATTGCTGGTTTCGAAATTGAAGTAAATTCAAAAACTACCGTAAACATTGAAGGCTATATCAAGGATTTTAGTCAGATTACAAACCTAAATCGCAATAAAATTTACGAGGTGGCACCTACAGATAGAGAGGTAGATGAAATCTTGGTAAGCGACTATATTGTGGAGCAGGGAATTGCTAGAGGATTAGACTTTTTAGTAAAGTATCAAGATAAAGACCTATACCTATGGCTTACCTATTCCCTAGGTAAAATTACGAGGGATGATGGTATTACTGTTTATGCTCCTCATTTCGATAGAAGACATAATTTAAATTTTGTAGGTACTTATGCTTTTGGCAAGGATAAACTATGGGAAACAAGTTTGCGCTATAATTTCGGAACAGGATTTCCATTTACTCCTACACAAGCCTATTATGCAGATCATCCTTTTACTACAGAAAATGGTCAGGTAGATGTTGCCTACGATTATACTACAGAAAACGGTGATTTTGGAACGCTTTACGGTACTTTAAATAGCAAGAGATTACCCAATTACCACAGAGTAGATGTGTCTGTAAAAAGAACCATCCCTATCAGCGACAATCAAATTTTGGAAATAAGCGGAGGAGCAACGAATATTCTGAATTATGAGAATGTATTTTATTTTGATACTCAGAACTTCACCAGGATAAATCAGCTGCCAATAATGCCTACCCTGAGTGTAAATTATTCCTTTTAAAAGAATAAAAAAATACTAGGAGAAGAGATTGTAACGGAGGATGCAATAGATGGCTCTAAATCCATCTTTCCAGCTAATTTTTTTCCCTTCTTCAAAAGTTCGACCATAATAGCTAATGCCCACCTCATAAATTCTAACCTTAGGAATACGAGCGATTTTGGCAGTAACTTCTGGCTCAAAACCAAATCTATTTTCCTTAAACTTAATAGACTGTATCATTTGAGTGTTGAAGAGTTTATAGCATGTTTCCATATCTGTAAGGTTGAGATTGGTAAACATATTGGAAAGGCTGGTAAGGAATTTATTTCCTATGGAATGCCAAAAGAATAAAATTCTATGGGGATTACCTCCCATAAATCGGGAACCATAAACCACATCCGCAACCTGTTGAACAATGGGCTTCAATAAAATATTATACTCTTCAGGATCGTATTCTAAATCTGCATCCTGAATAATTAAGTATTCACCAGTAGCATGAGCAATTCCCGTGTGTAAGGCTGCTCCTTTACCCTTGTTTTTTTCGTGCTTATAATATTGGATATCAAGCTCAGGATTTTCCTTTTTATAGTTTTCTATAGCATCATCTGTATTGTCGCTGGAAAAGTCGTTTACTATAATTACCTCCTTTTCTATTCCATTTATAAGTTGAACGGATTTCACCTTGTTCAAAATAAGGTGAATCGTTTGCCCCTCATTATAGGCTGGAATTACAATACTTAGTTTCTTAATCTCCATTTAGGCTGCAAAAACGGCAAATATACTATTACCTAGAAAACTAAGGCGGGCATTTTATTTGGAGAAGGGAATAAATTTACTCATCAAAAAAAAAATCAAATTATTGCTTTTGCCTTGTCCTTTAAGCGCCGCTTCATTCGTAATTTTAAGGGGATTTAATTTTCTACAATTAAGAATCATCAATCAGGATTATGTTGAAAAACCGAAAGGAATCTTTTTGGGTATTTATAATTATTGGATTTTACCTTTTAGCTAGTGGGGTTTGGGAGTTTACCAGCATTGCTCCCTGGGATGATGATTGTGTAGGGAAATATTTTAATGCCAAGGATGCCATTAATGATCCCAAACAGTTTATTAGTCTTTGGAATCGACCCTTATTTGTAATCCTGTTTTTTCTTCCTTTTCAACTGGGAAAACACGCCATCCTTTTTATGTCCATTATTTCGGCCTTTAGTGCATATGCCCTGTATTTGGCGGCTAAAAAACTGGAAATAAAAAATGCCATTCTGCTTCTTCCTCTTTTATTATTTCAAGCCTTTTATTTTACCATTGCCAAAAGCGCATTGGCAGAACCTCTCGCTTCGGCAATTTTGTGTTTTGGGATATATTTTTATGTTCATAAGCGCTTTTTGGCCTTTGCGTTGGTAGGGGCTTTATTACCGCTTGCAAGACTAGAACTCGCTCTCTTTTTACTGGTTTGGGCTCTTGTTTTAATTAGAGAAAAGCAATTTAAATTATTACTTATCCTAACGGTGCCCACTGTATTATGGAATTTTGCGGGAACCTTTTTCACTGGTGAATTATTTTGGCTTTACGAACAAACAGTAGGTAAGGAGAATAGCAGCAATAGATACGGCCATACGAGCTTTTGGCATTATTTCCATCGCTATATCTACGTTTTAGGACCGGTGGTTTTTTACTTCTTTTTCATCGGCCTTTTTGAAAATTTGATGAAAAGGAAATCCCGAATTTTAATTAGTGGCCAATTTGTTTTGGGCTTCGCTCTTTATGTAGTTTTTTCATGGAAATTGAACCTAGGTCAAGCAGCTGGTTTTCTTAGACATTTAATTACACTATCTCCCTTAGCAGCAATTCTGGCATTAGAAGGTTTTAACTATTGGCTTCAGTATATTAAAGCTAAAGGCTCAAAAAAAAGCAAATCCCCAAAAGAGCTACTACAGGAAAAAATTGCTGAAAGAGAGGCTGAGGTTCTCGAAGAAATTGAAATAATTAAAGCCTCAGATAAAAAGGCTAAAGCCATAAAATTTGAAATCAACCGAATAAAAAAGGAATTTGAAATCTGGAAAAAACATGAAGTTCAAAATTTGAAGGAGGATGCAACTGGCTTCAGCTCATTTTTTAATAAAAGCCGTATTCCATTTTATTCTTTGCTATTAATTGTTCTCTCTTATTTCGCCTTCTCTAAAAAACTCCTGAGCCATCATAAACTTGTGGAGGAAGCAGATTATACCAATTTGATTTTAGTCTCGACTCTAGTACTCATGTTAATTGTTTTTAAAATCTTATCCCGCAAAGGGCTTTTTTCCCAAGCACTAAAAACCACGAGCATCGTCTTAGTTTCAGGATTGATAATGGCTCATACACTAATTACCGAAAAACCAGATAGCCACAATTCTCCAGAAAGGGAAAGCATGACAAGAGTATCTCAGTTGTATGCCAAAAGTGATCTTTCTAAACTTAAAACTTATGTAAATCATTCTTGGTTTTTTTGGGCCAATAATTTTGATAGAGATAGAGAGAAATACGAGACTATTACCCAGGAAAATCTAAAAGCTGCGCCAGACAATTCCGTGATTATTTGGGAAAACCACTATAGTAGAAGATTGGCGGGAGATGTTCAAATCGACTTTTTTAAAGGGAAAAGTGAATATGTAGAATTATACCGGGAAATGTCTAGCGATAGAAAATTTTTGGCGGTAGTTTATATTAAAAATAAAAACTTCAAAACAGAAGATCTAAGCCATTACTATGATCAGTTGGTAGGTTTTGAAGAGCAGTTTTCTAGTTTATATGTAAATAGAGGCCACCATAGATTAAACCGAATAAAGGACAAAAAGCTGGCTCTTGAAGACTATGAGAAGGCTATGGAAGTAGATTCTTTAAATGCTGATGGACATTATTTTGCAGGGGTAATTTACTATCAAAAAAATCTCTTCCAAAAAGCACTAGATTGCTTTGAAACAGTGAACCAATTGAATAATGAATTTGAACCAGCCTTCTTTAATGCTGGCACCAGCGCCGTGAAATTGGGATTAGATGAAGTGGCTTTAAAAAAGTATAATAGATTGGTAACTTTAAATCCAAAACGTTCAGATGTACGCTATAATAGGGGAGTTTTGAGACTTAGAATGGGGAAGCGTCCTGCTGGGTGTAAGGATTTGAAGCTTGCTTTGGAATTAGGGGAGAAGGGAGCTCAGGCGGTCTTAGACACCTATTGCAAAGAATAAAAAAGGCCCTCATTAAATTCTGAGGACCTTTTAAAAATAAGTGTTTAGGGAAGTGAGTAATTTACGAAGCTCTCTTATTTTCAAGGGCTTGTAAACGGGTTGATAAACATTTTTATGTGTTATATTTTGATAATAAACATAGGCCTTACCATCCTTTACCTTATAGGCTAAAACCTTGGCTTTATATTTTTTGGGGATTCGAGATATTTTAAAATCTTTATCCATGGCCTTCGACAAAGGGATTACCGTTTTCAAATCTTCAAAAACTACTATAACCTTTTTTTCATCTTCGTCGGTTTCTTTTACAGTAATGGGTCTTGTTTCACGAGCTTCGAGTTTTAGAAATCGATCAATATTCACCCAAGACATTTGGCTGGTTCTGCTTACATAACGATTTAATTCTTCGCTGCTAAGATTTTCCTGCAATTCCAAAATGGAATCTAAATTATACTTCCATTTTTCATAAACCCGAGCATAGCGGATATTTTCAGCTTCAACACGACTTGCATATTCCAATTCTGCCTCGATATAAATATCGGTGTTTTTGAAGTTCAGACTGTCCTTAATTTGATTTTCCTCCCAGGCTATGAATTCTTTATTATAAACTTTTTCATCCCAAAGAAATTGAAGCAAATCCTCTTGATAAACCTTCTTTCGTTCTCTGTATAGCTCCATATTCTTACTATACTTTTCCATTCTTTGAGAATATATCTTTTCCCTATTTTTTTCAATATTAGATTTATTCCAATACAAATACCACTTAATGGGCTGATGAAGAATTCTATCATCTGGCATTTTTGGTTCCCTCTGTAAACGAGGTTTTAAAGGTTTTTGAGGTTTGCTTGCCAAATCCCTTTGGAAGATGGGCTCCCTAAAAAAGGGAAGATGTTTATAAGGTTGATTTTTGTATAAATCCGCAGTTTTAGAATTCGGGGTGGCAACCTCCTCACCATCTGTTTCCCAATTTTGACCATTTTCTGAGCTGAAAAGGAGCATTCCCTTTTCTACCTGATCATTAGGAACCTCAATACCTATGGATTGGCCGGAATTTAAACTTAGCCTTTCTCCCTCCTTAGAAAAAGCCTCGATTTTTAACATTCCACCAGTTACCAGCAATTGGTCACCACTGATCGTAGCTAAATTATTGCCGATAAAATCATTAAAATCCAAAGCTTCTACTACTCTAATTTCTACATCTTTAATAGGATTGCCTTCTTCATCTAAAAAGGCATTGGCTGGAATTCTAAGCTTAGATCCTTGTAAGGCAATTAATTCTTGTTTTTTGCTGGCATCAATTTGAAATTTGCTCGTTGGTGATTTTAGGGCATTTTCCAAATCCGTGATCGTATTCAAAACAAAGCGGCTAATTTTTATTTGTACCCGCCTATTTAATTTTTTGTTGTCTGATGAAGTGTTGGGCTCAATAGGTTTGGATTCCCCAAAATATCGAAGGGTAAAAGCATCTTGATCTAATCCTTTAAGGATCAAATAATCACCTACAACCTGAGCCCTTTTCTCGGAAAGTTTTTCATTGAAACTGGAGCTCCCATCACCATCAGTATGGCCGGCGAGGTAGATTTCAAAATCCGCATTTGAAGGAATTTTCTTCACTAAACTATCCAGTATAGATTTAGAATGTGAACTGAGATCAGATTTACCACTTTCGAAAAAAATGGAAACTTCTTCGGTATTCACCTCAGCAAATAGGCAGTTGACTGTAAAAAGAAAGATGAGGCTAGGAATAATTCTGTTCATGAGTTTGTAATTTGATAGAGATTATTAGATAATAACATAGTTCTCAATGAGTTTAGTATAAAGCTCACTGATTTATCGCTAAATATTTCTGATTTTTGGAATCTTAGATTCGTCTTATCTTTAGCCATTCTCAAGAGAAAGAACCCCTAATGCATTGTAAAAAATTTAATGGAGCAAAAGCAATTTGATTTAGAGAAATACCGAGATCTGGAGCATTTGGAATTATATGCTAGACAGGTGGTGGAAGGATTTATTACAGGTCTGCATAAAAGTCCCTACCATGGTTTCTCAGTTGAATTTTCAGAACATAGAATTTACAACCCCGGAGAAAGCACCAAAAATATTGATTGGAAGCTTTTTGGAAGAACCGATCGCCTATACACCAAACGCTATGAAGAGGAAACTAATTTACGCTGCCATATTGCTATAGATACCTCCGGAAGTATGTTCTTTCCCTTGGATAGAATGTGGGACAACCAAAGTCCAAATAAGGTTTTATTTTCGGCCATTTCTGCCTTAGGAATAATGCAATTAATGCGCACTCAAAGAGATGCAGTAGGACTAACTCTTTTTGGAGAAAATGATTTTAAAGCTCAGGCGAAATCTACAAGGCAGCATCATAAGGCCATTGCGGTGGAGCTCAATAAAGTTCTTCAAGGATTTCAGAAGGATAAACCCAACTCCAAAACTTCCATGGCAGAGAGTCTTCATTTGATGGCCGAAAGAATTCCAAGGAGATCTTTGGTCCTGCTTTTTTCAGACCTTTTTGAGATGCAAGAAAATGAAGAGGAGATATTTGATGCCTTACAGCATTTGAAATACAATAAACATGAATTGGTACTTTTCTGGACAACAGATCACGAGCAGGAGCTAGATTTTAATTTTGAGGAAAGGCCATATCGATTTGTGGATATGGAAGACGGTTCCGTAATTAAAATGAACCCTACAGAAATTAAGAAGGCCTATAAAAAAGAGGTGAAAGCCTTTACAGAAAGACTGAAGATGAAATGTCTTCAATACAAAATAGACTTGGTAGAAGCAGATGTAAGCCAGGGATATTATAGCGTTTTGCAAGGCTATTTGGTGAAACGCAAGAAGATGTATTAAAAGAATAGGGAATATTTCAATTATTTTGTGGAAGTATACTATTTATTTTCAAACAGTTAGAAATTTGGAATAGGCGCAAATGGATATTTTTCCTTCAATTCTTAAAATTTTGTTTGTAAGGAATGAGAATAGGCTTATATTTGCGCTCCCATTTACGAAATGGTGAATTACAGAATTGGTCTGGTAGTTCAGTTGGTTAGAATACCTGCCTGTCACGCAG
>CAXBKQ010000036.1:0-16305 GCA_963976435.1 uncultured Cryomorphaceae bacterium | reverse complement strand
CTGAATTCCCACTCCCTTTCAATTCATCATCTTTCTCCTGTCCTTGGAACCCATAACGATAATTATCCCCAGTAGCATAACGATTTTCCATCGTCATCCCGAAAGGATAGTAATCCTGATAACTTAAAACATCAGCTTCTGTATATACTGTTGCATCATCTTCAGTTACGGTCACATTATCGATAGTATAATGAAAAGCCTCAGTTCGGTGGGTTCCGGGAACTGGGACCATCAAGCGGATTGAACGGCTGCCGCCGCCAGTTACCGTAAAGCTTAGACTATTTATTCCTTGGCCAGAGGTAATGACATTGGCCAAAGTGACTGGAGTAGATGTAATATCCTGCACCGTCATCCTCACCTGAGAGGGATAGGGGTAAGCTCCTGATTCTGTATAGTCACCAAGCTCAACCTGAAAGGTATAATCCCCAGCTGTTAAACTTTGAACCTGATAAGCATTTCCATGCGTCAAGGTAGTTGTTACTAGAAGTTTTTTGTCGTCGTTGGTAATTGTTGTCGTTCCTCCATTGGTCCAACCTGAAGTTGTACCATCATTAAAATCCCATTCATGAAGCATTAAATCTTGGCTTTCCAATAAGGGGGCATCACTAATAACTGAAAGAACATTTCCCAAATGGTTACTAAGCTCATATCTTTTATTACTCAACTTACGCTCATAGGTGGTGCTAGTGGCCGAAGTTGAACGGGAGGCATAGTAATTCAATACCCCTGCTCTGCTAGAACCAAAAATATTGGTTTCACTTAAACTCGCTGTACTTTGTCCATGTGCTTGATAGTAGGTCGCCATTGTATTTCCTTGAGCGTCTCTAATATAATAGGTTTTATTGGTAGATCCACTAACCGTTGCGCTTTTTTGAATTCGGTTCCCAAGGGCATCGTATTCAAAGTGAATAGCATCGCTTCCACTTTGGTCGATATCCGTTACTTTATTCATTAGGTTCCATGATATACTACTTATCCCCTCACTGGCATCGGCTGTAAGATTACCAATAGCATCATAGGTATAGGCATGGATACCATTGGATAAATCTGTTCCAGAATGACTGGAATAATCCTCCACGTTTATCAATCGATTTCGTTTATAATCAACTGAAGCATCGGTGTAGGTATAATCAAAGTTATCAATGGTCGTATTACTTAGATTGGTTCGGGTAAGGGTTTCCAAATTACCATTGGCGTCATAACTGTAATCAGCCCCATAGGAGGAGGCTGCGGCAGACGAGGCATTATTACTGGCATTTAGGGCGCTATGAGTATAGGTGTCGAAACTTTTTATTCGATTGAGCTGATCGTAGGAATAGCCATTTAAATGTGCGTCAACAGTACTTTGGGTATTATCACGCATTTGGTTGCTCATGGCGCTAATGTTTCCATTGTATAAGTTTTTATTGGTAATGGCGCTAGGAATACTGCTTACAATGGGGTTGTACGAATCAAGATCAATGGCTGTATAATCACCACTAAAATAATGAAGGGAATATGCAAAAGCGTCTCTACCAATATTTTTATTAATATTTCCTGAACGACCATCTTGACCAGCATCATAGGGATGATTGGCATTATTGGCACCTAGAGTGGAGCTATTCACAGATTTGAGCCATCCCTGGATGGTGTACATAAAATCTTCTCCTTGCACTAGTCGCTCTCCCCTTTCAACCCGGGCTAAAGGTCCATGTGGGTAATAGTAATAAGTAGCATCTCTATCCCAAATTTCACCATTGGGACTCGTTTCTACATATTTAATACGGTTATCAGCATCATAGCTGTATCGGTGGTAAAAAGCATTGTCTGTTTCTGGCTCATAACTAACCATTTTCACATTCCCACTCAAAAGGTCATAATCGTAGGCCATGGTAATATAGGTGTGACCTGCGGTGGATAAATCAGAACTATAGGCATATAAAGTCTTAACGTTTCCAAGAACATCATAATCATAGAGGTAGGCTTGCTCGGGAACCCCATATCCAAAGCTTCCGGAATTATTAGCTGGGTCATCTATTTCCGTAATAGTTTGGCTCAAGCTCGGATAATACATTGTTGCAGAAACACGATTTTGAAGGTATTCTTGTTGGTTGCTGCCGCTAATTATTGAATAGGGCTTGTCGTATAAAGTATGGCTCACCTCTGCTCGGGAATGAATGTTTGTAACTAGAAAACTACCTGTTATTAAATCCCCTAAAACAGGATCGCTAGAAAGCTCACATTTTCCACTTTCTACAATTCTTCCAAGGCCATCATAAAGGGTATAGCTATAGTATCTGTTGCCGAGTTGCTTTGCATTTTGAGACAATACGATACGTCCTAAAGCATCATACCAAAATTGTGTTTTTCCGCCATCAGGGGTAAACTGCTCTATTAATTGGTTTAAGGTATTGTAACGATAATTGGTTTGATAGTCGTGAATGGGCTTCGTATAACTGCTACCAGATTTAGCCATTCTAAAATCATCTACATCGGAAATAATCGGATCACTTCCTGAAGTTTCCTCGGGCAACGGGTTTACCCCTTGAGGCGGAACCGTTTTTACTAGATTTCCCGCTTGATCGTAATAATAGAGGGTATACTGATATTCATCTAGGGTATATCTAACACTAAAAGTCTCTGTGGTATTTATCAAATCTGCAACAGCCTGGGAATATTCCAATTCTAATTGGTCAAGGAATTCATCTACATCCCTTTCATAGTTAGCCTCGGCCTGAATAAGGGCTGATGCCACAAAAGCATCCTGGCAAGCATCTGGGTTAGAGCTAGGAGCCAGACTTGTAGACGATGAATAACCTTCACCATAAAGACAGAAGCTAAAATAGGGGATGGCACCCAATTGGTTAAGACCAATATAAGTAACGTTATCACACTCATCTTTTATATCTGATAAATCACTAGAAGAGGGAGATAAACCACCATTAGCTATTAGGAAACTTTCCACATCATCCCAATCTGAATTGTTTTCATCAAAAAGAGTTTCCAGTTCACCACAAAGACAATCCTTGAGACTTTCATCATCAGGTAATTCAGGTAAATTATCATCATAAAATTGTTCCGCCCCAGATTGAGTAATTAGGTTATCAAAATCATCATATATTGGATTGGGAGGGAAGGTTAATCTCCAACCATTTTGGACAGTTGTTAACCCATCGTAATCATCATCATCCAATTCCCGAGTAGCAGGATTGCAAATGCTATTTTCCTCAACTAATCTGTATAGCATCATTTCCCGGTAAAACAGATATACCGAACGGAAAAACTCATAGGTGGTCATATTGTCTAAGACAGGAGTATTAACACCAGTTCCACCATGAAACTGGTTGTAAATAGCTATGACATCTGTGGGTATATAGGTTTGGTTTCCTCCATTATCATCTGCTATTCCATGAGGATCATTAAGTAAATACCAGATACTATGGCTGACGTAGGTAGAGGAATTGGTAGGGATAAACTTTATAAAATTTTGTAACTTATCGGTAATAAATCCTTCCAAATTATCTAATCCATAAGTGGCTGTTGTTGTGTTTAAAATATTTTCACAAATATCACCGTTCAAATCTAGGGCATTACTTCCTGAAGCGATGATACTATCTACTCTACTATTACCATATGGCATATAATCATCATTATCCAAATGACCATCATTATAAGTAGTATTGGTACTAATCCCCGTTGGATTAAATAGCGGATAATTTGAATTTGAAGTGGCATAGGCTACACTTGTATCTCGATTCATTCGGTTAACATAATGCATCAATTCAATAGGCACAC
Source organism: uncultured Cryomorphaceae bacterium (assembly GCA_963976435.1). Taxonomy (GTDB): domain Bacteria; phylum Bacteroidota; class Bacteroidia; order Flavobacteriales; family Schleiferiaceae; genus CAKZNE01. Next base: position 12,531 of record CAXBKQ010000036.1, on the reverse strand, counting down.
TATTAGAGGCCAAACATTCACAATAGGTCTGATAAAGGCAATACTCTGGGTGTTCATCTATTATAAGATCTGCCCAAGAAGATTGCCAGTTGAGACGGACCTCGTCCCAAGTTGTGTACGAAGTAGAAGCCAGAGTATTGAAAGTGCTTAGTCCCGTATTGGACACAGCACCAATATTCTCTTGCAGCCAATCATACCAGTTTTCTGAATTATCATAATCGTTCTGACCTGTGCCATCTAGCAAAATTTCCCCATTACTGTCATACTGATAGCGGGGTGCCAGATTTTCAAAATATTGCCCACCAGGGCTTAGATCAGCTCGAAGGCTGTTATATCGTATCTCACAAAAATCTAGATCATTCTTTTTTAGCTCGCTACTCGCACAAGCTGCTTTACAGGCATTAATAGCCGCAGTAACCTGCGAAGTTTGGGTGGTGTAAAAAATCCCATCCTCATCTAAATAATAAGTTTCACCATTAATTTCAGTGGTATAAGATTCGTCGCATGAAGTGGTGCAATTCAGGTCATCACATGGAGAGTCCGTATCTAAATTGTAGGGAACACACTCATCTATCTCTCCCATGTCCTCCATCAACTGAGTTTTTAAGGAGGCTCTGGTAGTAGCTAAATAACTTTGATCAACTCTGATTTTACGTTTTAAGATGTACTTCCCTGGGCTTAGAGTTTTTGAGGTTTCAGTAGCCAGAGGCATGGTAGAAGGAGTGTAATCCCCTTCATAGCTCATTTCCACATCTCCCGTGCGAGTATTAATAAGGTTTATCTCCACGGTAACCTTCGCATCAGAACCATAGCTTATACCCTCGCTACAAGCGGTGAGCTCAGTATAAGACCCAAGGTCATGTTCAAAAAAATAGTCGCTCTCCACCGATACCGTAATAATTGTATAATCTTCAAATACCCCGTTTCCAATTTCTGTTTTATTCTGAAAAAGAGGTGTTGTAATTACCTCTGAGTCGCGAGGTAAGGATTCCATCCCAGAGGGTGTTGCCCCTGTTAAGGCCGTCGCAATAACCCGATTGGAACCATCCTTATAGCTTACGCTGATTTGCCCGTTTTCATCAATGACATAATCCTTGGAATAATTTATCGCAGAACCTACTTCATTTCCGAATAGACGATCTATTTCAGATTGAGTAGGCCTTCCATAGAGGTATTCCTTGTTTTCACCACTTTTTAAGGCAAAGGTGCTACCCAATCCTCCTTGTTGGACAACCCTTCCCGTTCCATTATTATCATACTGAACCTGGGTATAGGCATAGCCATCCGCATCGGGTATGAGTCCCTTAAAATCTGAACTAAGGCTGTTACTCGAAGAATAATACTCATTTACCAAAGTGGTGGCGGGTAGTTCAGCGGGGCTTACACTCGCCGTCTCATCTAATCGCGTATCACTAAAATGATCAGCAGGATCAAAATCTAGATTAGCCGCATAATATTGTAAGCCTTGAGAAGGAACAGGCACTGGCATCAGTTGCAAAGCAGGACGACCAGCGTAGTCAATCTCACTTTCCATAACCACAGCATAGTCATCCGAGTTTAATAAGGTAACTGTTTGTTTATTTCTGCCCAGCCCATCAAAAAAACGGAGTTGATCCTTACGGAGACCATTTTCGGCAAAGACTGAGGAATATTCCCAGTTCAAGGCATTGTTAAGGATATTGCTCCCGTCGATATAGTAATAAAAGTAGTTGGATCCCGAAGCGCTCGTTTGGTCTGTACTAATGGCAGAAACTGTCGCTGTAGAAGGGGTGTAGCTCCAATTGCCATAGGTGTACTCTCCTTGATCATTAAGACCAATCATTCGAAAGCGATGAATTAAAGACCCTCTTGAAAATTCAAGCGGCAAGGCATAATAGTTTTCGCGGATACGAATTCGATTGGCATCTCTAAAATCTACCGGAATGGACTCCCCCTTATGATTGCCACTTGTGCTACCATCGGATATAAAAAGCCACTCTATTTCATAATATTCTGCTCCTGGACTAAAAGGATATCTAAGGTTGAAATAACGGTTGGTGGCATCAATATTTGGGGCATTGCTTGTCGGGGCTGTTGTGCTAAGATCCAGAAAACGTTCCGATATCAATTCTGCTTCTAAAATCACATTATCAGGAGAAAATCCCAACAAACCAATACCTCCCAAATCTTGAAGGGAAATAGAGGTAACCGACACCACCGCCTTGGTAACATTATAGTTACCTATGATGCCACTATTATCATAACGACTGTGGTCATTCTCCACATGGTCTAGTATTTCACCGCCTTCTGCTGGGTCGTATTTTACAGAAAGGGTTCCTGTTTTGGTTACAGTCGAAGTATTTGGTAAAGTAAGAACCACCGAGTAGCCCACCACCACCTGAAAATCTTGGGTTCCCAAAAACATCGTAGGATTGGTTTCATAATCCCGATCAAAATAAAGTTTAACCTTGAGGCGCCCATTGTAATCTTGTCCTGTTAGGTAGGACGCGGAACTGCCAAAAAAACGATCCTGAACACTCAGCTGGGTGCTGGTGGTTGCGTCTTTAACTGCAATGGAACTTGATCTTTTTTCTTCTGCTCCTTGTGCCAAATTGCTGAAGACAAATAATAAGATTAAAAACAATAATGGGCGATAATCAAATAGCAAACAGTGAAGTGTTTTATACCTATCCAAAATCCATTTTCTGCTTGTCTCTGAGGGCTGATATAATTTTTTGAGCATGTTGTTCATGACTTTGCGAGTTTAATGATTAGATGCTTATTTCTGGCGGTGCACAACGTTATTGGAAATAGTTTGTATCCCTCGGTTTGTTTCTTTTTTTACCTGACTTAATGTCCCTTCTTCGTTATATCCATATAGGGTGGCGAAATTATTCGCATCCAACTGGGCAATAAGTCGATAGGTATTTAGATCGTAAACAAAAGTTTTTATAGCGGCATCTGAAGGGTAAAAACGGAGATCATCAATTACACCTGTTGCGATAAAGGAAATGGCGGCCGTCCCAGAAGAGGTAGAACTAAAAGTATAGGTAATTAAATCCCAACCATCAATGTTTTCAGCATCTAAGGTGCAGTTTGATCCGATAGTTAATACACTGGTGCCGGTTTGTTGCCAAAAACTGAGCCTGTATTGTTTATCATCTTCGAGCTCTTCCAATTTCAATTCCGTGCTGGAAGTTACGTTTAGCGAATGATTACCCGTATGAGCCGAACTGGTATTGATGGTGGGGTATGCCGTATTAACAAATCCAATATGCCCATGTACATCAGACCAGGTACCACTTAAATTTTCAAAATTTTGATATCCTATCTCCTTGTAGATGGCATTAACCGCCGTGGCCGTTACAAGGGTATGGTCCTCATTAAACATTTCAGAAGACGAAATACCGATGGCATTTTCAATCTCTAAGGTATTCCCAAAAGGATCGTACTCCACTATTTTTCCCTGGTTCACCCATGCCGTATTGTTATCCGGAACAGCTCCAAAATTATAATCTATAAATAGATCGTAGGCGCCATCTTCATCCAAATGAGTTCCAAAATACCCATCCGTTGAATTATCATCGGTATACCCCCTTTGGTTCACATTTTTTAAGGATTGGACTGTTTTGTAATCATGCCAATCCTTATAGCGTGTAGGGTTATTGTCAATATCGGCCTGGACCAATGAATAATTTCCATTTTCCAACACTTCGTAGTTTTTCACATCATGGCCATAAAGTGTAACCCCTGCTTCTAGTACCCCCGGCATGCATTCCGGAAATAAATTATGAGGATCATCCCAATTCAAAATAAGAACCACACTGCCATTGGTAGCACGAACCTGATTACCCAATTTTTCCAAGGTAAAATCCCCCATTTCATCCTCATACTCTGTTGGAAAAACTAAACTGGCATAGTCTGTTACAGATTTTGTAGGATCGCGGAATCGTAAGGCATTGGATTCTGTCTCTATGGTTGGGCAGAAAGTTGCACTTGGGCTAGAGCAATCTTCTAATGGGTTTTCATCACAATTGTAATACTGAGTTGCTGAACTAAGACTGCCTTCGTTAAGATCGTTTTGAATGTCTGTTAGCCAATTGGCTTTATCGCTGTAGCTTGTAAAAAGGTCAAATTCCCTATTTCCGAGGGCAGATGGGTCCGTTAAGGAAACAATTTGGGAAGACATGGCTCCAGACCTTCCCGTATACCCCGATTGGATGATGGTTCCTTCAAAACTTCCAGCCGATATCGTAAGAGAAGTACCCGACTCATCTTTTAAGACTCCATTTTCAGCATCCTCCACCCAATATTTGGTTCCACCCGTAGCCAAAATAAGATCTCCATTTTGAATAATTCCCTTCCATTGTGTATTAGTAACAGTGGCCCACCAATTTCTCCAAGGATGCTTGAAGTTACTGTTTACCCAGTGTTCAGGACGATTATAAGAATATATGGGCTTATCATGATCATTCAACACCTGAGTAAGCAAAGGCTGTCCATTTTCATAATCAAAAAGTAGGTTGTTTACAATGGTCGTTCGCCCCTCCTGTTGGGTTACCACTTTTTCAATAATACCTGTTTTACTAACCAGTTTATTAAGTACAAGAGTTCTTCTTAACCGAAAGCTATAATCCACGCTTGGAATTGCCGTTGGAATTGGAATGGGTAACATTGATCCCATGAACAACATATCCAAATTTGTTTTAATTTCTCCACCTTGAGTGATTGTTTTGGATTCTGCCATTTCTGCCCATCCATCAGATACTTGTCCAATAGTTTTTGTTTCTACAGCTCCATCATTGGTTAACACCTCTACCGAATTATCCAGACGGTTCGAGGCTCCTTCGGTAAAACCATTCATCGTTTTATAATAATAGGTTGTTGATTGAAATGGTGCCTCATCCGTCCCTAAGGTAGAACTGTAGGTGCTTACACTTTTGGGCTTGCCATGCATGTCATTTAGTTCAGTATAATATCCTTGACTAAAGCCCGGTTGAAAAAAGTTTTTTCCACCTATCCATTTTGACACTTCAGTGAGGGTACTCATATTCACCTTTTTAGGGGCAGTGGCACTGGAATTAACGGGGTACTCCTTGGCAGTATAAAACTCATTTACAACTATTCCATTAGAGCTTAATGAATAGTCACTGATAGCGCTGCCATTGGTATTTACAGGAATGTTTTCAACCACCACTCTTGAGTATCCTACTCTGGGCGAAGGGTATAGTGCCTCTGTTGCTGGTAATTCAAAAAGCAACCCCTCATCCTTTAAAAAAGCCCTTTCTGAAGAATAATAATGAGGTTGACGGAGAGGGTTTTCCTCACCACCCGTTAGTGGTTCATATTCTGCAACCCCAGAGGTGAATCCTTCTTCAGTCTGATAGCTGAATACTTGCTTCATATTAAAGGTGGACTCGGTTCCTTCCATGATATTCCAATTGTCCTTCACCAAAATTTCACTGACCCTAGATCCACCCCCATATTTATGCTGATTTTGAGCATTAAGACGAACAATAGATGGAAAATTAGTCCCCAAATCACTGCAGTAGCTTTTGCTTGGCCCAAGAACCGTTTCTATAAAATTGCGATTCATCTCCTTATTGCTTGTGGCAGATTTTATGATAGAACTTGCTATGTCAATGAGCTCACTGGGAGTTTGAGTACCCGAAAAGTTTATATCTATGCTTGAGTTCAATAGCTCACCATTTAAGCGGAGATAATTCGCAGCAGCCAAGCGGATTGCGTTTTCACCACCACTGCCATTGGCAACATCTACATAAGCATATTGATAAACACCCCCTTCAGAAGTTTCACAGCTTTCATCAAAACCAAGGGAAGAGAATTCTAGATATCCATCAATAAATTCCTTAACATCCCCATCCTGTAATAAAGGGCCGTGGACATTATATTGAGCGGGCTTATCTTTTAACACTACCAAAGCCTTAAAATATACATGCTCCATATCTGCTTCCAACTGCTCTTTAAGGGCTAAGGAGGCAGATCCTGAAGCTACATGCTCTTTTAACTTAATGTAAATACGATTACTGCTTAGAGAATATTCTCCGACCTCCCCGATGCCCATAATTTGATACATATCCTGAGCCTTTTTATTCTGAACATAGCCATAATCATCGCTTTCGTATTTTATTTCCACCTCACCGCCAGTGGGAAGGCCAATTGTTTTTAGCCGCCAAGCACTGGCCCAAGTATCCCTTAAATCCGAATCATCGGAGTCTACAGAACCATCATCATCCAAGTCTCGGTTTTGGGCCACATATGGGTATAAATAATTGTTGTTAAAATCATTATACTCATCCGGCTGGTATTTTCCCCATCTATCTGAATCCCCTTCGCTAAAGTCTACACCCGTATTATAATAGTCAAACTCAAATGGATTGAGATAGGTATCTGTTTTTTGGCCTTCAAAAGTGAACCGAATTCGTTTTAAAGTGAGCTTTCCATTGGTAGTGCCTTGCGCTCCTTGCATTAACCCAGCTGAAGACTCATCATCATTGTACTCAAACTCCACACTTTTTATCTCCGTAGCCGGGTCTGTTCCATTCTTTTTATATAGGGTAATCTTTTGAAGTTTAGCCAGTTTTTGATCCGTTGTAGTTCCTGGCTTACGTGCAAAATCATCACCTCTAACGGCCAATTGAAACTCTGCATAATGGGTTTTGGTTTCTACTTTCCTTAAATAGTAAATATCTTTTTTAGACTCAGAATAGGTGGCCATATCATCATCCTCATCGTTATTAACCCCAGCTACATAAGAACCAACCGTTTGAGATGAAGTATGCGCCGGGGATCTTGACACGAAATCATCATAAAGCTTCAAATAATCGAACTTTGTATAGCTCCCAAAATCATCCTCAGTTGGACCATTATCGGTAATATCTACATAATCATTGGAGTAGATCTCCGTAAGTAAATAGGCATGAGCAAATCCATCAACAGTATTTGCGTTATAAAGAGCCCCCCTTCCACTTTCGTTCTGATTGGAATGTTCTTTAGTTTCCACATTAACGTTTCCTCGAATGTCGCCAAAGTCTTCGGGTGGAGCTATCGAAAAGGTTTTGTCCACCTTATAGTGGGTAAAAACAGGAATCCCATAAACGTAGTCTACCCCATTATTTTCGACCTCTATTTGGTGAATTAAAGAAGCGTCCTGATCCCCATCTGGCAATTCTTGACTAATTTCACTCGTCACTACTATTTCATCCCCATCCGTTGTTAAAGCTGTAGTAGAAAGGCCTATTTGACGGTGGGTTTCAGTATCCCCAATAATATCCTCAAGCTGTGCTGTGGTAAAATATTTGAAAAGATTGGAGCGCGCAGGTCGTTCCTTACGAATACGATCCGCTTTTGATACCGTAAAACTACTCCCTGTTCGAGGATACAGTTGCGATACAACCTTGGGTTTCCAGCTTAACCCATGAAATTCATTTTTAAGATTAAAACGAAGGGCGTTCGCATTCTTTAATATGCTATTGCTGTTCCACTGGTTATCGGTCAAATCCCCTAATTTGATAAAGGCATTTTGTTCAAAAGTGGTGCTCTCAGAGGCAGATAATCCTAAATCTTCTGTAAACCATCCAATTGCAGCATCGCCACTGGTCCATCTTCCTGAATTGCTCTTGGTAAAAGAAGCTTTTGGGTTAAATCCAGCCTTTATGGCCGATTCGGAGGCGCCTAAATCCAATCCAAAACCATAGGAATTTGTCGCACTTTCTACCTCAGGTGTGGATAACATAGGTATCGTACCTAATTGGGCGCGGTAGGCGCCGCTTACTCCTTGCCCTGTAACACTAAAAACATCGTTAGTAAGAACCGGCACAGGTAAAAAGGCTGATGAGGCACCTAAAGACGACTTTTTATCCGAATAAAAATCCATCATTGCTTCTTCATCCTTTGCGCCTGCTTCGGTGTGCATATAGCCATAAGCTGGATAATCAATACTACTTTCTGAATAATTTTGTTGCGAATAAAAAAGAGTGAATTCTAGATCAGATGTAAGGCCAACACGGTCAGCGCCGAGCTTACCATCAAAAGTGAAGGAATTTGAGGTCCGAGGGAAATCAATTTCCAAAAGGCTGCTTCCTGATCCTGCAAAAAAAGCAGAAGATGGTAGGTTTGTTAAAGAATTAATCAAACCTCTTTCTAGTGACGATTTGAATTGCCCAACCATCTTGTCTTTGCGAAAAGGAACCTTGGCGTATTTCAGCCACTGCCTTGCTCTAAAAGCATAGCTTAGTTTGATACTTTCAATAACTCCGTCATCAACAGGCTCTTCCTCTTCCATGCCTATTTCAATGAGTCCATCACTGGGTTCAACAGCTTTGTTTTCAATCAAAGCAAATCCTGAATTCATCCCTATCCCTAGGCCTAAGCTAAACCCGCTATAATTATTGACAGTAAGATTTAAGTTTGCATTGAGACCAAAATTAATTCTTTTACTCTTTTTACTAAGATCGAATCCAAACAATTCAGAAAACGCCGTGCCTACACCCAGGGTAAAGGTTCGGTTGGGTTTCATTTTACGCTCCCGTTCAACCTTCTGAGTGCCATCAAAATCGTCCGGAAGGCCCCTTAGTTGACGGTTAATGGCTCCTGGGTTTAAACTCCATCCTAAACCAACCCATCCAGATTCCTGTTCAGTCCCCAAATTTCCAGAATAACCAATATTTATAGGATATCCTCCATTTGGTCCAGGCACATTTAATAACGGAATATTATACTTAAAATCTCCCGAAAAAGGATCCACCATATCAGAGCTATTAAATGGCGTAAAACTCTCCAATTCCGGCTGTCCCGGCCCTCCTGTAACAGCAAAGGCCACCGAAGGAAAAAATATCTGATTCACAAATAATAACAGAAGAAGTACGGAAATTCTTTTTAGCGATTTTTCCTTAAGCATATCAAAGTTTTTGGATTAGCGATGTAGTGGAAAAGTAATTTTTGCGGATAAAAATGCGATCCGCATTTTCTATAGTTTTTGGAAAGAGGCATATCAAGGAAATGCTTTTTTGCCCCCCATTAAATGTGGTGAAATTGTTGATGCAGGATATAGTATCTACACCATCGATGAATTTAAAATCCTTACAGATGTTATTCATCACATAATCAAACTTCTCAGGATCGTACAGACTCTTAAAATCCTGCTCAACCTGAAAACTAACATCCATCCTGATGGAATAAAATTCTTGGTCTTTTGAACTTTGATCCGTTGGATTCAGTCCTATTCGGTAATTTTTTCCCTCGGATTCAATTTGAATATTTAGCATTTTGATATCGGTTTTGCAGGAACCCATAACACTAAACAAGGGCAAAAACAATAAAAAATATTTATAGTTTTTAATCATAACAACAGCTAATTTCGATTAAAACTAAGGTCCAGAAAGACCCGTGTCATGATAAAACCTAAGATATGATGCCTCCCCTTTACTGTCCTTTATTTCTAAAACATAATAACCCGCCGCATGACTCGTCCCTAGGTTTAGATCTAAAAAGTTCTTCCCTCGTTTTATTGTACTATTCCCAGTGGATTGATTGGCAATTGAACTCACAATTCCAGAAAGAGGGTTGTCTTTGGATAGGTATACCTTATAGTCAAGAGAGCTTAAATCGTAATCGGTATATCTTTCGTCAATTTTTACCTTCAATGTATTAGAAGAAACAACCACAAAAGAGCCGTCTACAAAACCCTGTAAAGCATGGTAATTATCGTTTTGGGAATAGGAAAAAAAAGGTAGGACAAAAAGCGATATTAGAAACTTAAAGTGCGACATCAATGAAATTTTGGTTAGAAATAATTTTCAATAAATAAATCTTTTTATATAGATGAGAAACCATTTTATCTATCCGAAGATATACATTTTTCTACAAAATTAAATCACAAATATTTTGACCCTTTTATAACAAAAACCACAATCAATGAATTTATTGCATTGATAATCAAACCCATGGAACCTCACTTTTTGATTAAAATTTATTCAAAAAAAATGCTTTTCTTTTAAGATAAAATGTCAAATAATAGTGGGTTTGCTATTGATGTTTTCTTAAGGTGTTAACGGCAATTAAGATCAGCGAAACTATTAAATTGAAGTTGTGTAACAGATAATATTATTCTTTCAAGATTTTAGTACGGTATGACTTTTTATAATCAAAGATTAACTCCAAAACATAGAAGCCGGGTCGACCTGAAATAGTTATTTCCAACTGTTCATCAGTATTAAATGCCTCACCTTGATAAATTAATCTCCCAATTCCATCATATAATCTAAAGGACACTCTTTGGAAATCAAACTTGTCCATTGGAATATGAGCAATGCCGCTGGTTGGATTTGGGTAAACATTTAAATTGCCTATTTCTGTTTGTGAAAAACTCACATCTCCCACAAAAAAGCAATCTGAGGTATCTATACAGCCATCCAAAGTATAAGTCACCGCATAGTTTCCATTACTGGTGGGATTGAAATGGGCAAGAGTATCCCCGATCCCAACAGGAGTATAATTATTATCACAATCCAGCCATTGAAAATTTGTGGCTCCATTCGCATTCGAGCTTATCGTATCCGAGTTTTTAACTATCAAATTTGGATCATAAGGGCTTAGTTTTAACTGAAAAATGCCGCCATTTGGGGCACTAATCAAAGCCTGACAATTTCCCGGGTCAAAATCCGAATTGGTCCCATCAAAGGTCCCTGCAACATAGACATTATCATTTAGATCGACACTAATGGCAGTTGACCTATCCCTGCTCGAATCACCAATAGACCTCACCCACCCCAAATCTCCATTCTTCAACAATTTCATAACATAGAAATCAGATGATGCTTTGCTTTTTAACGTAAAGGTATCTAGGCCCGGGTCAAAGTCAAGAGTCCCGCTATACTCACCAGTGACAAAGACCTCTCCTGTTGTATCCAAACATAGCTTTGGGTAATATCCGCCACCAAACGGCTGTAACCTAACTGGAGCCCAGTGCCAAACTAAATTTCCAGCAGTATCGAGTTTATAAACAAACGGAGTTTCATAAATTACAGTGGGAGCGATTTGTCCAGGGCCTGGACCTAAAGTGCCCGTGAAATGACCTGCTATATACATATGCCCTTTTCCGTCAGAGGAAATTGATTGGCTTCTGCAGCGTCCCGCAATGGTCGAGATCCATTTATCCCATTGAAAAACTCCATTGTTATTCAACTTGGTAATAATTATCGATAAAGAGTGTATACTAACTAAATATGGATTTCCCTCCGAATCTATGGTCATATCATAAGATCTAGAATTAGATGGTGATTGAATAATACTTCTAAACCAGACTAGGTCCCCAACAGAATCAAGTTTCGCACAAAAAATATGGTCAGAACTATTTTGAGTAGTAACAATGTTACTTACCATACCATCTGGGTTTAATTCTAAGGTTCCATTAAAGAAACCTGAAACAAAAATTTGATTGGAATCATTGAGGATAATTGAAAAGGCGTTAATTCTGGAATTACCAGTAGTTCCTTGCATTGCTTTCACCCATAAAACAGTGCCGGTAGAATCCAATTTCATAACCATCGCTCCACGCCCAGGATAATAAGTGCTTGGGAATAAAGAGGTGCCTGGCCCCAGATCAATATCAAATTTATATTGATAAGAACCGACCACATATATATTCCCTTTTTTATCGGCTGCAACATCCAAAAGGGCATTGCCTTGAACAGATCTCAGTGATTTAGCCCAAACAAAATTTCCATTGGAATCCACTTTGTGAATAAAGCTATTTCGCGTATTAGAATTTTGACTAGATAAAGAAAAAACATTTGGCCCTGGGTCAAAATCAGTTGTCCCCTGAAATTCACCAACCATGATTACATTTTTTTGAAGATCTGTAGTAAGACCATTAGGGACAAGGTAGTCATCCTTGCTAATTGCATTGACCCAGTTTAAGTTTTGAGCAAAAGTCGTTGAGGCAATTAAGAAATAAAAAGATAGAAATGAGAGCGTTTTCATGGTGAAAATATTTCGAAGGGTAAAAGGTAAATTTAGTAAATAATAGAAGAAGGATGGACTTGGCATAATTTAGATAAAACAAAATGGCAATATTGAACGGAAAATAGTTCAGGAGATAGATTCGTTTTAAACCCCAGTCGTTCTTTTAACCAGTCAAAAATTTTATCGTGTTTTTATAATACTATAGTAAGATATCTTTGGATATACTACATTTAAATGCTTCTTGTTGGGGGGCTTCTTTTAGGCTTAATCAACTCCAATAGCTGATTACGAATAGGGCAAACACCCATGAACACAAGCTCGGAAGTCCAATCCCAATCGAACCAACCCTTCCAAATTTCAAAGTTTGGATTTAATTGGCGCTTGAGGTTAACGCTCAAGGCCTTTGTCTCTTCCTAAATCCTTATCTTTTTCTTCTCATAATTGCTAATTTCTAATTAAATTAAGTAAGCAACATGACCGCTTCTAAATGTCCATTCAAAGGTAGCAAGTCCAGTTGTTTTCAAAAGCATGTTTTGCGACATGTTAAAGAGAACTTCAATTTTTCGG
>CAXBKQ010000035.1:0-17722 GCA_963976435.1 uncultured Cryomorphaceae bacterium | reverse complement strand
AAAATGAACAGAATTAAATTGTTTCTTATTAGCGATAATTTTTATTTAGGACACAGGTGAAATATGTGGTAAAAGAATCTTAGCCAGATTAACCAGACTTGGGCTAGGATTAAAATAATTTACTTTCTCTATCTCCTAGTTTATTTTGCAGATTCATTAGCTTATCATTTATAGAGTCGTGAATTAAGGTTTAGTTTTCTGAAATATTCGGATTATTAGTTTGTTATAATCAAAAAAAGCCTCGCGGAATGCAAGGCTTTTTTGATTTTATAACATGAATTCTAGCTCTCAAATTCCAAAATGGTCTTTTTGATGATTTCTACACAATCCAGCAATTGCTCTTCGGTAATTACTAATGGTGGTGCAAAGCGAATTATATTTCCATGTGTAGGCTTAGCCAATAGGCCATTATCCCTTAATTTGATGCAAAGATCCCAAGCTGTACTGCTATCCTCTGTATCATTAATTAAAATGGCATTTAACAATCCTCTTCCTCTAACACCATTCACCAATTCTGTAGTTTCAATAAACTTAGAAAGTTCAGATCTAAACAATTCTCCAAGTTTTCTTGCATTAGCCGCTAAAGATTCATCTCTCACCACTTCCAGTGCTGCAATGGCTACTTCTGCAGCAATTGGGTTTCCACCAAAGGTAGATCCATGCTGTCCTGGCTGAATAACATTCATTATTTCATCATCCGCCAATACCGCAGAAACTGGGTAGGCACCTCCTGAAATGGCCTTACCTAATATCAATAGATCTGGTCGGATATAAGAACTTTGAGCTTGCTTTTCGCAAGAGCTTCCACAACTACAATTTCCGCATACTGCCAATAAGCTACCCGTTCTGGCAATACCTGTTTGAACTTCATCAGCAATAAATAAAGCATTGTGTTTTTTACAAATTTGCTGAGCTTTTTCAATATAGTCTGCATCTGGCACATAAACCCCAGCTTCACCCTGAATAGGTTCTACCAAGAAACCTGCAATATTTGCATTACCAACCATGGCCTCTTCTAAAGCTTGTAAATCGTTATATGGAATTTTTATAAAGCCGGGAGTATAAGGACCAAAATTCTTTCTAGCTACTTCATCATTTGAAAAGGAAATTACAGTGGTTGTTCTTCCATGAAAGTTATTTTCACAAACAATAATCTGCGCTTGATTTTCGGGAATGCCCTTTTTTTCATAAGCCCATTTCCTACAAATTTTTAAAGCTGTTTCCACAGCTTCAGCGCCAGTATTCATTGGTAATATTTTATCAAAACCGAAATACTCACTGGCAAATTTTTCATACTCACCCAAGCGAGAACTGTAAAATGCCCTACTGGTAAGAGTTAGTTTATTCGCCTGACTTACCATGGCTCCAATAATCTTAGGATGGCAATGTCCTTGGTTTACAGCCGAATATGCAGATAAAAAATCATAATATTTCTTCCCTTCTACATCCCAAACATGAACACCTTCACCCCTATCTAAAACAACAGGTAATGGATGGTAATTATGGGCTCCATATTTATTTTCTAGCTCCATTGCTTCTTTGGAACTAAGGCTATTCTGAATTACTGACATATTCTTTTATTTAATTTTAAAAAACCTTGGCTAAAGGCCAATATTGGGCAAAGATAATTGGAATAAAAGAGAAATCGAATTTTGCTCTCGGCAATTCATATTCCCAAAAATTTGATTCAAAATATAATCGACGTTTAGCTATTTTTGCTGCCATGACAAACCAGCGATTGTTTCATAGATTTCAAATTGTAGAATTACAAATTGACGATCTGGCCTTTGAAGGAAAGGGAATAGCCAAAATAGATACTGAACAAGGCCAATATATTGTCTTTGTACCTAATACCATTCCCGGACAAATGGTAAAGGTGAAAATGGTTAAAGTAAAGCGATCTTTTGCTGAAGCTAAATTATTAGAGGTTTTAAAAAGGTCGGAAAAGGAGTGCCCAAACCCCTATCATCCTATACCGGGAGCGCCCTATATTACCTTATCAATAGAGGATCAACATTTTTATAAGCGCAAAACTAGTATTGATCTTTTTAAGAGGATTGGCAAGCTTTCCAATGCCGAAGAACTCTTGGATGAATTTATGGCCTCTCCCAGTCATTTCAACTATCGCAACAAAATGGAATATTCCTTTTCCGCCGTGGTTAGCGATCCTAAAACTGGTGAAGAAAGTGATGGTTTTGCTCTAGGCTTTAAAAAAAGAGGCCAATGGCTTTCCGTGGAAAAGCTAGAAAAAGATACGGGTATGTTTGATGCCCAGTTGGAAAATGCTATGCCTAGAATTAGTGAATTCTTTAGCTCACAAAATCACAGCGCTTGGCACCCAAAAAAGCACAGTGGCTTTTGTAGATTTCTTACTGTTCGCAAATCATTTAAAACCAATAGTTTACTTATTAATTTGGTAACCAGCTCCTCAGAAATTGAAAAATTTAAATTGGAGGAGTTTAAAAATTTACTCATCGATATTTTGGGAGATAGACTCAGTGGTTTCCTACACAGTATTAATGATGATAGAGGAGATAGACCCAATACCAGCGATGGCAAAAGACAATTGGTATACGGTAGTGATACTTTAATTGAGGAAATTAATGGACTAGACTTTAAAATCAGCTTAGAAAGCTTTTTCCAAACCAACCCCTATAGCGCAGAACGGCTATACAACAAGGCTTTGGACTATGTGTTTGAAAAAGAACTGGGACAAAGGCCCATAGTTTTAGATCTATTTTCTGGTACTGGCACAATTACCCAATTATTGGCTAAACGCAGCGTAGATAAAAAGATTATTGGGGTGGAAATTGTAAAGGAAGCAGTGGAGGATGCCTTAAAAAACGCACAGATGAATGGTCTTTCAAATTTGGAATTTTATGCCAATGATGTAGGAAAGTTTTTATTGGAAAATCCAGAATATCATGGAAAAATTGGAACCTTAATTATGGATCCACCAAGGGCTGGAATTGCTCCAAAAACATTGAGAAAAATTATTAGGTTGGAAGCTGAAAGAATGGTTTATATTTCCTGTAACCCCGCCACTCAAGCAAGAGATATGGAGATTTTGGCAGAGGCTGGTTATGAGCTCAAAAAATACTCTTTGGTAGACCAATTCCCACATACCTCCCATGTGGAAAGTATCGCCCTTTTTGAAAGAAAACTACTGGTCTAACTATTTTCTAGTATCATCTAATTAAAAAATTTTTATCCATTCCAGTTTTATACATTTGAAATATCAATCAAGGAGAAAAATGAAAAAAATAGTTAAATGGATTCTTATCGTAGTAGTCAGCTTAACAGCTATTCTTTACATTTCTCTTAGAGTTTTAAGATATCAAACCAAATCCCATAGTCCGGAGGAAATTATCACTCATAGTCTGAATAATTCTGATTTGAGTGTTTACTATAACCGTCCTTATAAAAAAGGCCGCGAGATTTTTGGTCAGCTTGTTCCTTTCAACGAAGTGTGGCGTACTGGAGCTAATGAAGCTTCAACCTTTAGTACAGGTAGAGATCTGAAAATTGATGGACAAACTTTAGAAAAAGGAACATATACCCTTTGGACAATTCCCAATGAAGAAGAATGGACCATAATATTCAATTCTAAAGAATATGGATGGGGTGTTAGAATGAAGGATGGAAAACCGAGCAGAGAAGAACAATACGATGTATTGAAAATAAATGTACCGGTAGAAAAAACGGATAAAGAGGTGGAACAATTCACCATTAGGTTTGAGGAAGATCCGAGCTTAAAACTTATAATGGAATGGGATTACACCCGTGTTTCCTTAGAATTTGATTAAGCTATAGACAGCTGTTGTATACAACTTTCCCTAATTTCCCATAAATCTTCTAAGCTCATATTCATTTTTTGCAATCGAAGCCAAGATTCTAAATAGCCTCGATGCCATTTTTCTTTATAATTCCCAATTTGATGGGGCTCAATATTTTGAGAAATTAAAATATCCTTCTCTATTTTCAAGCTATTGGATCCGGGGAAAGTAAGATCATAATTATCAGAATCTATTCGCAAAAAGCAATGGGCCTCAGGTATATAAGCTAAATTATGCTCCTTTAAAATTTTGCTTAAAGTGGGAGTATTCAAAACATTCATTTTAAAAATACAAAGTATTAATTCCACTTCATCAAGACCCATTTCTTCGGCCTTAGATTTTAGAAAAGCATGTTTGCTACTGCAGGTTCCTCTTTTTTCAATTCCAAGCAGATTATAATTCCCACGATCCGAATTTCGGCCATAAGGCATGGCATTTACCTCTGCCATTAATTTAAAAAAATCCTTTTTATTCAATCTATTGATTTTTAGCTAAAAATAATTCACAAGCCATTTATAGTTTAAAATTCCGCCCTAATTTTGGGCTTAAATATTACTAATGTCGCAAGAATATTGGGAGTTAAGATATCAAAATAATGAAACGCCATGGGATATTGGCCATGTCTCCCCTAGCCTAAGTTCCTATTTTCAAAGAATTAGCCATAAGGATATTAAAATATTAATTCCCGGAGCAGGCAATGCTTATGAAGCAGAATGGTTATGGAGAAATGATTTTAAAAATATTTGGATTGTTGATCTTTCTCCCAAAGCCTTTCAAAATTTTTTTGATAGATGTCCAGATTTTCCTAAGGAGCAAATGTTGGTACAAGATTTTTTTAGTCTAGAAGACACTTTTGAAATCATAATTGAACAAACCTTTTTCTGTGCTATTGACCCACATTTGAGGAAAAATTATGTCCGTTCTTGCCATCAATTATTAAGGCCACAAGGAAAGTTAATCGGTTTATTATTTGATTTTCCATTAACCGAACAAGGACCACCATTTGGAGGTTCTAAGGAAGAATATTTAGAACTTTTTTCCGAGCATTTTAAAATTTGGAAGTTGGAGAAATCATATAATAGTATAAAACCTAGAGAGGGAAAAGAATTCTTTTTCCAATTTATTGCTCGCTAATTTTATATTTGTAGAAAGAATAGTGTTAATGGCAAATTCAATAGGTACGGAAGTATTAAATCATCAGCAGGTTGTAGATCGAATAAATAGAATTGCCTGGCAGATTTATGAAAATAATAGCGAGGACAAAGAACTTATTCTTGCGGGAATTTCTGCTGGTGGTGAACTTTTAGCTCATAAATTAACCGAAGTTCTTCGCCATATTTCTCCTCTAAAAATTTCCCTTCACAGTATTTTTTTAAACAAAAAAGACCTTTTAAGCGACAAAATCACCATTAAACCTGAGATTTTAGAATACAAGAATAAATCCATTATCGTTGTGGATGATGTATTAAATTCTGGAGCCACGCTAATCTACGGCGTAAAACACTTTTTGGAATTTGATGTAAAAGAAATTAAAACAGTGGTATTGGTAGATCGAAACCATAAGAGATTCCCCGTAAAGGCAGATTTTAAAGGACTTTCTCTTTCCACCTCAATGATGGAGCATGTAGAAGTTATTTTAGATCAAGAAGAATATTCAGTTCAGTTATCCTGAGGAAAATCCATTTTCCACCTTCTACCAAAATATTCGTAAAAGCTAATTATTCCCAGTATTAATATCATTCCATAAAAGGCATCTTCAAAAGGTATGGTGCCTATGCGAATACCCATATTTTCCAAATTATTATACCAAACTACTTCCTCTTCCAATAAGGATCCTGTTAGTAGTCCATTAACCATAAAAAAGGGAATAAGAACAAACAGGTAGGACATATAAAATCTTCCCATCCATTTGGTTTTTAGAACTTTTAAATGGATATAAATCAAAATAGCTAATAAACTGAAAGTCATGAAGGTATAGCTTCTATCATAATAGATCAGCATCATTACCAAGGAAAATCCCAATAAAAAATAGCTTATATAGCTATGCGATTTTTCAAGCACTGGAGACTTTCGGAAATAATTAAAAACCCGGTATATAAAAATTGAACAAAAGGGAATAATCACAAAAAATAACCATTCCCCTAGGGGTAAATTAAATATGTATATGCCGGATAAATACCTGGGATTAAATCCCCAAATACCATAATGGGTAAAGATTATATCCCAAATGATGAAAAAGCTACCTACAATTAAAATCCCTAAAAATAATGGCGCAAAGCTTTTGGAATATGCCACCATTTTTCTCTCAAAGCTCCAAAGAAAAGGGAGGATTACTGAAAAAAACAGGATAAGTAAATAAAGGTTTGGGCTTTCCAGATTCAACATTAGGATTGTTTGGCAATTGCTCTTTTTTTCCTTTCCAATTGTAATTGCTGTCGGTAATATTTAGGATGGATAATGAGCATACCGAAACTCTCTCCCTTGTGTTTACCTAAATGCTTGTGATGCATTTTATGGGCTAGAAGTACCGATCTCAAATAAATATTATTCGAATTCTTAAACCATTTAAATCGCTGATGAATAAAAACTTCATGCACCAAAAAATAAGCTATACCATAAAGAGTTACTCCCGCAGCAATGCTTATTAAAACGCCCAAGGAATAGATGGTCCCAAAAAGGAAGAATAAAAAGCTTGGTATGGCAAAGACTAGAAAGAAGGCATCATTTTTCTCAAAAAAACCGGGTTGCTTCACATGGTGATCTTCATGTAAATGCCATAAAAACCCATGCATTACATACTTATGAAGTGCCCAGGCGACAAATTCCATAATCAAGAATACCGAAACTACTATAAGAAGGTGAATCCAAGTCATAAAACAAGGTTACTAATCATAAAAAATAAGGTGGTCAACAAATAAAAATAGGCAGCAAATTGATTCTTTTCATCTTTCAAAAAATACAATATCACCCCCTGCATTAATAAAGAAACAAGGAAACGTATAGAATAGTTCTGAAGGGTGAAAGAATAATTATCCCAAGACCAAATCCCCAAACTTTGAGCTACTGGATCGGTAATAATAAAGCCAATAATCATCAAGAATGAAGCTCCAAAAAGCTGATTGATCCTTTTGTCAAAAACAAACCTGATCAAATAATTAGATCCCATGCCCAATAGAAACCAATGGATACCGATCAGAAAAGGAGTGCCTAATATTTTTAATCCTAAAGCATCACCAAAACTAAAATCTCCAAAAAGTGTTTGAGAATTTAAGGCTATTAACTCAATTATAAATCCCAATCCAATAATAATACTAAAGCAATACAGCAGCTTTTTACGAGGCTTATCATGGCTAACAAAAATGAAGATTGTACTTAAAATATATAAGATTGGAGCAAGAAATACCAAGGTTTCCATAGCGATGGCATTTACACTTAAAATCGCTAATAGGTAGATGCTGCCGATGATAAACAAAGAATATTTACCTAAAAAATCACAAAACTTTTTAAAAACATCAGGAACTATATTATCATCGGGCTTGCTGCTCATAGGCTTATTATATTCCAAAGGTGCTAAATTTTAAGGAGGACTACAATATTTCTCCTAAAAGCCTTTGCGACACTTTTTTACTCAAAACCTCAACCTTCTTCTCTCCAAAACCTATGCTTATACTTCCGTCAAACTCCTCAATCTCCAAGATATCTATCCTTAGCCCCAAATGAAGATTTTTATTATTTAGATAATTCAAAAATTCATTCTCAGAATTGGTTACTGCCTGAAGTTCAAATTTATCTCCAGCTTTAGCATCTGAAAGTTTAAAATACTGCTTCAGTTCCAAGCTTCCATCCTTATCTGGTATTGGTGAACCATGTGGATCAAATTTAGGATGACCCAACATTTTATCCATCCTTTCAAAAAATATTGGTGCCTTCACATGCTCTATTTGTTCGGCGATTTCATGCACTTCCTCCCAACCAAAATTCATTTTTTCTACCAAAAACATTTCGGTAAGTCTATGCTTGCGAATTACCAATCCTGCAGCCCTACTCCCCTTTTCTGTAAGCTTTAGAGGCTTATAACTTTTATATTTCACCAAACCTTTTTGCGAAAACTTCTTCATCATGCTCGTAACAGTAGGCATTTTTATGTCCAGCTCCTGGGAAAGATCCTTTACCGTTACTTCACCTTTTTTGGAGGATAAATGAAAAAGTGCTTTTAGGTAGTTCTCCTCTATTAATGAGGTCATAGTTGGGGTTTTAGCCTACAAATATAAAACCTTCATCTTTTAAAAGCCCTTCTAAAAAACTGGTTTATCCTATTTAATCCAAACTATTTTAAGAAGGAATAAGCCATATCAAGATCAGCCCTACTACTTTACAATCTGTTATATTTGACCTCTTTATTATTATAAAACAATCAGAGATATCCTTTTGATGAAAAGCCTATTGCTAGATATTTACAAAACGAATAAACTCCATTCTGGCCTCGGGCAATTTTCCTTAAACTTTCACAATGCCCTATTGGAAAATCATGGAAATTGGGATCTGGAATTTTTGATACCCAGCAATTTTCAATATCAAAATGAGAATATTGCTAACTATAGGAAGGTGGATCTTTTTAATCGCTATTTCCCAAACCTTGGTTCAAAGCCAAGTCTATGGCATAGCTTACAACAATTCCCTTCTCATCAACCACCAAAAGGATGTAAACAGATACTAACCGTTCATGATCTTAATTTTCTAATTGAAAAGGAGGAGCATAAGGCTAAAAAATACCTGCATCGATTACAATCAAATATAGATAGAGCAGATATTATCACCAGCATATCGCACTATACCCGAAATGTTTTAAGCGAAAACATAGATCTTAAAGGCAAGAAGGTCCATGTAATTCACAATGGTGTTTTACTTCAAGAATTTCCTGAATCCTCGAGACCTCTTTCAGCTAAGGCCGATAAATTTTTCTTTTCTATTGGCATTTTTTCAGAGAAAAAGAATTTCCATTCCCTTTTACCTCTTTTTCAAAAACTTAAAGGCCAGCATCTTTTTATTGCTGGAGATCATCAAACAGAATATGGGAAGCGCTTAAAAAAGGAAATTGATTCTATGGGTTTATCCGAGCAAGTTCATATATTGGGGAAAATTAAGGAGGAGGATAAATATTGGTATTATAAAAACTGTGAAGCCTTTTTATTCCCATCCATGGCGGAAGGATTTGGAATGCCACTTATTGAAGCTATGAGTCAGGGAAAAGCAGTTTTTGCCAGCGATAAATGCAGTTTACCGGAAATAGGTGGTGATGCAGCTTTTTATTGGGAAAATTTTGATCCAAATCATATGCTTCAGGTTTTGGAAAGGGGTTTAGAAAAGAAGAGGCAAAATCCACAAGAATTTGCAAAAAGACAAATGCAACAGGCTGCTCAGTTTAGCTGGGAAAAATGTATTCAAGACTATTTAAATCTCTATGAACAATGTCTTTAGTCTTCCCTATTAAATAGCAAAAAAAAAGCCCTCCAAAAGAAGGGCTTTAAAAATATTTAGTTGTTTAGGAGTCTTTCACCAATTTTTTATAACGAACTCTTTTAGGTTCAATATCCCCTAGTCGTTTTCTCTTATTCTCTTCATAATCCGAAAATCCACCTTCGAAATAATATACTTCACTGTCTCCTTCAAATGCTAAAATGTGGGTACAAATCCTATCTAGGAACCAGCGGTCGTGACTAATAACCACGGCACAACCGGCAAAGTTTTCAAGGGCTTCCTCAAGAGCTCTTAATGTGTTAACATCCAGATCATTAGTGGGCTCATCTAAAAGTAATACATTACCTCCTTCTTTTAGGGCCATAGCCAGATGTAAACGGTTCCTTTCACCACCGGAAAGCACTCCAACCTTTTTACTTTGATCGCCACCTGCAAAATTAAATCTACTTAAATAAGCTCTAGCATTAATACTTCTTCCTCCTAGATCAATTTCTTCATTACCCTCGCTTATAATTTCATAAATACTTTTTTCCGCTGTAAGCTTTTCGTGAGATTGATCAACATATGAAATTTTCACGGTCTCCCCTACTTTAAAGTCTCCTCCATCGGGCTTTTCCTTATCCATTATCATTTTAAAAATAGTGGTTTTACCAGCGCCATTTGGACCAACAATACCAACTATTCCTGCTGGGGGTAGGTTGAAATTAAGGTTGTCGTAGAGAAGTTTATCACCAAAAGCTTTTTTTACTCCTTCTGCATTGATCACATTATTACCTAAACGAGGGCCGTTAGGGATAAAAATCTCCAGTCTTTCCTCCTTGGCCTTTTGCTCTTCATTTAGAAGGTTGTTGTAATTGTTTAGCCTAGCTTTACTTTTAGACTGTCTTCCTTTAGGAGACATTCTTACCCATTCGAGCTCCCTTTCGAGAGTTTTTCTTCGTTTACTCTCTTGCTTCTCTTCCTTTTCGAGGCGTTTAGATTTTTGGTCTAGCCAGCTGCTATAATTTCCCTTCCAAGGAATTCCTTCTCCACGGTCCAATTCCAATATCCAACCGGCAACATTATCAAGGAAATAACGATCGTGTGTAACGGCTATAACCGTTCCTTTATACTGTTGTAAATGTTGTTCCAACCAATGCACAGATTCAGCATCTAGGTGGTTAGTAGGCTCATCTAATAATAAAATATCCGGATTCTGAAGCAGCAATCTACATAGAGCCACCCTTCTTCTTTCACCACCCGATAAAACATCAACCACGGTATCTGGTTCTGGACATCTAAGAGCATCCATAGCTCGGTTTAAGGTGGTTTCTAGTTCCCATGCATTGCTGGCATCTATTTTATCTTGCAATTCGGCCTGGCGGGCCATGAGCTTTTCCATTTTTTCAGGATTCTCATAAACCTCTGGTAAACCAAAATCATCGTTAATTTTATTGTACTCATTTAAAATATCCACGGTTTCTTGAGCACCTTCCTTAACAATTTCCATCACCGTTTTTCCGGCTTCTAATATCGGCTCTTGTGGTAAATATCCAACACTATATCCCTGAGAGAAAACAACATCACCTTGAAAATTTTTCTCTTCACCAGCAATTATCTTCAGCAAAGTAGATTTTCCAGAGCCATTGAGACCTAAAATCCCGATTTTAGCTCCATAGAAAAAACTCAGATAGATATTTTTTAATACAGTTTTATTATTAGATGAGTAGGTTTTACTAAGCCCACTCATTGAAAAAATTACTTTCTTGTCGTCCGACATAATGATCCTAAATTATTTCTATTATTGCTTTATTCAATATCCAAAAGCACTTGACGTTTCAAATGCAGGTTCAAATATAGGATGCCATGATTAAAATGCTCTTTCGTTTCATGATTTTTTCTTTAATCATTTTTTGCCTTCCCGCTAAGGGGCAAGAACTATATGGAACTATAAAGGATAAGCAAACCGAAGAAAATATTCCCGAAGTTCATGTTATTAATAAAAGAACCCTAAAAGGTACAGTAAGTAATAGGGAGGGAGAGTTTTTAATTAAACTTCAATTTGGAGATACTATAGTCTTCTCCAATATTTCTTATAAGTATTTATACTTCGTTTATAATGACTCTTCTGCCCTACTCGAAAACACTTTGGTGGAGATGGAGGAACAAAATTATCTTTTGCATGAAGTAAGCATATTTAGTTATGAACTCACCTCCAATGCACCGAAAGAGATGAAAATAGATGAGCCACTCTACCCCAGCAATGATGAAATTGGTGATGGGAAAATTATTAGAGCCAGTCCTTCAAACCCTGCAGAATACCTTTATAATCTCTTCGGTTCAAAACCAAAGCAATTGCGAAAATTGGCCATTTTAAAAGCCGAAGATGCCTACCGAGAGAAACTGGAGGTAAGTAATAATAGGGAGAGCGTAATAAGTCTTACTGGACTTAGCAAGGATGAGCTTGAGGCTTTTATGTTTTATTGCAAGTTCACCCAGGTAAGAATGAACCATTTAAACGATTACGATTTTCTATTAGCAGTACAACGATGCTATGCCCAATATGTAAGAGACAAGGAATTAGAAGGCTTTCTAGAGCAATTTGACTAATTAAAAGCCGAATTCCTCCATTCACTAAAAAAAGAGGCTTATTCACTAAATTATTGGTCATGGAGGCTTTTTCTTCGATTATATAAGGTTTAATCTTGGTGTATAATTAAACATCAATGTCATGGGTATCCAAGATTATCAATCACAAATTCTAAATTTTTTTAAGAAGAAATTTATCGAAGAGGAAAAAGGCGACAATAAAGAATTAGCAAATGTTATCCGACAGCGACTGATGTTGATTGAAGATGGTGAAGAAAGAAAGAATCTTGTGGAAAACGTCTTAAATGAAATCCACGAGATCACTCTTATTCAGAAGTATAAAAACCTTTATAGCCTAAATTCTGCAAAAGGCAACAATATACCCCTCAACCTAGTTGAATACCTTAATTATAATTTTAAAAGGCTGTCCTAGTCCTTTTTATACAATAACAAGGTGTTTAAAGCCTCAGCTAGTCTTATTTGCTGGGGCTTTTCTATTATCTAGGAATTGTTTTCTTTTGCAGCCATGTCATTGAATACACCTAAGTTTCATTTGCTAATCTTTGGATTATTGATGATTCCCATCTGTTGGGGTTTCGCTGAAATTTATGCCATTCACAATTATAAAGGCTTTAATTCAGATCATGCTATCCATGCTATGATGAGTCGGGACTTTCACTTTTCGGAAGACTTATATTATTGGAATCAAAACCGATTGGGAAGTTTTATTCCTATGCTAGGAGCGCTACTTGTAAGTTTGGGATTTTCTGCTATGCTAGCTTCTGTTGCTGTTCAATATATTTTATTAGCCGCTATATTATTTTTCCTCTATGATTTATTAAAAAATAAAATCTTAGGAATAGCCCTTGGACTTTTGCTTTTCTTTCCGCATTCCTCATTTATTAACCAAGTTTTAATAGGTCACCCTTATTTAGCTCAAAATTTTTTCATTTGTCTCCTTATTTGGATGTTCTTTAAAAGAGAAAGGCTTCCAAAAAAACTGCTATACTTTCTACTTCCTTTGATCTTTGGATTTGCTGTTTGGAGCTCAGAGATAAGCTTGGCTTCAGGAATTGTTTTTGCCCTCGTTTTTTTTAAGGACATCAAACCAGCCTTACAAAGAAAGAATATTATTTATCCGATTTTCAGCTTTATCCTCTCCTTTGGTTTTATTGCCTATGCAAAAGCCTTCTCAAATAAAACTCACAACTTCGACACCCAATTTATAAGGTTTGGCGACTTTTGGATTGGTATAAAAAAGATGGCCCATTTTATTTGGGAAACAGCTTCATTCACTACCAATAAGCCTCCCAATAGTGCCCTCTTCTATTCTTTACTCTTGTTTTTGATTTTGTTGTTGGTTTTTAAAAAGAAATTTAAATTCCATAAACTCAGTAAATTTTTCCTTTGGAGTGCTCTTGCAAGTTTTTTCCTTGTCACACTTTCCAATTGGTGGATGGTTTCTAGCTACCCCCTGCGCTATTTTGCCTTCAGCTACCTGCATTTGATGCTTGCTCTGCTATTTTTAATTGATTCCTTAAAGATTCACAAATGGATTTTTTATCCCTTGATAATTGCCATTTCCGCGAGCAATGCTTTTTCTGGTATTTATTTGGTAAATAATTTCACATTAAAAGTTCCTGATAGAGCCAGCAAAGAAGAAATGCTGGAAATCTCCAATATGGGTGATTTTGGAATTATTGGAAGCTACTGGAATAGCTATGCCATTGATGCACTTTCACCAAAAATTGAAGCTAGCCCTAATTCAGGCTATGCCGTTCGCTACAAAAGAGGTGTGGATTTGGTTTTCGAGAACGATTCCATAATGATCATCCGCAATGGATATCTCGATTCTTTAAAAGATAGTGTCCAAGAGTTTAATAGGACGCTAATCAAAATTGGAAAGAATAAAAAAATTGGCCAATTGGAATACGCCTTTTATCAAGAAATCAAAAAATAAATTCTTTTTTAAGCTGCGAATTCTACATTTGCCAAATGGAGCATGAGCTTTTTATGCAGCGCTGTTTTGAATTGGCAAAAAAAGGATTGGGAACTGCCAGCCCAAATCCTCTTGTAGGATCTGTAGTAGTTTATAAAAATGAAATTATTGGAGAAGGATGGCACCATAAAGCTGGGGAAGCTCATGCAGAGGTAAATGCTATCCAAAATGTGAAGGATAAATCTCATTTAAAAGAATCCAGTATTTATGTAAACCTAGAACCCTGCTCACATTTTGGAAAAACACCTCCTTGTTCCGACCTCTTAATAAAGCATCAAGTAAAAAGGGTCATCATTGCTTGCCAGGACCCATTTTCAAAAGTTAATGGTAAGGGAATACAAAAACTTGAGGATGCTGGAATTGAGGTGGTTTTAAACATCCTGCAAAAGGAAGCTGAATTTTTAAATCGCCGATTTTTTACTTTCCACACTAAAAAAAGGCCCTATATAATTTTAAAATGGGCGCAAACCGAAGACGGTTTTATCGATAAACTTCGAGCCAAAAATGAAAGAGGTCAGAATTGGATTAGTGGAATGAGTGCTAAACGTATAGTACACCTTTGGAGATCTCAAGAAGATGGTATTTTAGTGGGAGCCCAAACTGCCATAAACGACAATCCAAGCCTTACAGTTCGTGAAATCAAAGGCCAAAACCCTATCCGTTTGCTGATTGATCCTAAAAATAGGCTTGCAAAAAATTCTAAAATATTTGATAATCAGGCAAAAACCATTCATTTTGATCAGGAAAAATTAGGATTGACCCTAGCCATGGATAATGACATTACCCCAAAAGAAAAGCTTGAGAAAATCTTGGAACTTTGTTGGAAGGAAGAAATTCAATCTATAATTGTGGAAGGCGGAGCTAGCACTCTTCAGAATTTTATTAAGGCAAATCTTTGGGATGAAGCTAGAGTATTTAAAAGTCCAATTCATTTTAATCAAGGGCTAAAAGCTCCTGTTTTAAATTCCAGTCCGGAAGCAAAGGATAAGATTGGGCAAGACAATTTGTTTACTTATTTCAATTTATGATTTGGCTAGTACTGAGCATCATTTGCTCCACCTTGATATTCGTCATATTTAAATATTTTGATCAATTCAAAATAGATAACCTTCAGGCAATAATTGTAAATTATATAGTAGCCAGTAGTTTGGGAATGGCTTTGAGAGGATTCGACACCTCCATTATTGAAATCCCAGAAAAGAATTGGTTTTGGAGCGCATTTATTCTGGGCATAATTTTTATTTGGCTATTCCGATTAATGGCACTTGCCTCCCAGAAAATTGGAGTTTCTGTGGTTTCTATAACGGTTAAAATGTCCTTAGTCATTCCTGTCCTATTTGGGGTCTTTTACTACCATGAAAGTATTGGTCTGGTAAAAGTATTAGGCATAAGCATCGCTCTATTGGCTGTTTATCTCACCACAGCTAAAGACAAGGCTAAAAAATCCTCTGGACTTTATATTAAACTACCTTTAATTTTGTTTTTCGGCAGTGGTATAATGGACACATTTATTAATTTCAATCAAGAGGAAATTGTATCACCAGAAGAACATGGTCTCTTCACTTCGAGTATTTTTGGGATGGCCGCTGTCTTTGGTTCTATTTTATTGATGGTTCAGCACTTTAGGAGCAAAATAAAGTTGGAGATTAAAAACATTTGGGCAGGAATAATCCTAGGCATTCCAAACTATGGATCCATTTATTTCCTTATTCGATCCTTAAATCATAATAATATGGAAAGCTCCATAGTATTTCCAATTAATAATGTAGGAATTGTGGCATTGAGTGTTTTGTTTGCAGTATTGCTATTCTCCGAAAAATTGAATGTTAAAAATAAAATCGGGATAGCCTTGGCCTTAATTTCCATTGCCCTTCTAGGATTTGATAGTTTTGACTAATGCAGGAAGCAATTAAAGAAGATCATTTTAAAACCCTAAAAAACACCAGTCTGGGCGACTACCGAGAAAAGGGAAGTAAGTTTTTCGCCATTGCCTTTCCAGCCACCACAGTTGATGAATTTAAAGATCAACTTCAAAAAATTAAAAAGGAATACCACGATGCTAGGCATTGGTGTTTTGCTTATAGGATAAATCCGGAACAGCCAGAAATTAGGGCGAATGACGATGGAGAGCCTAGTAATTCGGCAGGGATGCCAATCTACAATCAGATACAATCCTTTGAACTGTGGAATGTTGGAATTATAGTAGTACGCTATTTTGGAGGAACAAAATTAGGTGTTTCGGGTTTGGTTAATGCTTATAAAACAGCCGCTCATGAGGCATTGGAGGATGGCAAAATTGAAACACAGTTTATTTTAAAAGAAATAAAAATTGAGTTTCCCTATAAACTTATGAATGACATTTCCCGTCTTATAAAAAATGAAAACATTAATATTATAGATGAGAATATGGGAATTAAAGGTGGGTATACTTTAGGCTTTCCCAAAAATGACGCTCAGCGAATTATTAAACTAATTGAGGTTTTCCACGAAATAAAGATTTATTAATTTTAGACCATGAAGAAAAATTTGTTAATAGGCCTAATGATGGCCAGCTCTGTAGCACTCGCTCAAAAGAATGATTCCCCTAATTATACTACAAATAGCTATCAAGGTTCTGAGATTAGTTTCAGAATGAACAAGCAGCTTTATGAAAGTGAAAGTATTGAGAATTGGCTAAAAAATGAATTTGAATTGGGTTCAGATATTGAACTGGAATTGGAAAAAAGTATCAACAGTCTCACGGCCCTCCATCTTCATTATCAAGTTAAAATACAAGGGATTCCAGTTTTCGATGGAAAAATTCATGTGGTAAAAGGAAATGATGGTATTATTCAAAAGGTAATTCAGAATCAAGTTCCCCTTACTGTTAATGAATCTTTCTCTGCTTTTCCAATTTCTGAATTAGAGGAATTAAAGGATGAATACGATGCTCAAATTTCCTCTGAAGAAAAAATTTGGTTTCCCAAGAATGGCCAATTAATAGCAGCCAATGTGGCTCATCTGGAAAACAGCTACAAATTGAATTCGGATATTATCTATTCCAATGGTGAAATCCTTCATGAAATCAATAAGATAAAACACTTCCATGCTGATGGTCCTAATGACAGCCTAATCAACGGCTATATTTTTGAACCTGACCCACTAACCACCGCAATGCAGGATTATGGTAGTCCATATATTGATTTTAATGACTCCGCTTTAACCATTTTGGAAAATGAAAAAAAGCAAAAGCAAGTTCTCGCCACTTTTTCAAATGGGATTTTTGAGTTGAAAAATGATTTTGTAGAAATTATTAATATCAGCCAACCGAATATCGCACCACCGGTTCAAACGAATCCTGATTTTCTTTTTAGGAGAAGTCAAACAGGCTTTGAAGATGTGAATGTACTCTACCACCTTACCGAGCATAAATTACATATGGATGCCCTTGGATTTACAAATATTCCTGGTTATACCATTCAAGTAGACCCACATGCTTTAGGAGGGGATGATAATTCACAGTTTAATCCCACCATTCCAGGGCGTTTGCAATTTGGAGAAGGTGGTGTAGATGATGCTGAAGATGCAGATGTAATTATTCATGAATATATCCATGCTTATATAAATGCGGCAACAGGATCAAATTCTGGAACCACCGAACGTGAAACATTAGATGAATGTTTAGGAGATTATTTTGCCGCTTCATATTCCAGAAGTATCAATAATTATAATCAAGATCATGTATTTAGCTGGGATGGTCACAATGAATTTTGGGCCGGAAGATTGGTAGAGAGCACTAAAGATTATAAACAAATAAGCTTTAACGGTGGTATTTACCAGCATACAGACCTTTTTGCTAGTC
>CAXBKQ010000034.1:0-18720 GCA_963976435.1 uncultured Cryomorphaceae bacterium | reverse complement strand
TTTTGGCTTCTTTTTCGTTTTGATACTCGTCTATCGACTTCTTTTTTTCAAATTCGGCGATTAACACCTTTATATCGTCTTTTAGGGCATTTATTTCCACATCTTGCAAGCCATCATAAACAGCTTTAATATTTCCATTATCATCCCTTCCGCTTCGGATATGTCCATCCCAATCTACTAAAATCAAGTTTTGAGAATGTAAAAATCCACCATCTGCAAGTGAGTCTCTCATAGCATTAGCGAAAAACCCTTGAGCTACCTTATAGATTTCTTCTTCCTCCCCTGTAAGGAAATGCCATCTGCCATCTATGGCCTCATATCTTTTTGCATATTCCCTTAAAATTTCTGGCGTATCATATTTAGGATCAACAGAAAAGGAAACGATCTTAAAATGTTCATAGCCCTTAAATCGATTCTGAACCTGTTGAACTTTAAAATTCATCGCTGGGCAAATACTGGGGCAGGTGCTAAAAAAGAAATTTACTAGCAAAATATTATCTCGCAATTCTTGCGAAGAGACTAGGCTGTCTGCCTGGGATGAAAAATTAAAATCAGGAATGGTATAATAGCTAGTATCTGCTTTTAATTCACCATCAATTTCCTTTTCTACCCAAGTTCTAGGACCAACGTATTCCAAAGTGGTAAAGAAAGATTCTTCCTGAGCATAGACCCAGAAAAAATAAAGTAAAAAAGGTAGTATCAGTATAGAAACCAATACTACCTTTTGAAGAATTTTATCTCCCATCTTTTTTATTTCAAAAAGTCACCCATATATCCTCCTTCAGAAAGAATAATAAAGGTGAGGTAAGGAATAAGGATTAACATTGGCAGGGCAATTGTCCACATAAAGTTTTTCTTTTCAAACTTTAAGTGCATAAACTCTGCTACAATATAAAATGCCTTTAATAAGGTTAAAATGATAAAAATCAGATTCAAAATTGAAGTTCCTAAAAACTGCCCAAGTAAAGCTTCAGGCTTAATAATTCCCAAAACAACTTCAACTGTGGTAACTACCAATAAAATGATAAATACTTTCCAAATCCACCATGTTCCTTCTGGACTTTCGTGGTGTTCGCTAGGTAAGTTTGAATGTGCCATTGTATAGTATTAAAAAGTTTTTTAAACGAGATAGAAAAAGGTAAATACAAATACCCAAACTAAATCCACAAAGTGCCAGTATAGACCAACTTTTTCGATCATTTCATAGTGACCTCTTCTTTCGTAGGTACCAATAATCACATTTATGAATATAATAATATTCAATAATACACCTGAGAATACGTGTGTTCCGTGAAAACCTGTTACGAAGAAAAAGAAATCTGCAAATAGCACATGCCCATATTCATTGGAAGTAAGGCTAGCACCTTGAATAACTTCGGCTTTTGACATTAATTCTAGAGCTTCAGATCTTTCCACAGTTTTTTCTGTTTTCCCTGGAGTTCGGATAGTAACATCGTTGTTGGTAGAAAAAGCTTCTCTAACCTCTTCGGTTGTAAAATGATAATGTTCACCATGCACGCCTGGCTTACCTTCAACTAGTTCATGGAGGGTCATAATTTTGCCATCCATATCACTGAGGTACATCACCTCATTATTCTCCAATTGAACAGCACCTTTATCTCCTGAAATGAAGTGATACCACTCCCAAGCCTGAGAACCAAGGAACATAAAACCTCCGATTATGGTAAGGCCCATCCAAAGGACCACCCCTTTTTTGTTCATATGATGCCCGGCATTTACTGCCATCACCATAGTTACAGAACTCAAAATAAGGATGAAAGTCATCAAGGCTACAAATAAAAGGGGAGCATCACCATGCATAAAAGGGAAATGCGTAAACACATTCTCCGCCACTGGCCATGTATCTTCATATTTGAAGCGATAAAGCCCCATTGCTGTTAAAAATCCTGAAAAGGAAAGAGCATCAGATAATAGAAAAAACCACATCATCTGTTTACCGTAACTAACACCAAATGGTTGCTTGTCACCAGCCCAAACACTTCCTTTTTTGTCCAAATTAGCCTCTTTAGCCATTCTTTAAAAATTTTTGCAAGTTTAGCGAATAAATACCAAAAACAGGAACAAAAACAGCCAAAGTAGATCTAAAAAATGCCAGTAAATAGCACTTATATCCAATCCATGGTGATCTGCTGAGCTATATGCCCCGTTTAAAGATCTTAAAAATGTTACTATTAAAACTATAATTCCAGAAATAATATGAAGCCAATGCAGCCCTGCAATTACATAAACCCATGAAACAGCAGTATTTACTCCAACAAAATTCAAATTTCTAAGAACTAAATCTTGAGAACCTAAATATTGAAACCAGGTAAAAAGCAAGCCTAAGGCTAATGTTAGTAATAATGCTACCTGCACATTTTTTGATTGATCTTTTTTTGCAGAGCTTTTGGCCCATGCCATAGTTATGGAGCTTAAAACAATGGCCGCTGTTGACCAATAAAAATGAACTGGAAGTTCGAATATGAGCCATGAATTTTCGGCAAGAAGTGCTGTTCTACTAACAATATACCCGCTAGTAAGCCCTGCGAAAGTCATTATAATACTCGCAATACCCACCCATAATAGGGGTTTTCGAACTTTTCTTTTTTCTTCTATTGATAAGGTTCCCACTACAAAATAAATTTATCTAACACATATATCAATTGAACCACTGGAAGGTAAATAATACTGGCCAACATCAGTTTTCTTGCATCTTTCACCTCTTCAGTTTTAAATAATATCCAGGCTTTTCTGAGTAAAAATAATCCCATAAGGATAATTAAGATCAGAGAAATGGTTCCAATTCCAAAAGCACCTGTAAATGCAAAATACGGTAAAATGGAAACAGGAATAATAAAAATGGTATAAATCAATATTTGAAAACTTGTTCCTCTATCTCTTTTACCAGAAGGCAATAAACTATAACCAGCCTTTTTATAATCATCGTCTGCTACCCAACCAATAGCCCAAAAATGAGTGAATTGCCATAAAAATTGAAGTGCGAATAAAATTCCTGGCTCTATATCAAAATCATTAGTAGCGGCAACCCAACCTAAAAGGGCAGGAATGGCTCCCGGTAATGCTCCTATAAATACCGCTATTGAACCTTTAGCTTTTAATGGAGTATAAACCAATACGTACATAAATAAAGCAAAGGCACCAAAACCAGCAGTAACCATATTAATAGACAGCAGCATCCACATCCCTAAAAAAGCCATTAGTGTGCAGGCAATCATGGCTTCCAGACTTGTTAATCGCCCTGTTGGAAGTGGTCTATTCTTGGTTCTATCCATAAGAATATCCCTATCTCTTTCTATAATTTGATTAAAACCATTTGCCGCTCCAACTACCAAATAACCTCCTAAACACAAATAGAAAATGGTAAGTCCAGAAATAGTTTCAACTCCAAGGAAATAACCAGCCAAGGCAGAATATACCACGCTGAGATTTAATCTTGCTTTGGTAAGTTCCAAGACTGCGCTTAATTTAGCGCCGAATGAGCTGCTGATGGTATTAATAGTTGGCGTTTTTTCCAATACTGCAATTTGGGATGGCAAAGCTACAACCGATTTAATCGACCTCCAAAATAGAATGATTCTATCTTAGCTAACTTTGGGTTTTACAATAAACCATGGGTTTAACAAATCTGATTTATTGTATTCTAAAGGCATTTCCTCTTCGGTTTTATAAATTTCAAAACCCGCTTCTTTTGCTATGCCATGGCCAGCTGCTGTATCCCACTCCATGGTTGGTGCAAATCGTGGATAAATATCTGCTGTGCCCTCTGCAACCATGCAAATTTTTAGGCTACTACCTTTTGAAATAATTTCCAGGTCTGGATATTGCTTTTTATACCCATCAAAATACGACTTGGTTTCTTCGCTCATATGCGAACGACTGCCAACCATAGTAAATGGCCTTTCAAGTTTAATAGGTAGTCTTTGGCCATTTTCTTCAAGCATCTTCAAACTATACTTAGCATCTTGCAAATTATCTTTCACCCTGTAAGATCCAAATCCTTCTAAACCAAAATACAAGGTTTTTAAAACGGGTACATAAATTACCCCCATTATAACTTCAGAATTTTTTACCAAAGCTATGTTTACAGTAAACTCGCCATTTCTTTTTATAAATTCTTTAGTCCCATCAAGGGGGTCTACTATCCATAAATACTCCCAGTTTTTCCTTTCCTCAAAATCTAGGTGCTTACCTTCTTCGCTAAGAATGGGAATTTCGGTTTGGCTGAGTATTTCAACTATGGCATTATGCGCTCTTTTATCGGCCTGTGTTAAAGGTGAACGATCGTTTTTATATTCAACTTCAATAGTATCATTATAAACTTTAATTATTTCCTCTCCACCTTTTAAAGAGGCATTTATAGCCAATTGGAGAAGGTCTTTTAGTTCGGTCTTATTCATAATAAAAAAATAAAACCCGTCAATAAAGATTATTGACGGGTTTAAAAACTTATAAAAAATATTTTACTGTAATCTCAAGTTAAAAGGTAATGTAAACCTAGATCTTACGGGTCTTCCTCTTTGCTTTGCTGGTTGCAAATTGGGTAATTTTTTCACTACCCTAACTGCTTCGTCGTCTAAAAGCTTATCTACACCACGAACCACTTCAATATTGGTAATACTACCATTTTTTTCGATTACAAAATTTACATACACCTTACCAGAAAGCCCCATTTGACGAGCCATTTCTGGGAATTTGAAATTTTTGGTTATGAATTTGGTAATTTCTCTATTAAAGCATGCATTTCTTTCTTCATTGTTTTTGGCATCTTCACAACCTGGAAATACAGGAACCGATTCTACAATGGCAAAGCTCAAAATCTCATCAGACTCTTCTTCTTCAACCTCAATAATTTCAACTTCCTCATTTTCATCAGTTTCGGTAGATTCCATCTCCAATTCCTCCTCTAGTTCCACATCATCCTCAACAACCTCAATAATTTCGGGTGGCGGTGGTGGTGGCGGTGGTGGCGGTGCAATTTCTCGAGTGGTAACTGGAATTATTTCGTCATCGTCTATCATTTCCATTTCTCCCAAGTCGGTTAAAACTGGATCATAGAATTTTAGCTCAATAAAAAAGATTGACGCACCCAAGGCTACTACTAAACCAATAAGAACATATAAAGCTCTATAGTTTTCAAGGTCTGCTTTTGGATTTTTCTTTGGTTCCATAGGAATATCTTTAACTGCCGTAAAGATACACAAATTACATTGTGACTTACAAGCCTAAATATCTCTTAAAATTAAATTTTAACTTAAAAACTAAAATTAATTGGAATGGTCATAGTCATTCTTACTTCCTTTTTCTTTTGGGAAGCTGGAATCCATTTAGGCATAGATTCAATTACTCTTAATGCCTCATTGTTTAATACCTCATGTTCCCCTCTGGCAATTTCTGTGCTCACAATATTTCCCGAGCGACCTACCACGAAGGTTACCCACACCTTCCCACTTAGGCCCATTTGCCTGGCAATACTGGGGAACTTCACCTCACTTCTTATATAGTTTGCCATCCATTCATTTAAACATTCAATTTGCTCATCTCTGGTACCTAAATCCTTGCAGGATTGTGGCATTGCAATTTGCTCTACAACTACAAAGGGTATGGTTTCTATTTCATCCCAATCAATATCCTGCCCGATATCCTCTACACCTTCTTCGCCTTGACCCTCATCCCCTAAATCAATTAAATCCTTTAAATCCAGTTTTGGCTCATTTTTAAAAATATCATCCACCAAGGCAATTTTATCCTTGTTGAATTTAGTTTGAACTTTTGGCTTTTCAGGTGCTGGACGCACTGTTCTCGGTATTTCGAAACTATTATCTTCAATTTGACCGGTGATTAGGCTATCCTTTATTACAATCAATTCTGTTCTCCATTGAAAAGCAACAATGGCCATTATTAAGGCTAGGGATAAACCTGTAAGGAAGAAAAATGGTCTGCGAGTTTCCAACTCTGCTTTTGGACTTTTTTTGGATTTCATAGTATTATAATTTTAGATTAATAAATATGAATTAGTGGTGATGCTTAATTAATTTATTTTGAAAATAACTGGTATTTTCATGGTCATGATTGCTGGCCTACCATCCTTAATTGCAGGAGATATTTTGGGTATTTTAGATACCACCCTTATAGCTTCGGCATCCAATCCTGGGCTCACACCTCTTAAAACTTTGATATAACCCAGCTTTCCTTTTTCCGAAATTTCAAAGGATAGATAAACCTTTCCTTCATTGCGGATAGCCAATTCTCGTTCTGGATACTTCAGATGCGATTTTATTTGCTGAGCTATCCAAACATTGAAGCAATCTATTCTTTGTGTTTTATCGGCCAATTGAGAACATTCAAAGGGAAGTGCAATTTTATCGGCGCCGTATATATCTATTACTTCCGGTTCTTCATCAAAGGGATCGGTATCTATAGGGCTAATAATGCTATCCCCAATGCTGCTTCTTTCTATAAATGGCTCCTCTCCCATTTCCAATTCAAAAATTTCCAGCTCTGGAGAAGGTATTTGATTTGGATTCACTTTAGCTTTAGTAATTGGCTTGGGCTTTGAAAGAGTTAAAGTTGGAGGGATATCTATACTTACAGTTTCGAAACCCACCTCAAGCCGTTCATTTTCATAGTGCTTAATAGCCTCTGTTTTGTATTGAAATACAAAAATTATTAAGAGTAGACTAAAGGCTGCACCTAAGAGAAAAAAGATACTCTTCTTCCCTTCTAAATCTGCATGTGGATTTTTTTTCGAAACCATAATGACGATTTTTTATGTTTAGTATTCAAACTTTTACTCATTTCTAAATAGTCATCCAACTATGAAAATATGAGGCAATACACCTTCATCAGGTTTAATGAAACATAAACCCTTGAAAGATTTGATTAAAACAAAAAAATCGCGCGAAAAGAAAATTAATCGAATAGAAAATTAACAAAAAACATGCCGCTATTCTGAGGCGGATAATAGGAGATTGGAACTAGGCTTTTTTATTTTTTAGAAGTAAAAAAAACAGGCTGGCGCCTAAAAAGTCTGCAATAAAATCATAAACATCTCCAGAGCGGCCCTTAACCACATAGGCCTGCAAAATTTCAATAAGCCCACCAAGGATGGTACAAAAGCCTAGAATTTTTATTCTTAAAAGTTTGCTGATTGAAGATTTACCGAAACGATGCCAGGCCTGAAAAATTAAAAAGTACAGTAGGCCGAAGCTTAGGGCATGTACTATTTTGTCATTGGCATCAAAAACCTTATTGGGAAGATTTTCAGATGGCAATAGCATCATTACACAAACAAAAATACCCCAGGCAATTGCTGGGGTAAATGATATTTTATTTGACAAAATAAATTCTTTTGGGTTTAGGCACCTACAGAATCCTTATATGCCGCTTGGTCCATTAAATCCTCCAATTGAGAGGGATCTGAAAGTTTGATTTTGATCATCCACCCTTCTCCATAAGGATCGGTGTTTACCAATTCAGGTGATGATTCAATTTGGCTATTCATTTCTATAACCTCACCACTTACAGGCATAAAAAGATCAGATACTGTTTTTACCGCTTCAACAGAACCAAAAACCTCCTCAATATCCAACTCCTCTCCTTCGGTTTCTATTTCTACGAATACTATATCTCCTAATTCGCTCTGTGCAAAATCGGTAATACCAACAGTTACAACATCACCATCAATACTTACCCATTCGTGGTCTTTTGTATACTTTAAATTCTCTGGAAAATTCATTGCTTAGAAATATTTCGACAAATGTAATCTTATTTGTTAAAAATAAAACTGCTTATTGTCCAAGATTGAGTCTAAAACTTATTCCAAATTGATGGGTGCTTATAGGGTAAGCATTTGAAGTTCGGAATTTTGATAGGTTCATATCGTAGAACAACTTGGTGTTTACTCTTTTACTTATTCTATAATCTGCAGAAAATTTCAAGTTGGTAACTCTTTGTCCGGCTGTAGCCTGATTTATTTGCTCCACTATCCTTCGAATCACGGTTACATTATCCAAAATAGAAAGATCCAATTTCAATTCTAAATTAGACACAGGATTTGTTTTACGAGAACCTATGCTGATAAATTTCAACTTTACATTTTTAAATATATATCCAGTACTAATAACCCATCCCGAACTTTTTGTCTCGGTAATTTGATTATTAGTTAAACTCAAGGTAAGATTCCTACTCTTCTTGTAATCCAACCTGATAGTGGTGCTATTTCTTAGCTTTAGGTTAATACCAATAAAAGGTGAAAATTGTTCTGCTAATATGATGGCTCCAATTTGATTATTGGCTAGTAAATCTCCATTATTGTTTAGTGGAGCTCTATCAGGGTATTCCTGAATTTGCTGTTCTCTTAGCAAATTGGTGCTTATATTGTTTACAGTGTAAGTAGATCGATAAGAATGTGTAAGCACTAGACTGTTTAAAAACTTTTTAATCCAGGGAATTTTGGCTAATCCATCATAGGTAATCTGCCAATTCGGAATGGGGATATCTCTAAAAATAGCCGTACCGAAGGTATTGATATCGGTACCAGTATAAGCTGCTAAAAATGAAGGGATAAGCACATCTTGCGAAGATTGGCTAAAATATCGATAACCATAATCGGAAGAATCTGGATTACCTATCAAATCTGCTGAATAGTTTCCTTCAAATTCGGGGTTTAAAGCATAATTGTTTGCCAATTGTTTGGATACTATTAATCTATTATCTAAAAATTGAGAATAGGCCTCAGAGTCATAGTTTGGTCCTTCTGTACTTTCAAAGGCCGTTCGCATGGTATAATAACTAATTGTATAATTTGAAGTGGTAAAACTATTTTGGCTGCTAAACTCACCATTATCTCCTAACAAAGGATCGAACCTAAAAAACTCTGTTGTATTTGAAGATGTAGTTTTATTGGCAGTAAGTACTATCCTAAAACTATTGATAGGTTCTGCAGTTAGCCTAAAAGTTAAATTTTCACTTTGAGTATTGGTATACTGATTGTTTAGTGCAGTTGACCTTGTAAGCCAATCATTTTCTGCAGCTACTGGCCGAATATCTGTTTGATCTCCTAAAGTAAAACCAAAACCTGGAGCATTTGTCATGCTATTATCCACTCCTAAAATATTTGCTTCTGGAAGGAAACCCGGCAATAAAGTTCCATCGGTACGGCTATAATTTCCTGTCACATTCTTTATCATCATCAGGGTTTTGGCTGTCTCTTTTAGTGCAACAGCAAAAATTGAAGGTTTTTCTTCCTCTTCTCCCTCATCTTTCTTAGTGGCATTTCTAGCTCTTCCACCAGGTCTAGGTTTCCTTCTAGCACTTAATCTATCATTTTGGTTTAGCTTTTTCAAATATGGAATTTGGTTGTAAAAAGCCAACATATTTAAATTTGTATTCAGCTGAAATTGTGCATTATTCTGAACGGTATTTCCAAAGTTCAAACTATCATCGGCAGGAAGGTTTTGGGAGGTTAAGGAATTTGCCTGCCAATCATAATCTCCGGTATAGGTAGCTGTAACATTCGCAAATGCCATGAAAGGAAGTTTATTAATAGGCACCTGCCAATTAATATTTACCGTTTGATGATAATTTGTAGGCCTACCAAAATTCTCCAAATTTCGCATTATCTCATCCTTCTTTTCCTGCTCGGTAAAAGTAGCTGAATCACTA
The DNA here is from genome assembly GCA_963976435.1 of uncultured Cryomorphaceae bacterium. Taxonomy (GTDB): domain Bacteria; phylum Bacteroidota; class Bacteroidia; order Flavobacteriales; family Schleiferiaceae; genus CAKZNE01. Next base: position 9,036 of record CAXBKQ010000034.1, on the reverse strand, counting down.
TCTATCAATTCATCAATTCTGGCATTCATCCTTGCCTTAAAGTCAAACCTCAAGCTTTTGGTAAGATCAAACAAAACGCTATACTGCCTATTAAAGGAGAAATTATTATTATAGGTAACAGGCATTGGGAAATTCACTTCACTTTGCAGGTTTCTCATCTGCAATTGATGGGTAGATCTATCCAAAGTTCCAATTATTGTTACATTCTTCGGGTAATAGTAAAAATTAAAATCCCTTATTAAGGACAGATGTTTAGATTGTAGAAATTTCACCTTTTTAAAAGGCTCTACCGGTTTTGGCTGTGGAGCATAGCTATAATTTAAACTACCCACATAACTTTTTCGTGTGTCATTTTTAGTATTGATATCTCTTCTAAAAGTTTCATTAAAAGCATAGCTAGCACTAAAGTTTTCGATATCATATGGACGAATAGGTTTTTTACCAGCATTTCCGGTCCTTTCCTTCCTTACATTGGTAAAGTTCATGGATCTCCTTTTGGTATAATCCTGAGATTTACGTCTTAAATCATCCTTTTCCTCCTGAGTTTCGAGATTGTCAATTGCATCATCAAATTCAATATCTGGATTTAGCGGGCTAAATTGTGGATTGCTCCATTCCTCACTATTACTTACAAACATTGGAATTCTCAAGCCTAAATCTTTTGGGAAAAACATTCCTAACTGAAAACTACTTTGCAGGTCGTAAGCAAAAGTTTGTTCCTTATTCCTTTCTGATACAGATTGATCTATACTACCAAAGCCCACACTGCTTGTTCTACCACTTACCTGAACATTTGCAAAATCTGCCAATTGCGCGGCAACTCTAGCATTTGCAGCCCATCCACCTCTTTGGTCAAATTCTGTAAGTCTTAGCTCATTTACCCATATTTCTGCACATTTTTCTAAACCATCATCACCAACATCGGATATCAACCTTTTCTTAGGATTTCGCACACCAATTAATATGGTTCTTACATTTCCCAAATTTGGTGAACCAACTACCGAAATATTTGCTCTGCCATTGGGTCTAGAAAATCTTTCCGTGTTTGGTGTTCCCGACGATCGGTAGGCAGCATCTCTTTGCAATTTCACCTGTTTAAGAGCATCTAATTCTAAATCAATCTCATTGTCGGCTGGCCAAATTTCACTTGCAGCCGTTGCTCCCCATTCGGTAACAGTTAAAGGGATTTCAAACTCATAATAATTTTGAGCATAGTCTGCTCCAATCCTAATAAACACTGATAAATCACCATCGGCTAGGTTTACTCCATTAATTTCTCCCCCTTCAGCATGGGCAAACATTTTCAACCTTTTATAGGTCCTCATATCGAAATTAATATTTCTAAAAACCGCTCTCGCTGCTCCATCTTTCAAACCACAAACCCTAAGCGAAAGGGCTTGTTCATTCTGCTGTTGTGAGCTAGCTGTCCCGAATAAAATTTGCCTGTCTATTCCAGGTGGTAAAACATAGTTTATAGGAGTTCTAGATCCATTTTGTTCAATGTTTACAGCATTTACTTCAAATTGGGTTTCATTGGGGTCATCTTCAACCAGGGCACCGCCTAATACATCCAGATTAAATCTATATCTCCTCCATTCTCCTCTTATTAATTCCAAACGAGCAAAACGCATTACTACAGGGTTTTCAAAATTTTTCAGGAACATTCTGATAAATCTAATAGAGCGAAAATCGCTTATTGGCCCCACCTTCTTTTCTGGTTCAAAAACAGGAATTTTAAACTGTATCCATCGAGTTCTTAAGGTCTTTTGATTGGGAAGCTGTTGGGTAGAAATGCTATCCCTAATGTCGGTAATATAATTTCTACCAACCTGCCTCAATGCTTCTGGCGTCATGCTTACTTTATACTGATAATAAGCCTCAGTATTACTCAAAGTTTGGTCCCCATTAACATCTTCTATATCTGGATTATTGGTGGCAAATGCCGAAATACCATTTACCTGTGTGGTATTGCTATTTCCTTCCTGATTATTGAAATTTTTATATCGCTGTCTGATATCCGCCCCTGCTTGATCTAGAGCATCACTTCTATAATAACTAAAATTATCATTTGCTGGATCGCCTTGAGCCGTTTGGTAGGCGAGGGAAGTTTGTCCAAAAGCAGTAGCAATTCTCTCCAGATAGGTGGGATTGCCATTAAAGCTATATGCTCTTTCTTGGGCATCATTCAAAAGGTCAAATCCCACATCTTGTGCAGTTCTCACTGTAGCGTCGTTTTCAAAAGCAATTACCGGTGGTCTGGTTTTAGGAGCTAATCCCCAAGCGGTACTATCTAATTTGCTGGCATCTCCATCTACTGGAATTCCATTTTCTATAGCTTGCTTTCCATCTTTTAGAATATCCTCACTTACATTTCCGATATTAAAATAAAGCTCACCCCCTTCAGCATTGGGATCTTCAAGGAAGGGGTCCATAATCCAAAACTGGATAAATTCAATATTTTGCTGCTCAAAATTGGTTGTGGTTAGGTCCCTCATTATTCCTCCCCACCTTGTTTCGGGAGCTAATAAAGCACCCGTAGAACCATCGATACCGGCGGAAATTCCGGGTTCTCCTTCTACATCATAATTGTAAGGACCTTTCTCTTCCGGGTAAAATGCAAGGTCTAATACAGGAATAGTTTTCACCTGGGAGGCATCCAGTTGCAAGTTCGGAAAAACCTCTTCCGACCAAACTTGTCTCGTATAATGTTCTGATTGCAGCTCCGGATTGTTCTTAATATTATCAGGAGTTCTCGCCTCACTTCTATAGAATAATGGATCTACATTATACCAAGCCAACCTCGCTCTATTGTAACCATATTCCAAACCTTTTATGGAAGCTTCGGGAAATAAATCTGGCTGACCTGCTGGGGTACTAGCCATGGTCCAACTTCTCGGGTTTCGAATATCAATACTTGTTTGACTACTTTCGAAATCATCTAAATAGGTCGTTTCTTCACCATCTATTTTTATTCCCCTAGGAGAACCTGGCACTAATTGAGCATATTCACCTTGAATAGTTAAGTTAGAAGGTGCCTTGGTTTCAATAAAAGGGATAGCATCCACATACCTAGTTAAATAGGGTGCATCTTTGGTAAATGTTCCATTCACACCAAAAATCGTATTGGAGATTGGCTCGCTTCCAATGTTTACCTTTTGGGTTAATGGCCTTTCGGTTAGATTTAAAACAGTACCACCAATATTCAAATTTTCATTGAACTTATATTCAGCATTAATTCCCATGAAGGTTTTAGTCTGAAAATTAAAAAGAGAATTGTTTTCAAAATCCACTTTAATTGGAAGACCCGATTGCAGTATACCTTCATTAATAATTTTTACTCTACCTAAATTATAATCCACGGTATAGTCAACATTTTCAATAAGTTGACCACCCCCCGCTGAAACGGTAACGGAACCACGTGGTATATTAAAGGCATTCAAGGAAATTTCACTTCCCGAGGCTGATTTATATTGTCCACGAAGTAAAAATTTATTGAGTTGAGTTTCATTTTGAGCCACAAATCTTGTGGAATCATATAGTTGCTGAAACACATATTTATCCCTCAGCTCATCACTTTCCAACTTACTAGCCAAATGGGATCCAAATGGTTCGAGAACTGGGAAAATAATTCGCCCATTCTGAGGGTTTATGGTAATTGGAGCATTAGTATTTTGATCAAAAACAAAGTCGAAAAATCCATCTGGTTGTGGATCATTATTGGCATTTACCCTGTCCAAATCTAAAACTCTTAATAACAATTGGTCATTTAAATTCCCTTCAGGTAAATAAGGGATTGGCGTTCCACTTTCATCATCCCTATAAAGGATTTCCAATCTAAAATCTTCTTGGTTTACTTGAAAGGCATTTAAGGAATAAATGTTTTTCATCATCAAATCCCACATTGGAATATTGACATTTAGGATGGTGCTCTTCAGCATTTTTAAAACCAGCGTTTGAGGAGTGGCTATACCATCGGTAGAAAACTCCCCAACCTGAAAGGTTTTGCCACCAGCTGTAAACTGAAAGGCCACAGCAACCACTTCATCTTGATTTAAGGCTGAGCTTAAGGAAACATAACCCAATTGTTTATGGTAGGTAAATTCTGTTGGTTTTAATTTTCTGGCATTGGAAAGCTCAATAAATTCTACAGCTTCTTCAAATCCAGCACCATTTAAAACACCATTAACCTGAGAAACATCCCTTATTTGAGGATAGTTCTTTTCCAATACATCTGGGTCTAAAGCATTATTTCTGTTGTCTGGAAATCCTCTATTTGGAAAAAACCGACCAAAAATATCTGGTCCTGGTCGTTGAGCATTCGTATTTCTATAGGCTCTACTATTATTAATTTCTCCCAAATCCTGTAAGGCAACAATATTTCTTGTTTCTTGTGTTTCTTGGCGAGTATTGGTAACCCATACTTCCACCTTTGTAATTTGTACTGGGGAAATAATTAATGGAGGGTTGGATAAAAATTTCTCGTAATTATCACGGAAATAATGAGATAGAAAGAAGTGCTTATTGGCTTCATAATTATCACCCCAAATTTCAAACTCAGTGGTTGTAGCACCTCCCTGAACATTTATGGAGGAGGTTTGACTCCTCTGTTCGGAAAACACACCTGTTACCGTTAATTTACCAAATTGAAATTGTCCTTTTACACCAAATAAACTCTGAGCTCCACTGATTAGGGTACTATTTAAGGGTAGACTAACATTCCCCAGTTCTAATTTTTTAATAATATCATCCTCTTCACCTTCCCACTCCAATTTTGTTTGATTTTCAAAAGCAAAGGTTGCTTCTGTATCATAATTCATCCCTACACTGACCTTTGTTCCAATGTTTCCGGTCACATTCATTTGTATTCTTTGATCGAAATCGAAGTTGAAATTAGATCTATTATTTTCAGGAACAATAGGATTATCGATTTTCTGATAACGTCCACCAAAGCTCAATTCGGCATAACCTTGAGGCCTGATATCTATTACATTGGAACCAAATATTCTTTCAAAGGCTTCACTATTTATTCTAATCTGAGGAATAAGTGAACTTTCAGGATCCCGACCATCTGCTGCTGCAGCTTCTGCACTTTGTGTTTTTTCCTTCCAATAACTATCTACTTGTTTATCTGTAACATATTCAGCATATTCCTCTGCTGTCATTTGTACGGGTGGCCCAATTATCATATTACCAATTTTTTTGGTAACGGTATATTGACCAGTTATTGGGTCGTAGCTTACATTTTCATTGTAATTGGAGGGGTCATTGAGATAGAGTCCACCATTTTTATCTGTAATAGGATAAGGTAAATCACCAGTATCTGGCTCGGTGGTATCATTTGGCAAATAAAGGCTCTCATATGTGGCACCAACAAAATCGGACTTGGAACCAAATGCCGATAGTAGCATGGTGGCCAATACCAAAGCCAAAATTGAAAAATCTCTAAGCCAACCCTTCTTCATTACAATCTTTTCAAAGCCATTTTAATCATATCCTCTAATCCAATATTAGGATTCTCATTTTTTATAGAGAATAATAATTTATCGGTTTGGCGGGTTGGGTAACCCAACACTTCAAGAGCCGTAGAAGCTTGGGGAATAACATTTTCACCAATTTTAGGACTTGAACCCATATCAAGCCCAACATTTGCTACTTTGTCTTTCAAATCCACAATTATCCTTTGAGCTGTTTTGGCACCAATTCCTTTTACCGATTGTAAAACTCCAACGTTCTCTGAAGCAATACAGTCCTGAACCTCTTGGGAGGATAAACTACTTAAAATTACTCTTGCTGTGTTTCCTCCTACTCCTGAAACGGAAATAAGCAGGACGAACATATTCTTCTCCAATTTGGAAATAAAGCCAAATAATGTTTGAGAATCTTCTTTATAGATAGGAAGGGTAAAAAGGCTTACTTCTTCTTTTCCTGAAATACTCGTATAAGTATTAAGGGTAATATTCACAAGATAACCCACTCCACCACAGTCGATTACGGCGTAGGTTGGATTGATTTCAGTTAACTTTCCTCTTAAATGGTGAATCATAGGCTTAGCCTTGGCTTTACTTCAATTTAGCCCTAGCTTAATCGCTAGGCATAAAAAACGTCAAAAATAGACATTTCATATACTTAGGCCTAAAAAAAAACCACGCTAAAGCGTGGTTAATGTTTTAAGGAATAAAATGGTCTATTTAATGACCATCTTTTTTGTTTCTACAAGAACTCCATCAGTCTTTAAAGCATAATAATAAACTCCTTTGGAATATTGAGAAACATTTAATTCAAACTCTCCTTTAGCTCCTTCAATATTTTGCACAAACACTTTGGATCCTAAAAGATTATAAAGTTCAAAAACATTGTTTTGTGATTGGTCCAAAGTATAGCTTACCGTAGTTTTACCGATAGCAGGATTTGGATAAACTGACAATGATTTTTCAATTCTATTCTCGTCAATATCAAAATCAGCTGTTAGGCAATAATTTATTGTGAATATAACACTGTCTGAAGGACTTCCATCTACCCAAAAGACATAGGTTATAGGTCCGCAACCTATTAATTTATCTCCATCTGGGTAAACATGACCTACGAAATTACTAGTATCTGTTGTATTAGCAGGAATAGTAATTGGGTATGGAGATTGGCTTACACTTTCCTGGAAGCATAGGCCCCAGCAAATAGCATTGTTATCTGTAATATTATTATAATTTCCATCAATTCTTCTCACCATTACATCGAGATCAGAACTTGTGGTGTTTTTTATTTGAATATGCCCTTCAATATCTGTACTATTTACATTAGCAATAACATTGGTATCCGCTTTTGTAATAGTAAGGGACTGTGCAAGCCCAAAACAGGGAGCAATTAGAATAAGCGAGAGTATTATTTTTTTCATATTCACCCTGATAGAGATTAATCCCCAAATATATGACTTAATTCAGTGAAATACAAAGGGCATTTTTGGAATTCATGTTTTGTAAGGACCAAAAAAAAGGGTCAAGATAAATCTTGACCCTTTTGTATTAAAAATTTTCAGGTTGAAAATCTTATTCCACGATAAGTTTTTCAATTTTAGAAACACCGTTTACAGTAATTTCTACTAGATAAACTCCGGCATTAAGATCAGCTACATTAATAGCCACCTTATGATTGCCTTCAGTCATTTCACCATTAATTGGTTGAGAAATTAATTTACCAGTAAGATCTGTTAAAGTAAGACTAACATCAGAAGTGTTTGTTAAATCAAATTCAACATTAGTACTAGCAGCAGCAGGATTTGGATAAAGGTTGATAGAAGCAAGAACATCGTTCTCATCTAAACTTACATTCGCACTGTTCACCAACATAATGTCATCAACATATACATTGTTTCCGAATGCACTAATTCCTTTAATTCTAATCATTAATTCAGCGTCTCCATCATAAGAAGAAACATCGATATTAACAGATTTCCAATCAGCAGCTTTTGGGTAAAAATCACCAGTAGAAACTGGAGCCGTAGTTGCTAAATCGCTTCCGTCCTTATACCAAACAGAATTCCAAGTAGCTCCACAGTCATTAGAGACAGAAACATCTAGTCCATCTGCTTCAGCAGCGTACTGAGCATAAGCATAAACAAATCTAATTTCATTATTTGTAGTAGTAGATAAATCTAATTTTTCAAATAATAAATCTACTTCCTCCCCAGCTGGATTGTTATAATTTCTAAATCTATAGCAGTTTGCAGAATTTCCATATCCACCAATATTTCCCCAAGTAATAACCTGAGTATTAATGTTTTGATTAACTACAAAAGCACTAGATCCATTTGGATTAATTTGCAATGCATTAGATGGAGCTGGAGTACCCATAGCCAATCCTTCAAATCCTTCAGTATGGAAAGTTCCAAACGGATTAGGATCTACAGCAATAATTTTAGTGTCTCCGTTTGCATTGTTATTAGAAACAACATCTACATATTTAGATACACCTTGCACAGAAACTGCAAAATTGAAAGAATTCTCTCCTGGAGAAAGGGTAGCATTTGGGAAAGTTACAACTTGAGAACCGTTTGCAGCAATATTAGTAACCCACATAGTTACAGGAGTACCACCATTTAAAGAATAAGATGCTTCAGCACTATCAACTGCAAAAGCCTCATTATTTTGAATAGTAAATTCAGGAGTAACCGTTGCATTACAATATCCAGCAGGTACAGTCATACTTCCAACTGCTTCCATATCAGCTAAAGACATTCCTGGAGGAAGGTTAAACGTGATTGGTCCTTCAACACCAGTAGCAATAGTTTGCTGAGTTTCAGCAATAAAACCAACAACTTCAAGATCAGCTAAAGAAACTGGTACACCATTGATATCATTTGGAATATTCCAAGTATAAGAATAAGAATTAACTACACCTTGAGCAGTAGAAACATCCACACCCCACTGGCCAGTTAATAATTCACGAAGCATGTGATTGTGATTGTAATTACCATTTGGCAATACTTGAGCTGGGTTTGCAGCCATTCCAGTTTGAGGACCTTCAATATTGTTCTGTAATACAGCAACATTTAATTTTGCAGTTGCAGCAGGCGCTACACCAGTAAAATAAGTCTCAACATCAACTGTTAATACTCCAGTACCAAAATCAAGAGTAGCTTCCATTGCCATATTAACATAGGAACCTTCTCCAATTACAATTGCACCAGTTGTGGCCCAAGAACCTCTACTTTGTGCAGTTCCACTCCCCTGTTGATGACCTGTAAACACTCTTCTGTTTATGGTTCCTGCTGGGTAACCAGCTAAACCAGATTGACCATCAATTGCAGCACCCCAAGGAGTTCTGAAATCAGGATCATTTCCATTTGGATTCGCATATCCACCTGCATGAATATTGATAAGAACAACATCGCCAGGATTAGCATCTGCAAACTGCTGTGCCTTTAAGTGTCCATCTGGACAAAACTGACAATAAATACCGGTAAATTCTTCAAGAACCGCGTTTTTGTTTTCTATAGCTGTACTAACTGGCAATTGAGCTAGAGCTACTGTTGAACAGCCAAAT
>CAXBKQ010000033.1:0-19811 GCA_963976435.1 uncultured Cryomorphaceae bacterium | reverse complement strand
TCATGAACTCACTCCGTTCGGTTGGTTCGTTTTTGGGTCAAGCCAAAAATGAACATAATTAATTTTTTTTCACCACTAAATTTTATTTGGGACACATGTGGTTTGAATTAACACAATGCCCTCAGAAGACATTTAAAAATAGCTTATCTAAACTAAGAAGAATTGTTTGCATTATGCTAATGGCCCATAATTTTTACTTAATTTCATTAAAAAATTAAAGCGTCGATTTTATGAGTATTGTTAAGCCTATTTTCAAAATTTCTTTTGGTTTTTTGTTTTTGTTAATCTCTTCATTTGGGCTTAAAGCACAAAATTATAATACCGCCATTGGTTTAAGGGGTGGTACAGGCCTTGGTATTTCTGCCAAACATTTTATTCAAAATGATATTGCCCTCGAAGGAATTTTAAATACCAGGTATTCTGGTTTTAATTTCACCGGACTTTATGAGTGGCATAAACCCGCTTTTAATACTGAGGGCTTTAATTGGTTTTACGGTTTAGGTGCTCATATTGGTTTTTGGGATGGAGATAAAATCCCTTGGATAAATGATAATGAAGCCTATACCATTATCGGTGTTGACGCTATTGGCGGCCTGGAATATAAAATCCAAAATCTTCCAATAGCAATAAGCCTTGATTGGAAACCAGCTATCAACCTAATTGGTTACACTGGTTTTTGGGGGGATAATGCTGCCTTCTCAATTCGTTATTGTTTTTAGTGGAAAATTTTTCTTCGGCTTGATTAGAATCAATGGTCGCACGGATAGCCATCAATGGTGAAAGCACCCAAAGGGGATAGTTTTGTTTTAAATCAAAAACAATATCTATGAACCTCAAAATAAAATTAATATCAAGCCTTTTTTTAATGGGGACACTATCCCTTTCAGCGCAAAATTCTGAGCCTAAAGTGGGTATTAAAGCAGGATTAGGACTGTCTAATTTAATTAGCAATAATATCAATGATCAAAACATGAGAGTGGGATTTACTGGTGGACTATTTTTTAAATCTCCAGTGTCATCACGGCTTTCCATTCAACCAGAAATATTAATAAGTGGAAAAGGAACTACAGCTTTTTACGAAGGGTACTTTTCTGGTGAAGGGGAGTTTACCCATAAATTTGACTATTTAGAACTACCTGTTTTAGCCGTTTTCAACTTTACAGAAAATATTAATATTCATTTAGGGCCTTATTTCGCCTATATGTTGGATGCCTCCGTTCAAAATGTTTCGGAAAATAGCGACTACAATTATGTAGAGCAAATGAATGCAAATGATTTTCAAAGATTAGATTATGGATTTGCTAGTGGCTTAGGTTTCGAGTTTGAAGCAATTGGTTTTGGAATGCGCTATTCCTATGGAATGAATGAGGTAGGTAAAGAACAAGGACAAGGAAATTCCGGCTTATTCCCAGATCAAAGTGAGGAATCTTCCGAAGCCTTTAAAGATTTAAGAAACTCAAGCTTTTCCTTTTTTCTAAGCTTTGGATTTTAATTAAAGTTCAGTAGCAGACAATAGTATTAGCCAGACAATAGTCTGGCTTTTTTTTTCAATAAAGATCAATTTTGGCATTGATGCTACTCAATTTTATTTCGCCAAGCTCCCCCTAACTTTGGGTATAATTTTAAAAATAAAACTATGAATATAATTGAAAAAAAGGCCTTTGCGAAACTTGGATATGAAGAATCAGAATCCAAGGAGCTGGTCTCAAGCTTAAATAATGTACTTGCCAATTACCATATCCACTATCAAAAGCTAAGAAACTTTCATTGGAATATTGTAGGCCCAGATTTTTTTGAGCTTCATGAAAAATTTGAGGGCTTATACGATCAGGTACAATTAAATATCGATGAAATTGCTGAAAGAATTAGAGTCTTTGGTAAAAAGCCAATGTCTAAACTCACAGAATATCTATCACATTCGGAAATTAAGGAAGTGAATGAAGAATTTTCGGCAAGGGAAATGGTAATTGAAGTAAGGAAAGATTTGGAAATTCTCCTTTCCTTTTATGTAGACACTTTAAATATAGCCCATAAAATTGGTGATGCTGCCACAGCAGATTTAATGACTAATTATATTAGAGAAGCAGAGAAAAACCACTGGATGTTCCATTCTTGGTTGTCTGCCAAATAATTACCTAGCCCCCGCCAAAAAAAAGCGTCTCAAGGAGACGCTTTTTTTCTTTTAGATGCTACTATTAACTATTGGATATTAGCATACAAATGGGACATTTGAAACCTGGGTAAATCATAGTTTGCCTTTACAAAGTATAAAGCAGGAGTACAATGATGTTAAATTTCAGGAGCAGTATTTAGGAAATATAGCATGCAAAAAAAATAAGGAGAAGGCAGCCTAATCAGCCACCTCCTCCTTTAACCAAACCAAACCAAAATTATTTTACCAACAATACCTTACTGAAAGTGCAATATCTCCTACCCATACTCCTCTATAGGAAGCAAGGTTTACCTCTGGTTTCCAGTCTAATGATAAGTTTATGGGTACTTCTTGAAAGTCATATGCCAAGCCTAGAATTCCATCAAAGCCCACAATAACTTGATTAAAATTTTGATCATCTCTAAACCAACCTGCTCGATCACGATCATCCCAAATTCCTACATGTCCTCCAACACCATAATAGAATTTAAGGTTTGCAGGATTCAAATTTTTATGAATTTGATATAAACCGGTTAATTGTAAACCACTTCTTGGGAAACTTCCTATAATCTCTACTGCTCGGTTGGAATTTAAAAACTGTTTGTAGCTAATACCACTAGAACCACCAAATCGGAGTCCCAATGAATTTTTATAGGATTGTGCGTTTAAGGAAACCGTAAAAATTCCCAAAAGAAATATTAAACTGATTTTTTTGATGATTGACATTGTGTAAGTTTTTATGGATTAATAGGAATAGCCTTCTTGTTTATTTTTTAAGCTCTTGAATGAGATCTTTAATTTGGCTGATCACCTTGAGTATATTCTGATAAACTTGAATTCCAGATTGAAATATATTTTGCCCTTCGAGCTTCTCTCCCTTATTTTGAATTCCAAAATCCGCTTTTACACCCAATAGATCAGCTAGCCAGCTACCCTTTTCAATCATTTGCTTGGCTTCCTGCTGTAATTCTTTTTCCTTGAGGATTAAAAGCTTTTCGTTTTGAAATTTTTCCTGATAAAATGGACTTAAATGATTCATGGTTATTTGGGTATATTTTGGTTAGTATAGTTGTGAAAGAAGCGGGCGATTATTGCTTTTCTAAAAAGTAATAGGAGAAGAAAGCTTAACAGCCAGCATAAGGCGATAAGACCAAAACCAAGAAATTCACTTTCCATTAGGCTGTTTAACCAAAAGGCCCCGAAAAAGCTTCCAAAAATCAAAACCCCTAGGAATATTATTCCCAACATGGCAGAGACAAAAATCTCAGCTCTTTCTTTCGCCATCCACTCTACCAATTCAAATCTAATTTGACGGTATTTTAATTGAGCGTAATGGGTAAGGTTTTCTTTTGAAAGCATTTTTTGGAAATTTTATGAATCTTGGTTTTGGGATTTAAATCAGAATTAACTTAACTCTGATTCTACTTCTGATAGAGATTTCTTTAAATCTTGGATTTTAGCTTCTAGGGCTTGCCTAGCTTCGCCTGTTAAACTTGAAATTTTGGATTGTAATTCCTGGATCTTATTCATGATATCCTCACGAGTTTCCTTGCCACTTTTGGGGGCCGTTAAAATTCCAGTGATAATTCCAGCGGCTATTCCGCCACCTACTAATAATGTGTTTTTTAATATGCTATTCATGGTTCTTTGTTTTTAGGATTAAATATTTTCTTGTTGATGCCGAATTCTATTTTTTCAGCTCTTTCAATTTTTTATTGATTTTTTCTTGAAGTTCTTTAGACTTTTTTTCAAGCTCATCGATATTCTCCTTGCTCGAAGTTTTTAATTCTTCTAGGGTTTTGTCCAATTCCCCTTTCATCTTTTTTAAGCTCTCTTTGGTATCATCAGAAGCTTCAGCAATTTTTGCTTCCAACTTCCCTTGAGTTTCATTTAATGATTCTTTTATTTCATCTTTTTTGTCTCCCAAATAATCGCCTAGCTCTTCTCCAGCTTCAACGACTTCTTCCTTCACCTCTTCGGCACTAGTTTGCTCTTGGCAAGAACTTAATCCCAAAAGGGCGAATCCGGCGAGTGCTAATAGACTTAATTTTAAAATTTTCATGGTTTTCTTTTTTGATTATTGATAGTACAAATGTACTGGTGGCATGGCTTTTAGCCATTGATGGTGGTCAACTGATCCATTGATTCTAGATAATTTTAACTATTGGTAGAAAGAAATAAAAAAAAGGCAGTGGTAATTATTTATACCACTGCCTTTTTAGGACTTCTATTTTAGAATCTAACTAGCTTTTGCAGGTCCTTCTGGTTTTGAAATGTCTTTCAATTTTTCCAAATCACCAGACCTAAAATCCAGGGTTCTAATGGGGAATGGAATATTAATATTCTCCCTATCATAGGCCTTTTTTAAGGCGATTATGGCATCACTTAAGGCATCGAGAAATTCCTTTTGCCCAGGATATTTTAACCAAAACATTAGGGTGCCATTTATAGAACTACTACCAAATTCACCAAAGACAAAAGAGGTTTGCTGGCTGTTTTTTACAAATGAAAGATTGTTAATGGCATCTATGGCCGTTTTTTGGGCTAATTTTAAATCGGTTCCATATCCAACTCCAACTTCCAGGTCTATTCTTCTTTCTCCAGATGAGGAGTAGTTTACAAGCTTATTTTGGTATACTTCCTTATTAGGGATAAAAACATGCTGCCCCTGGAAGGATTCTACAACCGTGTTTCTCAGCGACATTTCTATAACCCTTCCCATGATGTCATTAGTTTCAACTATATCCCCAATATTTAAGGGTTTTCGCACCGCTAAAAAGAATCCAGAAATTAAATTTGCTGCAGAATCTTGGAAGGCAAAACTCAGAGCCAAACCAATAATACCGGCACCTGTTAGAAGGGAGGTGAGGGCTTTGTCTAAATGAAGAATACTAAGGGAAGTAAAAATCCCAATACTGAGAACCAAAATAAAGCTAATGGTGGCAACCAGTTTTATTAAAGCCAGATTATTAGTAATTCTTTTCCCTAATCTAAAGGCCAACCTACGCAATAGTTTGGCGACGATAAAAAAGAGCAGCATTACAAAAATAGCCACTATCAGGTTGGGCATTATTTTTATAAATTCTTCGGCCCATGTCAATACTTTCGCCTCAACAATTTCATAGGCAGATTGAAAATTTAGGTCCTTTATTTTATTGATTAATAATAGCATACATATGGTTTTTTAAATTTGGCATTTGTTGGTCATCCATTAGAAATACCTCTCCTTGGTGGTTAATGGTGTTTAAAGCAGCAAGATTTGACAGGGAGGTGTTTTCTTGCTCCTGGGTTTGAACTATCACAAAATTGTTTTCTTGGTCAAAAGCCCCATAAACATCTTGGTTTTTTTGTAGAAATAGAGACTTTATTTGGCCCATAGCTGAGTATTTCAATATTTCGGATACATCGTATATGTTTTTATAGCTGGAATCTGAATGGGCCAATGATAATTGAATTTTACTTCTTTCTTTTTTGGCAGCATTTAGAATGGTTTTGACCTCTTTTTTTAGTAAAAGCCTATGGAATTTTTGTGGATTGAAAACCAATTCTTCATCAAATTCCTGATGCATATTGCCATAGTTTAAAAATTCTTGAATCAGATTCTTTTCCCCACAAAGCACCTTTTTAAGGATACTTTCGGAAAACGGAATATTTTGGAATTTTTTCACCTCCTTAAAAAAGGCGGATCTATTTGCTTTTAAAAATGGCCCTTCCTTTTCAAGCTTCATTTTTAAAGCAGCAATCCTGTTTATTTCCAAATGGCTGATATTAAATAATCGGGCTCTATCTCTTTCTAAATACAGAAGTCTCACAAGACTATCGGTATTATATAGTTGGGAAATAGGTTTTAGATAAAAATGATCGTTGATATAAACTCTAAAATTGGTTTCAATAGGCAAAACAAAGGCTTGCGTGTTTTCCTGACTTATAAAAATGCAAATGTTCTCAGGTTTCAAATTGCTAGACCATTGAGCAATAGTTGGTTCAATTTGATTTAAATGTTCCTTTAATGCAGAAGAAGTTAAACCTTGATTTTGGTGTAGTTTGGTATTGATTTCAATTTTTCTTGAAATCTGAAATACTAAATCGTCAAAACTTTTATCAGATTTATAGGATTGGGGTAAATACAGGCTGATGCAATATAAATCTTGATGTCTAGCAAGGTCTTGGAATCCTTGATTCGACAGTGGATTTAGTAATAGGTCTGTATTTGAAGTCATCTTCTGCTTTGCTAGTTTTTTGATTAATACAAAAGTCTAGAGAAAACAGAATTTTACAATTGACGTCGCTTTAGCTTCTCATTGATTTAAATCAATAGGTATTATGACCATTTTTGCAATTCAATAAGTTTCGAGATTTCAAGAATTATAATATTGGTGCCATCAGAATCAATTATCCCATCTTCTTTTAGGGAGCTTAATACTCTTACCAAGGTTTCTTTAGAGGTGGCTATTAAATTTGCAAAATCTCCACGGCTAAGGTGAATAGTATTTTCTGGATTGGATTCACATAGTTTTACTAACTGTCCGGCTACGCGTTTTTTAACGGAATCATAGGCTAGTTTTACCAATTGCTCCTCTTTATCACTTAGGTTTCTTGAGATCATTTTTATAAACCTAGAGGCCACTGCAGGGTTGCCATAAAGCAATTTTAAGAAATCTTCTTTTGGGATTTTATAAATTTCCGTATCCTCTAGGCTAGCAGCAAATACGGAATACTCTCTATCTTCTAATACTGCTTGATAGCCAAAAAAATCACCTTTATTATAGATTTCTAAAATCAATTCTTTGTGATGATCATTGTGCTTATAGGTTTTTACACTTCCCTTTTCTACGAAATAAATAAAGTTTGCAAAATCCCCATCTCGAAATATAAATTCACCTTGGGAATAGGTATAAAGTTTTCGATCGGAAGTAAGGGAACTAAGCTTATTGATAAGTTCTGCTTCTTGAATAAAGGCCTGTATTCCTTTACTATCTTGTGAAAACTCTTTTTTCAAGGACTTTATTTTTTTTATCCTCGCTTCAATGGTATTCAATAACTCCAGTTCATCAAATGGTTTGGTGAGGTAATCATCTGCTCCAAGGTTCATCCCCTTTCTAAAATCTTCTTTTTCCGTTTTGGCGGTTAAAAAAATAAAAGGAATAGTTGCCGTTTTAGGGCTTTTAGAGAGAATATAGAGAACACCATATCCATCTAATTCTGGCATCATTATATCACATACTATTAAATCAGGTTCAAATTCCTGTGCTTTGTTTACACCAATTTTTCCATTCTCAGCTTTTTCCACTTCATAGCCAGAAAGCTCCAGTAGTTCCGCCGTATTCTCCAGTAGAATTCGGTCGTCTTCAATTACTAAAATTTTAGATTTCATTGCGCCTAGGGATTTGGATGCTAAAGGTAGTTCCTTTGTTTAATTCACTCGTAAAAGAAATTTCTCCATTCATTAAATCCACATATTTCTTCACAATATTTAATCCTAAGCCAGTACCTTGAATATTGGTGGAATTTTTAGCTCTAAAAAATCTATTGAATAAGTTTTTCTGATCCTCCATTGGAATACCTAGGCCATTGTCCTCAACTTCAATTTTCAATAAATCGGCATTAGCCCTTAGTCTTAAATAGATATTGCTGTTTTTTCCTGAATATTTAATCGCATTGCTCAATAGATTATTTAGAATATTAGTACACATATTGGCATCCAGGATAAATTCTGCCCCCCCTAAATCAGAATCTAGATTTATACTTTGTCCATCCTTGCATAAGGATAATAAGTCTTTTCGTATTTCGCTGGCTAATTCTTCAAGCTTTACCCTTTCCCATTTACAGGAGATTTTTCCTTCTTCCAATTTCCCTACGGATAAAAACTTATTTAATATTTGGGTAAGATTTCCAACAGATTCTTGGATTTTGTGACAATGGTTTTCAATTTTTTCTTTGTGGATAAGAGGATTTTCTAATTCCTCCATGGAGCTTAGATATCTTAAAATTAAATTGGTGCTCGAAAGCACTCCCGCTAAAGGAGTTCTAAACTCATGGCTGGCCATAGTTACAAATCTAGATTTCAGCTCTCCTAATTCTTGTTCCTTGTGCAGTTCATCAACAATCTCTTCTTTGTTGCTAATTTGCTTCTCTACTTCAGCCTCCAATTTCCGCCTTGTAGAGATATCATTTAGTATTACAATATAAAGTTGATCGGAAACGGTAAGGCTAGAATTTATATTTAATTCAACAGGTACTGTTTTGCCAAAATTGTCAATCAATTTGAGTTCTGTAACATCACTATCCACATTCTCTTTGTGATTGATGAGCTTAGACCAAATATCCTTGAACTTAAGCTTTGAATTTTCTTCTAAGAATGTTTCGAAATTAGATCCAATAAGTTCTGAAACCTCCATTTTCAGAATTTTTGAACATGCGCTATTTGGTGAAGCAATTTTTCCATTTTGGTCTATAAAGAGAATTCCAATTTCTATGGAGTTTAAAAAATTACCTAGTGAAATATCACTTTGTAAAAGAGGGTAGGAACTCATACTTCTAAAATTGCGTTTTGTAAAATGCCCATTCCAGATTTTGAAAGGCCTAAGAGCTAAGATAAAACTATAATTGAACCTTTTATTTTTTGAGGTGTACCAATTATAGAAAACCATAAAATAACTTGATATGAAATCTAAGTTTCTTTGTATAGCATTGTTCGCCAGCATAAGCCTTTGGGCTCAAAAACCACAGGCAATTTTAGGTATTGCCAAGGAAAACAAGAGTACAGAATATTATAAGGAACAATATGGCCTTTGGAAAAAGGAAGCACAAGAGAATCCTAAAGACGCCAATGCCTGGTACCAAACTTATAAGGCACATAGAGCTTATTTACAAAAATCTCAAGCCCAAGATTGGCTAAAAAACCAATCCGTAATTTATTCTAAACTGAGGGAAACTATTGATGCTAGTAAAAAGCATATAGGTTCTAGCTACGAATATTATGTTATGGAAGGAATGAATTGCAGAGGTAGCAAATCCGCTCATTTTTCTCAGAAGGCCTTTGATATTAACCCAAAAAGAACAGAAACCCATGAAGGCCTATTGGTTTATTATATTTCAACCTTCGAGGCCGAGAAAGCGAATAAAATTGCGAAAGTGATGATGATGAACAATCACTTTTCAAACTCCAATTTAAAATGGAATTACAATAGTTTGCAAACAGCCGAAAATAATGGTGTAATAATAACCCATGGAGATTTAGATGCCATTCCAAAATGGGTTTTACAATATGGAGCAGGAATAAGAACTGATGTTTTGGTGGTAAACAAATGGCTGCTTTCTGATGACGATAAATATAGAGCGGAAGTTTTTAAAAGACTTGGAATTAAGGATTTGGATAAAAAGCAAAAAGATTATAAGGATGCAGTATTTTATATTAATGATTTAATGGCTCATGTTCTTAAGAACTCTAAAAGTCCGGCTTATATCGGATGTGGAACAGATATAAGCTTCTTTAAAGAATATGGAATTGAGGATAAAATGTACCTTGTTGGTACTTGTTTTAGATATTCTGAAAATAATGTAGATAACCTAGCTTTAGTGATCAAAAATTTTGAGCAGGTTTATGATTTAGAATATCTTTTCAATAATTTCCAAATTCACCCTGATGATATTATGATAAAAATGTATCTCAATGTTACCTATATCCCTGGCTTAATGAAATTGAAAAAACACTATGAGCTCACCAATGATTTATCCAAGGTGAATAAATGTAATAAGCTCATTGATAAAATAGCGGAGGACAGTGGTAGAAAAGAAGAAATTATGGGCTGGTATAAATAGGGATGGCAAAAAATATTTCAAAGGTAATTTTGAAACATTCATCCCTAAGCAGTGATGAGGAAAATATGCGATGCTTTTCCAAAGATGGCAATGAGGAGGCATTTGAGAAGATTTATAATAAATACTTCCCCTTGTTGAGTAAATATTTAAACTGGCTAATTGGAGATTTTGAGATGGCTAGAGATTGCTGTCAGAATATTTTGGTAAAGCTTTATCAAAACCCAAATTTGTTCGATAACCAAAGAAATTTCAAGGTTTGGATTTTTTCAATTGCCAATAATCAATGGAAAAATCATCTTCGAAATCAATCAACAAGGGAAAGGGAGAAAGAGGAATTGAAATATCAGTTGAAAGTGGTAGATGAGGAGTTTGAATCTAATGAAAATCAAATTCGACTAGCCCAAATTTCGGAGGGCTTAAAAGGATTGTCTGAAAAACACAAGGAGGTTTTCCTTTTAAAATATTCTAATAATTTGAGTTTAGAAGAAATCAGCCATGTTTGCCAATGTAGTATCGGGACCGTGAAGTCGAGATTGTTTTATGCTATGAAATATTTAAAAGAATTTATTGCCAAAGAAAAAGTTTAAGGATGAAAGAATTTGAAAATATACCAGAGGAAATATTTGATTTATTAGTGAGCAAATCTTTTGATGAATTGTCTACTCAAGAAAAGAAACTTGTTCTTAAAAATATTAGTAAAGAGGAATATGAAGATTTATCTAGGCTTCTTTTAGATTTTCAGCAAATGGATGCTGAAATTCAATTGGAAGAGCAAGACTTTGAGACTTTTAAAAGCCAAATTCTTCCCCATAAAAATAAAAGGAAAAGTGGGCCGGCCTATTATCAAATCGCAGCCTCAATTGCCATATTGTTTTTTGCAGGCCTAAGTTTTTGGGATTTAAGTCGAAATATGCCAGATGATAGTGAGGAAATTTTATGGGCAGATAGTTCCAGTGTAAGAGTAGAGCCACAAATAGATCAGCAATGGCTTGAGGCGAGGCTGAATATTTTAAAGGAAAGCACGGAAACTTCGGGAAAAAAACCTGGGCTCTCCTTAGCAAATGATGAGTATCCTGAAGAATTAGTTTTTGATTTTGGAAGAGCTATTATTCCGGGTGGGGAATTGAGGGAAAGTTTTTAATCCTTGCTCTTGCTACTGGTTTGCTTTTGAAAGGTTTTTGTTAAAATCAACCAGCCCTTAGGTGATTTATAAAGCGTTAAAACCTCCCTCGCATAGGTTTGATTTCCGATTAAAAAGGTGATTTTTACATGTGCCATATTTCTGAAAATATCAACATTATGGTAACGTAGTGAAACTTTTTCAGTGGCAGAAACAGGGTATTTTCCGTCTTTTATTCTTTTTTCTACTTCGGCTTTCCATTGCTCAAGGTTTTGGACAGACATATTTCCATCTTTATCAATTTCAAAAGCCTGAAATTTTTCACTGAAGCCCAGTTTAATATTTCGCAATACCCCTTCATTATAAACTCCGTTTACATAGGCTTCAAGGATAACTTCCTTAATGGCTTCTTCTTCGTATTGCGCAAAAGACGGGAAGGACAATACTGTGATTAGGATAAGGCTAAACAAACTTTTAATCATGCTAAATTATTTTAGTTAGATGGGCTTAACTCCCCTCTTAAATTGCTTTCATACTCCTTTTTAAAAGTGAGAGGATCTAAATTTTTAGCTAGTAGATACATCATTTTCGTAAGACCCGCTTCCAGGGTCATGTCTCCACCTTCTAAAACCCCCATATCTAAAAGTGCTTGACTAGCTTCATATTTCCCCTGCTTTACCCCACCGCCAAGGCATTGGGAGATATTGGCAATATAAACACCTCTATCAATAGTTTCTTTAAGGATATTTAAAAACCAAGCATCCATAGGAGCATTTCCAGAGCCGAATGTTCTTAAAATAAAACCTTTTATTTCTGGGTTTCCCAAAACGGAATTTACAAAGGAGGGGCTCATCCCTGGAAATACATTGATAATACCTACATTCTCACACCATTTTTTAGCAACTATTATTTCCAATTTTGATGGAGGAGCAATATCCGCGCGATTATATTTAATATTCACACCAGCCACAGCTAGGTGGTCGTAATTTAGGGAACTAAATGCCTCAAAATCTTCTGCAGAAATTTTGTGGGTACGATTTCCCCTATAAAGGTTGTATTCAAAATAAATACAAACTTCGGGAACCATAGGCTCTCCTTTTTCATTCTTAGCGGTAGCTATTTCAATGCTTGTAATAAGGTTTTCCTTGGCATCAGATCGCGCCAAACCTATAGGTAGCTGTGAGCCAGTAAGAATAACAGGTTTTGAAATATTTTCTATTATAAAACTTAATGCAGAGGCGGTATAGGCCATAGTATCAGATCCATGAAGGATTACGAAACCATCGTAATCATTATAGTTTTCGGCTATTCGATTTCCCAACCGTAACCAATGTATAGGTTTGATGTTTGAGGAATCTATTGGTTCGTCAAATGAATCAATATCAATTTGGCAATCCATAGCCGATATTTCTGGGATTCTATCGAGAAGGGATTCAAAATTAAAGGGTTTTAAGGATTTACTTTTCGGATCTTGAACCATCCCAATAGTACCACCGGTATAGAGCATTAAAACTTTGGCTGGCTTATTCATCCTTAAATATTTCTAAACTGTTTTTTGTGCAAATTTTTTGCAATTCTGCTAGTGGAATTTGATGTAAATCTGCAATCTTTTGGGCAATATTTAAAAGATAGCTTGGTTCATTTCGTTTTCCTCTATTTGGACTAGGAGAGAGGTAGGGAGCATCTGTTTCCAAAACCAAATCTTTGAGATTCAACTTTTCTACCACCTTGTCTAATCCTCCATTTTTAAAAGTAACCACACCACCAATTCCAAGTTTTAAACCCAATTCAACGGCTCTTTCGGCATGATTTTCATTTCCGGTAAAACAATGGAAAATACCAAATAACTGATCATCTGCATGATCTTCTAAAACTTCAAAAACCTCATTAAAAGCATCTCTACAGTGAATAACAATAGGAAGATTATGTTTTTTGGCTAGTTCTATTTGCTTTGCAAAACAATACTTTTGAGCTTCAATAAAGGTTTTGTCCCAATAAAGGTCAATTCCTATTTCTCCTATGGCCTTATAAAATTTGGGTTTTTTTTCAAATTCCTCAATTACTATAGAAAGTTCCTTTTCAAAATCAGCTTTTACAGACCCAGGATGTAGGCCCATCATTGGAATACAACAGGGATCATTTTCAGCTAAATTTTTTAGTCTTTCTATGCTTGAGGAATCAATGTTAGGAAGGTATATTTTTTCTACTCCAGCATCCTTAGCTCTTGCCATCATTTGTTCTCTATCCTCATCAAAATCTTTGAGGTAAATATGGCTATGGGTATCTATCATTGGCTTGGAATGGATATTTTGCCAAATGTACCATTGTCCTTTCAATGGATAAAATCCAAATTCGGAATTTGGGTATTTCCTTCAAAAAAAAAGGCCAAATCTTTCGAAATGGCCTTTGCTAAAATTTAACTAGAAATTAAATTTCTAAAGCCTTTTTCACTTGATTATCCATCAGGTGTTCGCTAGGGTTTTCCAGTGCTTCTTTTACAGCCACTAAGAAACCTACAGACTCTCTTCCATCGATTATTCTATGATCGTAAGATAGAGCTACATACATTATAGGTCTTATTTTAACCTCACCATTCACGGCCATTGGTCTTTCTACGATATTATGCATCCCTAAAATCGCACTTTGTGGTGGATTTATTATTGGAGTAGAAAGCATGGAGCCAAATACACCACCATTAGTTATGGTAAATGTTCCACCTGTCATTTCATCAACGGTTATTTCACCTTCACGAACGCGAATAGCCAATCTTTTAATTTCCTTTTCAACTCCTGCAAAGCTCAAGTTTTCTGCATTTCTTACTACGGGAACCATTAGGCCTTTAGGTCCACTAACGGCAATACTGATATCGCTATAATCGTAGCTAATGGTATAATCACCATCGATCATAGAATTTACTTGAGGGTACATTTCAAGGGCTCTGGTTACCGCTTTTGTAAAGAAAGACATGAAGCCTAAGCTTACATTGTGTTTTTCTTTAAACTCCTCTTTAAATTCCTTTCTTAAATCAAAAATTGCCGTCATATCCACCTCATTAAAAGTGGTAAGCATGGCCGTTTCATTTTTCACGGAAACAAGGCGTTTCGCCAATCTTCTTCTTAGCGAGCTCATTTTGCTTTTTTCGCTGCCTCTTGTACCACCAGATGTTGGTGCACCCATGGCTACTTCTGCATTTACAGCATCGTCTTTGGTAATTCTACCATCAACACCACTTCCTTTTACAGAGCTGGGGTTTATACCTTTTTCATCCAAAATTTTCTTTGCCGCTGGAGAAGGGCTTCCACTAGCATAGGAATCTTTTTTTGGAGTCGCTGTTTCTGGCTTTTCAGCCTTTGTTTCTGTTTCTTCTTTTTCCGAACTTTTTTCTTCTCCACCTTCAGGTTTAGCGGCTGAGGTGTCTATAGTTCCTATTACTTGTCCAACTTCAACAGCTTCACCTTCTTCTACAGAAATGGAAATAATTCCACTCTCCTCAGCAGGCATGGCCAAGGTGGCTTTGTCAGAATCCAACTCTACAATTTCTTGATCTTTTTCTACATAATCACCATCTTCAACAAGCCAAGAGGCGATTTCTACTTCTGATACGGATTCTCCTGGAGAAGGAACTTTAATTTCTACGCTCATTTTGTTTTGCAATTAGGCGTTAAATATATTTTGAATTAACTTTTCTTGTTTTAGAGCATGTGCTTTAGAGGAGCCTGGGGCTGTACTTGCACTTGCGCTTGGGGAAATAACTTGGTCGAATTTGCGGGGGAAATTTAATAGCATAAAGCTAGCTGCTCCCATATTTGCTGGTTCTTCTTGTGCCCAAATAATTTTTTCTGCATTCTTATAAGAATCAATCAATTCCTCAATTTTGGAAGGAATTAAAGGGTAGAGTTGCTCCATTCTTATAATGGCCATTTCTTCATGGCTTTCTTCATCTCTAACTTTATCCAAATCGTAGTATAGTTTACCACTTAGGAAAACGAGTTTCTTTATTTGATCCTTATTTGTTGCTCTAGGATCGTCCAGCATTTCTTTAAAATGGTCATTTGCCAAATCTTCCAATGGAGAAACCACCTTTGGATGTCTCAACAAACTTTTTGGAGTCATAACCACCAAGGGTTTTCTGAACTCTCTATTCATTTGTCTTCTCAACAGGTGA
Source organism: uncultured Cryomorphaceae bacterium (assembly GCA_963976435.1). Taxonomy (GTDB): domain Bacteria; phylum Bacteroidota; class Bacteroidia; order Flavobacteriales; family Schleiferiaceae; genus CAKZNE01. Next base: position 4,553 of record CAXBKQ010000033.1, on the reverse strand, counting down.
AAATAATTTGCAGGGGTTGTAGCATTACAAACCTGCATATTTAATTGGGCACATTGTTGCAACCACCTTTCTAGTCTAGCACTAGAATGTTCTGCTCCTTGTCCTTCATAACCGTGAGGCAATAATAAAACAAGGCCATTTTGCACACGCCATTTATCTTCGGCAGCGGAGATGAATTGGTCTACGATTATTTGTGCACCATTGAAAAAGTCTCCAAATTGAGCTTCCCAAATAACCAATGTTTCTGGGGAGGCCATGGCATAGCCATAATCAAAACCTAAAACGCCATATTCAGATAAAAGGGAGTTGTAAATGGCAAATCGGCCTTCACGACCTTTAATATTATTAAGAAGGATAATTTTTTCTTCAGAATCTTCTACTTTAACTACTGCATGACGGTGGGAAAATGTTCCTCTTTCGGTATCTTCTCCACTAATTCTTACATTATTTCCTTCATAAATAATACTACCATAGGCCAGTAATTCTGCCATTCCCCAATCTAGGGAATTCGTTTCATTTACCATTGCCCAACGTTGTTTCAACAAACGTTCAATTTTGTTAAAGAACTTTTTATCAGAAGGAAGGCTGGTAATAGTTTTGGCAATCTCTCTTAATTTATCAATATTAAAAGAGGTGTTTACAATATTTTTAAAATCTTCAGGGCTAGCGAAGCGGTAATCACTCCATTCATCTTCCATGAAAGGTGTGATTTTATTCTTTTCTATTTTTTTAGATTCATCATATTTGATTTCTAAAATATCCTTAAAGTCTTTTTCTAGTTTTTTAATAAAATCCTTTTCAATAACTCCTTCTGCCAGAAGTTTATCGGCATAAATCTTTTTAGGATTTGGATGTTTAGAAATGGCCTTATATAATTTGGGTTGAGTAAATCGAGGTTCATCCCCTTCATTATGCCCGTATTTTCTATAGCAAAGTAGGTCTATAAAAATATCTTTATTATAACGCTGACGGTAGTGCATAGCAAAAAGAAAGCTATGAACTACAGCTTCTGCATCATCACCATTAACATGCAATACTGGGGCAAGTATTACTTTGGCAATATCTGTACAATAAATACTTGAACGACCTTCAATATAATTGGTTGTAAAACCAACTTGATTGTTGATAATCACATGTACAGTACCGCCAGTTTTGTATCCTGGTAGGGTTTCCATTTGTATTACCTCATAAAGTATCCCTTGGCCGGCAATTGCCGCATCGCCATGGATAAGGATGGGCATTACTTTAGACTCATCTGCATTGTGGTCATTATTAATTTTCGCCCTAGTAATTCCACCAACAACCGCATCTACAGCTTCAAGGTGAGAAGGGTTTGGAGAAATATTCAATTTAATTTTTGAGCCATCATCTAGGGTTTTTTCGGTAGAATATCCCAAATGATATTTTACATCACCATCAAATTCAGTTTCTTCATTTTCAATTTCAAATTCCTTTCCTTCAAATTCACTGAATATATCCCTAGCTGTTTTACCGAAAATATTGCTCAAAACATTTAGCCTACCCCTGTGGGCCATTCCTACAACAAATTCTTTTACACCAAGTTCGGAGGCTTTGTTAATTCCAATATCAAGAGCTGGAATAAGAGATTCTGCCCCTTCGATGGAAAATCTTTTTTGGCCAACAAATTTTTTGTTTAGAAAATTTTCAAAGGAGGCAGCTTCGTTTAATTTTTGAAGAATCTCCTTTTTATCTTCAACAGTAAAATTGGGTTGATTATCATTTTGATTTAGGAAAGACTTTATCCACGATATTTTTTCGGGCTCACGGATATACATGTATTCTATCCCAATAGATTGGCAATAGGTTTTGCGAAGTCTTTCTATAATATTTCTCAATGAATCAGCCTTCTTGGAACCAATTTCTTTGGCGGCCTCAAATTCTTCATCTAAATCCGCATCGCTAAGGCCATGATTTTTATGGTCTAGAGAAGGGCTATAGCTTCTTCTTTGTCTTACTGGGTTAGTTTGAGTAAAAAGATGACCTCTAGATCTATAGTCATCAATTAACTGCAATACTTGAGATTCTTTTCTAATTTTTGTGGAAAGCTGATCTCTTAAAACAGATTTTTGGGATTCACTTATTTCACCTTCATAAGTGCCATTATCTCCATATTCTTCTAAAGCAAAGTCATAACCTTGAAAAAAGGCTTTCCAACTAGGCTCAATGGAATCAGGTGATTTTAGATACTTTTGGTATAAATCATCTATGAAGGTGGTATGAACTCCCCCGAGGAAGGAAAAACGATCCATATTTTAAATTCAGATAGCTAAAAAATTTAAACAAAACTAAAACATTTTACTTGCCCAGAGACCATCATTTTAAAAAGCTTATCAAATGATATATTCCTTTGATACCTTTGCCAATGCTATTTACCAAATAATATCAAATATTGGGAATGGTCCAAGGATAATTTAAATGGGTTTCCCCTCGTTTATTTTTTAATTTTAAGCAAAATGAAAAAGCTATTTATAATTCTAAGTCTTACCTTTTCCATTATTAATTTGGGGCAAGCTCAAGAAAATGAGCGATTTAAAACCAAGCCTCAAAAAATAAGCGAAAAAACTCCAGGTGCTGATGAAGATTCTGAAAATGAGTCTGTTAAAAACCGATTTGGAATTTCCGACCGCTTAATTTTTGGAGGTAACCTAAGTTTCAATTTTGGAACCAATAAATTTATTTATATAGCTCCTACAGTGGCTTATAAAATATCCGAAGAATTATTTGCTGGAGGAGGGTTTATTTATCAATATTCGAGCTTTACCACCGCTTATAATACGGTTACAAATACTTTTGAGCCTTTCGAATATGAAATTAGTGTTTATGGACCGAAAGCTTTTGCTTTTTATTCACCAATTGAAATTTTATACTTTGGAACTCAAGTGGAATATCTAAATCATGATGTAGCCACTAGTCTTTTTGGTGTTGGAGAATTAACAAAACAATGGACAACCGTGCTTTTTCTGGAAGTTGGTTATTTGCAAAAAATTGGAACTAGAGGCTTGGTGCAGTTTGGGATAAAATATAATGTTCTACACGATTATGATTCCCCTTATAATGGAGCATTTGTTCCCTCTATTGGGGTTTTCTTTTAGTTTAGATATTCTTAAACTGTTCTCTAAACAATACCTTCTGAGCTTCCCTTTCCAATACCATATAGCTCAATATTTTGAAATCGCTTAAGCCTTTTAGTTGATTTTCATTAATATCTATTTGGTATAAAAGCATTGCCATTTCTTTTTGCTTAGCAATCAAAACATCTTCAATTTGCTGCGCTAAACTTTCGAAATCTTCCAGTGGCTTTTTAAAGCTATCAACCTTTAGGTCTTTATTAAGTTGCAATAGCAATTGATCGATTAAGCTTTTGTTGGCTGCTAATAAACTTTTACTCGGAAAATATTTCTGCTTATTAAACATCACGAAGGATAAGGTATTTAGCAAAATCGGCTAATTCCTTTTTCATTTCAGATTTTACCTGGATTGAATCTAACTGTTCCAAGGCAAGTTCATAGTATTCCTGCATTCTCTTTTCTGCATAGTCCTTTGCTCCGCATTCTAGAAAAATATCTTTTACATGGTTTATTTTTTCTTCAGGATTTTGTTTATCGCCAAACCACTTTTCCAAATCTTTGGAATGGCCCTGGGCGAAAATCATCAAAATGGTCTTTTTATCGTTTAGAATATCTCCTCCGGTTTGTTTTCCAAATTTGGCTTTTTCGCCAAAGGCATCTAGAATATCATCTTGTATTTGGAAGGCGATTCCAATATTCACTCCAAAATTATAAATGGAATCGGCCTCCATTGGATTTGCCCCAGCTATAATAGCCCCTATTTTTAATGAACAGCCAAGTAGAACAGAAGTTTTTAGCCGAATCATATTTATATAATCATCTTCACTAACATCATCTAGGCTTTCAAAATTGAGATCGTATTGTTGGCCTTCACATACTTCAATTGCCGTTTGTGAAAAAACTTCCAAAACTGGAGCAAGAGCTTCGGGTTTTACCTTTGAAACATATTGGTAGGCTTTTACCAACATGGCATCGCCAGATAAAATGGCAATGTTTTCATTCCATTTTTTGTGTACTGTAGCTTTGGCTCTTCGCATGGGTGCCTGGTCCATAATATCATCATGGACAAGAGAGAAGTTGTGAAAAATTTCAATGGCTAAAGCTGGTTCAATAGCTTCCTTAAGTTCACCGCCAAAGAGTTCGTTTGCAGCCAAACATAGGGCCGGTCTTAATCTTTTGCCTCCTAAGGATAATATATAGGAAATAGGATCGTAGAGTTCTGATGGCTGATGATTAAAGTTTTGAGCGCCGAGGCTTTCCTCAATTAATTGAGTGTATTCCTGAATTTTTTTCATTTTGAAATTTAGTCTTCCAAAAGTCCGAGAAGATATTTGCCATAGCCACTTTTAACAAGAGGTTTAGCAATTTGTTCAAGCTCTTCTTTATTTATAAAACCTTGTTGGTACGCAATTTCCTCTATACAACCAACTTTTAAACCTTGGCGTTCTTCAATTACTTGTACAA
>CAXBKQ010000032.1:0-20541 GCA_963976435.1 uncultured Cryomorphaceae bacterium | reverse complement strand
ATAAGGCCAACATTATAGAAAATAACTACCTTTTCAAAAATTAAAACGGGCTTATTACACGAACTCACGTTGTGGGTAATTAAATTGATGCAAGAGATCTCAGATATATTAGCCACATTTCATGACGGTGGAGTTGAAGGAATCAAAGGTGATTTCTCGGAATTAGAAATACAAATAGGCTGTGCTTATTTAGCCGAAATGGAAAAGCCAGGTTATGAAAACTTCTACTTAACAATAGTGAATGTAGAACGATTTGAATTTCACCAATGGAACGGGAATGTAGTTACCGAATTAAATGCTATTATCAATCTGGATCTTGAAATAGGGTACTTAAAAGTTGAAGACGGAATAGTAAAAATTTCATGTAACGTGGGTGCTGAAAATGAAGGAGATTCTGGAGGGGAACTTTGGATTGAAGCGAACTATGCAAAATTGAATAATCATGAACAGAAACTCATAGCGCCAGAAAAACTCCGTGACTTTAGCAAAACTTATTGGAATAAATTTCAAAAATGAATAGTTCAGATCTCCTATTGGTTAAGGCAAGATTGAAGATGCGGACAACGAATGAAGGAGGGCGTGAAACTGGATTTGCATCGGGGTTGAGACCTAATCATGTTTTTGAATATCATAATGATGGACTTTTAAGAACCTACATTGGGGATATTCAATTTGAGGGACCAGGACTAATCATGCCTGGAGAAGAAAAGGAAGTGCTTGTGCGATTCCTTGATGATGATACAGTTCGAAATTACCTTCAGGTTGGTGTTGGAATTGCTGGATTATCTCTGATTTGGCATATTTATCAGGGAATTACGAATAGTAAATTAAGAGATGACAATCGTATTCTTGGAGACGAGATTGAAGCCTTACAAAAGGATAATGCTGGTTTGGAACAATTATTAAAAAAAGCGCAAGAATGAGTTGGGATATTGTACTTTTCAATTCTAAACAGAAAATCCTATCGGTTGCTGAACTAGATGAAAATCAACTCGAACCAACTGATTTTAGCGGAATATTAGAAAAATCATTTGACCAACTAAAAAAGGACGGAAATCATAGAGAAATAATTGGAACTGGTTTTACGATTGACTTTTTTGCCGACAACGAGCATTCGAGCAACTTTATGCTTTCGCTATACGGAGAAAACGCAATTTATGCTTTGATTGAATTATCAAAGAAGAATAATTGGCAGATTTACGATTCTGGAATTGACGCAATGGTTGATTTGGAAAATCCTAAAAATAACGGATTTGAAAATCACAGAATATATGTTGAAAAGATATTAAAAAATAAATAAAAATGGTGTACAACAAAAGTAATTGATGCACAATCCTCCTTTCAAAAATTATCCATTTCATTTAAGGCCCTATAAGCAAGCCTTTAACTTTAAAAGAAATTCTGAACCTTGATTTTTGGCCACAATCGCCATTATAAACTTTGGTGCGGTCATAAATAAAATCTAAATCAAGTACTGCTTTTAATCGACGGTAAAAATTGGTTTTAAGGACATAATCACTCAGCTGAAAACTAGTGAACATCTTTTCTTGATAATGTTTCTTACCTTGCATCTAAACAAGGTAAATAATTACCTCCCACCTCATTCAATACCTTTTCCTAAATTTATCCTCTGAGTTGTTTAACAAGCATAATGGCTAAAAATCATGGACCTCACCAAAGAAACCGTTTCTGGGCTTTTTGGCCAGAACCTTGTATTGCATTCAGAACAATAAAAAGATTCCTTTACATATTAGTATTATTATTAACCATCTCATCCTGTTACCGTTCCGTTTTTACTGGTCCGTATGGAGAGAAAAAATCGAATTGCGGAAAATTGGTTTTAAAGCCAAGGGGAAAAGCCATATTAACTAAATGTGGTGAAATAATGTGGAAGGAAGAAGGCAATTGGACAAGACAGAACGACACTATAAAAGTTCAATTCAGAAATCAATGGGATAACAAGGTGTTTGTAGTAAAAAAGAGGAAGCTCCTTCGAGTTGTAAATGACAGCATAGTTACAAAACCCTCTAATAAAATTAAAATCGAAAGATGAATAAAGGACATGATTTCGAATAGAAATAAATGTATTGGAGAAATGTTTCTAATGCCGTTGTGAAAAATAATAAGGCAATACTACAAAACCTAAACTGCATAAAATACAGTTCATCCAGAACCGTTGGCAAACCAATAGAATGAGACAGACAATCATCATAATATCTATACTATTTTCCAATCAATGTCTGGGACAAAAATGGCATTTAAATAATGTTGATAAAAGTGAAAAATATCCTTTCGAATATTGGTTACAGTTTGAAAATCTAGAAGACACTTGTTCCTATGAACTGAATGAGAACCCCGAAAGTCAAAATTCTATATTCAGATTATTTGATAATCATGGCGACACTATAATTTTTGCATATTTCAAGCTGATAAACCTTGAAAGTGAATCTGATACTATGGCGATTTCAGAACTTAATGGAGAGACAGAACTTGAACTAAAGAATGGAAAATATAGAATTGAAATAAGAGCCGTGAAATATGACAACTTCAATTTAGACTTTGAAATTAAAAATAGTAGGCAGGTTGAACTAAAAATAAAACTTGGACTTGCCCCCGAATTGGAAATTTACCAGATTGACTCTAAAAAGGAATTAACAGAGTCTGATATTTTAGAGATAATAGAATGTGTAAGAGTAAATCGAAATGATTTTCACAAGAGTTGTTCTGACTTGAAAAAGTATCTAATAATGATGCAGATATGAAAATAAAAACGTTCTATTACACCTCTACCCAATGTTCTACAGCTCACTTTGCCAAACTAAAACGTCGGACACAATTAGAAAGAATGAAAAAGAATGAAGTGGCTTAAAAACATTGAAGATTTTTCAGGGAATATTTTTAGCAATAAACATAGGGCGGGTCTGCAAAAAAAAAGTATGTGGTAACAAAGAATTATGCTCAAAATCAATCCTCATCCATGGTAAGAATAAGCAAAAAGAATATTGCAACTGGCCTTCCTTCTTCAAACTACTGGACGAAGGGAAAATTAAATTTGATGGGGAAGGAAGACCTAGGTGGTTTCAGGCAACAACAGTGGGAGATGTAATGTTGGCCTAAGTGAATAAAGATGGAACTGATAAATACAAAGAGTTAGGGGTAGAATGGTTTGATCTAGATAGCCTAATGGCTATGGACTATAATTGGAATTAAAACGGAGTACAACATTCTTTATGGTGGACACCCTAATCTATAAATGTGTAAAGGATGTACCTTAACGAACATTGTGGAAAACTTAGGTAATGAATTTTGAAATTTAATAGTTTGTACTTTTGAACTCGAAATGGCGACTAAAGCATATATAACCCCAAGTGTCTTAAAATGGGCAAGAGAATCGGCAAGAATGACCGAAGAAATTGCTGCGTCTAAAGTTTCCGTTTCAGTTGACAAGCTAGCAGATTGGGAAAATGGAGAAAAACAACCAACAATTAGGCAGGCCCAAATTTTAGCTAAGGCATATAAAAGACCATTTTCAATTCTGTTTCTCCCTGAAATACCAAGAGATTTTCAGCCATTGCAAGATTTTCGTAAGAATGGCTCTGAACCTTTAAGCACTTCTGCCATTTTTATTATTCGTGAGATTCAACAGAAACAAGCCTGGATAAGTGAAACCAATGAGGAAAATGGAGAAGAGAAACTTCCCTTTGTGGGTAGGTTTTCTTTAAATGACAATCCGAAAGTTATCGCCAATGACATTCTTCAAACCTTAGGAATTAGAGTAGGGAATTATGAATCTAAGAATCCAATAAAAGAATGGATCACAAAAGCAGAATCAAAAGGAATTTTTATTTCTAGAACTAGCTTTATTCATTCAAGACTAAAACTTGACTCAGAAGAATTGCAAGGGTTTGCAATAGCAGACCCTTACGCACCTTTTGTCTTTATTAATTCTGATGATTGGAATGCTCCTCAGTTGTTTACTTTAGTGCATGAATTAGCTCACATTTGGATTGCGAAAACAGGAATTTCAAACAGTATTGAGCTCGACATTAAAAAAAACTCAGACTATAATAAAGTTGAATTGTTCTGCAATGAAATTGCTTCAAATATTTTGCTACCTGAAACTATTATCAAGAGACTCGAAATGACTGTCTTTAAAGATTCAAGGAGTGTATTCAATGCGGCTAGAACAATAGGAGTTAGTTCATTCTCATTTCTTGTAAGAGCCTTAAATTTAAATGTCATTTCATTACCAGAATATAACAGACTGAAAGCTGAAGCTGATGTTGATTTTAAGGAATATCTTAAAAAAGAAGCCGAAAAGAAAGCTAAACAAAAGGCTAATGAAAATTCAGGTGGACCTAACTACTTTTTGTTGCAATTAAATAGAAATAGCCGGCTATTTACTCAAACCGTACTTGACTCATTCAGAGGTGGATTCATAGAGGCTACCCTTGCAAGTAATCTATTAAATGTCCAAACTAATAAATTTCCAAAGCTAGAAGCACAATTATATAAATGAATGAGTTTTCAAACACATATTGTTTGGATGCAAACGTTCTCATTCAAGCTTGGCAAAAATATTATTCCCCTGTTCTATGTCCTGATTATTGGAAAGTATTAGATGGCCTAGGTTCTGAAGGCCGTATTTTTATTTGTCAGGAAGTATTTGATGAAATAGTTAAGACAGAAGATGATTTATCCACATGGCTTAAGGGAAGCAATATTCCAGTGAGAAAAGCTAGTGAATCTGTTATTGTAAGTTTGAAAGAAATTTACAAAACTCCTGCCCATTTAAAACTAGTTGACAATACAAAGAATCGTTCTTTGGCAGACCCTTGGGTTATTGCCCATGCAATGGACACTAACTCTGTAGTCGTGACCAAAGAGGAAAAAGTTACAACAGCAAATTCAACTAAAGTAAAAATCCCGAATGTTTGCGATAAGGTGGGAGTTAGATGGATAAACGATTTTGAATTTATTCAAGAACTTAATGTTAGGTTTTCATGTCACAAATGAATTGAAAAAATAAGAACCCCAACAATAGTAACGAACACACAAGCCCTATTCTAAAAATCAATGGAGTTCATTTAATTCATTTTAAGTCAGTTTTCAGGATTTATAAAAAAGGGGAAGCTTAAATCTTTGCTCGTCTAAAACCCAAGAAAAGAAAGTGGAATAGACCATCTCAAATTAAATTTCCTCCAAATCCCTTACCGTCATTTCCCCTTCTGTATTACCAGTATTTAAGGTGGTTTTTGGCTCAAACATCAATATTTTGGTTTCTTTGTGAGCATAGGGTTTATGGTTTAGTCCCCTTGGAATAATAACAAATTCGCCAGGCTTAATTTCGAGTGTGTCATCTTCTAATTCTATAAAAAGAAGTCCTTCTATCACAAAAAACAACTCATCCTCATTTTCATGCTTATGCATTACAAAATCTCCTTTCACCTTCACAATCTTCACAAACTGCCCATTGAGCTCCCCAACAATTTTTGGTGACCAATGCTCCGAAAACAAGTCATATTTTTCCTGAAGCTTTACTTTTTTTATTTCCATATTTTCATTTTATACAATCTTAGAATGTCTCATTTGCGATATAAATTGGCTCATTTTAATAGTGACAGGTGTAACCACTAAGCCATTCATTAAGATCTTTTGGTGCAGGGATTTGGCTAAAAATGCCCAGCTTGCATTTAAAACAAATATTTTAAAGCCCAGCCAGTAATAAAAATCGCGACTAATATTTCAAGAAAAAAAATGAAATAGGTGAGTAGGATTAAGCCAACCGCAGATCCCGTTTTTTTGGCATTAAAAAAATTGACAAAGACCAAAATATTAAAAATAAAGGTGATTAAATAGGGAATGCTCTCGAGAAAATTCCCCTTATTTGGGACTAAGGCAAATAGTAGATAAATGAACATTTGCTGACCTGTAATATAGGCGTTAAGCACAAAATGTTCAAAATAATTGTAGCCAGATCTTTTAAAGGCTAAATAGGAAGCTAAAGCAAAAAAGGGTAGGAGCAGTAATTGCCCATAACTTTGATTATGACTAATCCAGGATAAAAATGCAGTTTTTGAGAGTCCGGCATCCCCACCACTTTTAATCCCAACCATAAAATCGTCAATAAAGGTGTCGTTGCCGCTAGTTCTACTCACCAAAACATACAATACCGAGGTGAGGAGGAGGAAGGCTATTGGCTTATAATGTTTTTTCCTTTTTCCCTCTAAAAATTCTCTGATGCTGTCTCCAGGCCTCAGAAACATTTCCTTAATAGTAAAGAAAAACCCATGATTAATTTGTAAGATGCTATTGGGAATGTCTACAAATAAATACTTGGCATCTATCCGCTTTTGCTTAGAACTTTGTCCACATGAATTGCAGAAATTCCCTTGATATTCATTGGAGCAATTTTTACATATCATGGATTTTGAAATATTTAATTTTTAGATTGACGAACAAGGATGAAAATTAATAATAAGTTTTAGAATTGGATTGGCACAAAATCTAGTTATTATTCCAAAAGCCTTTTAATGATTTTTAATTTTAATTTCGAATAGGGGCTGTATTTCAATGCTGTCTCAAACCAAAGGGATTTATGTAGGATAGCTTTGCTATTTGAAAAGCAATCAAAACCACTTTTGCCATGGTATTTTCCCATTCCACTGTCTCCCACACCTCCAAAAGGCAGCCTTGGATTTGTTAAATGCATAATACTATCATTAATAGCTCCGCCACCAAAGCTTAATTCTGAAATTATTTTCTCTATTCTATCTTTTTTTCGCCCATAGACGTAAAGGGATAGGGGTTTGGATAAATTTTTTACCGACTTTATAGCTGCTTCTATATCTTCAAAACTGATAATGGGCAATATTGGCCCAAATATCTCCTCTTGCATTATTTCATCTTCAAAGCTAACTTCACTTACTATTGTAGGACTAATAAATCGTTTTTCCTCATCTACCTTGCCTCCATAGTAGCTGTTTTTATTCAGAATAAGTTTTTCAAGCCTTTGAAAATTAGTTGTATTAATAATTTGAACATAATTCTCTTTGATCTCAGTTTGACTGTAGTTACGGTCCAGTTCTTGGCAAAGAAGTTCTAGAAATTTGTCCTTGATTGAATTTTCTACGAGGATAAAATCCGGTGCAACACAGGTTTGTCCGGCGTTTAAAAATTTAGACCAGGCAATCCGTTTGACGGCCACTTTTAAATCTGTATCCCTTAGTACGAAACAAGGACTTTTTCCCCCTAATTCTAAGCTTACTGGGCAAAGGTTTTTAGCTGCTGCTTGATAAACGATTTTTCCTACGGCAGTGCTTCCCGTAAAGAATATTTTATCAAATGCTTGGTCTAATAGTTCGGTGGTTTCCTTTACAGAGCCCTCTATAACATGAAAATATTCTGAAGGAAAATTATTGTTGATGATATGTGCTAAGGCTTTTGAAGTTTGATCTGGTAATTCACTTGGTTTTAGTATTACCGTATTTCCAGCTGCTAAAGCTGAAATTGCTGGAAGCAAACTGAGGTAATAGGGGTAATTCCAAGCTCCAATTATTAAACAAACACCCAAGGGTTCTTTAATTATATAGCTTTTGGAAGGGAAATTTGCCAGATCAGTTCTAACTCGCTTTTTCCTGCTCCAACTTTTAATATTTGAAATATAATTATTGATCTCATGGTAAACCAGTAATAATTCCGAAGTATAGGTTTCAAATTCGGATTTTGAAAAATCTGCAGCAATTGCCTTATATAAAAGCTCTTCATTTTCTTTTAAAAGCCTTTTGATTTTTTTTAATTGTTCAATTCTAAATTTTACATCCTTAGTTTTATTGTCATTAAAAAAATCCTTTTGCCTCTTGTGGATGTCGGGGATCCTCATTCTAGCCTATTTGTCTATTGGTGAATTTTGTAAATGCTTAAATGTAAGGATTAATGGTTTTGGGCAATTTTAATCCCAATATTTTTTTGCCAAAATGGGGCTTGATATTTCCTGTGGAGTAGGAGGAAGCTGATGTTCCCTTATAACTTAAAGAAGATATAGATAAAGATCTTGCAATTTTTGGCTAGAATCTTGGAGACCACCAGGTCTATTTCTCAATAGCCAAATTCTTTTGTGATTTTCTATCAATATTTTCAATTCTTGAGCTAGAGCTTTTCTTTTGCTTGGTGGAATATTTTTGGTCTTTTTATCCTCCACTTCCAATCTGGCTAGTCCAAGATGAATCCCAAATTTCGCTAATGCCGAAGCTTGTTTCACTTCTTCAAGAATAAGGCTAGCATCTTTACATTCGGGCATGGCTTTACTAAGAATTTGTAGACCTCTATCAATTTCTTCCTCTGCTGCCATCAATCCTTTTTTATTCAATTCTCGGGTTTGGTAATTTCCTTTTAAGGTCCATTTATATCTTCTGATCATTAAATGAAATGCATTGGCATTCCCCTCTGGAATATTTGCTTTCTGATAGGCGTTTCCAAGGCATAAAAGTGCTTTTGCAGAATTTCCGCTTTTGTCTAAAAACACATATTTATTTAGGGTTTCTTCTAAGTTGTTGAGGCTATAATCTTGGTAATTCCAGGCATAGGAGGCGCCTAGGATAATGCTTGCATAGGAAATAGATCTTGGCTGAAAATGGCCATAGTCTCCCCAGTCGGTAATTAAATATCCTTTGGCGCCATTTTTCTTCCCTTCCACAGCTGCCTTTTTTAAATTGATAAAAGCATTTTGGTTTTTACCAATTTCAGATCGCCAGGTTGAAGTTCCTGGGCAGACATAAAAATCGAGTCCGGCAGCTTTAAATTTTGGAAGGTTTTTATCAAAGGGATAGATGGCATCATATCCCCAAACCAAAGGCGTCATGTTTTTGGGAATCTCTGCTATTAATTCTGGATGGTTTAGAATAATATCACCCCAAAACTGGCAATCCTTATGCTGCGCTTTTGCAGCCGCATTTAATTTTTTTATATAGTCTAAATAGACTTTTCCTTTGCCGAGGCTGTCGCAAGCTGCTTTTGATTTCCCAAGGCAGAGTTCTAGGGTTTCATCTCCACCGATATTGAAATAAGGACTAGTAAAATTTGGTAAAAGCTCTGAATACAATTCCTCCATCAATTTCAAAGAATTTGGATTTGTAGGCGCTAAACTGGTCCTTTTACTATTTCCCCATTTGGTTTTACAGTTGTCTTCACATTCTGCAAGTTCCTTATACTGATCATGTTTTAGCCATGTAGCCAAATGCCCGAATGAATTCTGGTTTGGCACCAAATCTATTCCCTTAGCTCTGCAATAGCTATCCAATTTTCGTATTTGTTCAGCAGTAAAAGGACTGTAATTTTCCCATACTCTTTGATGGTTTTTATAGGCAAAGGTATGTTCGGTATATAATTGTAATTCATTAATTCTCCATTCTGAAAGAAGATCAACAAAGTCCAGAGTACTTTCAAAGTTTGGCACCTTGTCTCTGCTAATGTCTAGCATATATCCTCTTCTCTCAAAATTCGCCCAATCCTTTACAAGGAAATCAGGAATAGTATCCGATTCTTGCTGCAAATACTGCAAGAGTTGAACGCTTGTTTTTTTGAGATAATGGAAGGAGGATAAGTTTTGAAACCGAAGAATAAGCTGGTTTTCATGGAGGGATAAAGAGTATTCATCTATTTTTTTTAATAGCTGATCCCTTAAAACCAAAACTACAAAAGCCTCAAATTTGGTCTTAATGAGGTGTTGGTTTTGGAAGGATTCCCATTGTAAATTTTGAATGAACTCAATAATTTCAGGGACCTGATCAGCAATTAATTGAGAGTTTTTTAGTCCCAATTCTAAGTGTTGAGGGGGAATGGCTAAATGCTGGCTTATATTTTTTTGAGCCAAAAATTGAAAATAAAACAAACATAGACTTAGGGATAATAGAAGTCTCATCACATCAGTTTTTTACAATTTTGAATGGGAGTACAAGCCACATCCCTTCGAAAGTAAAGGTATTTGCTCCTAAAGAGGTGAACCTTAATAGTTCTTGGTTAACTTTTCAATATGGGCCTTAAGTTTTCCCTTTTTCCTTTTTTTGATGAGCTTTTTAATGCCTTTTACTCTACCAAGTTCATATTTATTCTTTTCATAAAAATCCAAAACCGCTATAGTGCCGGCATAGGCTCCTTCGCTTGCTGAATCATCTTTTTTACTTAGGGCATATTCTGTCCAGCCAGCCATAAACATAAGGAAACAGTCGGGATCTTCGGCATAGGGACAAACTTTTAAATCAATGGTAAGGGTTAAGTCTGGAGCACCTGTGATCCATTTCAACAGAAAGGCACCAACCTCCTTACGTTTTGATTTTTGCTCATGAACCGGTGTGTTTTTCAACCATTTTACGGCCTTCAATACATCATCTTCATATTTGGCATAGTCTTCAGCCTTTTCCAATTTCAGTCGTTTGGGTACTCTAAAATCTTGTGCTTGAATGTTTAGGCTAAATAAAACTGTAAGTATTAGTAGAATTCCGTTTTTCATGAGATTTATTTGATAAGTGTCTTTCAAAAATAAAAAAGGCTCGCAGTTAAGCAAGCCTTTTCTCAATTATAGTTTAGTTTAATCTTCACCCTCCGATGGATTTTCATCCACTTGCTCCTTTTCAGATTCTTTGGGTTTATTCATTTCTCGAATACTGATACTCAGCATTTTTATTTTTTCCAGAAGATCATCAATCACCATTTGTTGGTTTTTGATATTCTTTTGTGCCTCTTTCATAAAAGGGCTATTGGCACTGCTAGAACTGAAAAAGGCCATATTATTCTCCAAGGTGTTTAATTCCTTTTTGGCTTCATCCAATTTTTTTCTCAGGAAATCTTTTTCTCTAAGTAATTGTCTATCATCACCATTATCCCCTTTTAAGGAGCTGATTTTATTTTCAAATCGAATTCTTTGTGCTTCCTTTTTGTCAAGGTCTATAGCTTTAAACTGGCCGTCCAAAACCTTATTAAACTCAGATTCTATTTTACTTTTATCTCTTGGCACTCTTCCTAAGCCTTTCCATTCATTAATCATGGCGCTCAGTGCAGAAATGTCTTTTTTCTGGTTTCCTTCTGGTTTAAAGTTCTTTAGCTTTTCCAAAAGTTCAGATTTGCTATCATAATTTCCTTCCAGTGCTTTGTCCTGGCTTTTATTATGATTTGTCAATTGACTAAAGAAATGGTTGCACGCTTCACGAAACTGCTTCCAAATTTTATCGGATTCAGAACGGGGTACATGACCTATCTTTTTCCAATCTGCTTGGATGCGTTTTAAATCGTTGCTGGTGTTTTTCCAATCGGTGCTATCTTTTAAGCTCAGGGCTTTTTCTAAAAGTGCCCTTTTCTTTAAAAGGTTATTCTGCTGGTCTTTTTTTAATTCCTTGTAGAAATTGTTTTTATGGCTATTAAAGTCTCTCAGAACCGCTCTAAACTCATCCCAAATCTTATCATTTTCAGGATGGTTTATCCTACCAATTTTTCTAAACTCTTGGCGAATGGTTTCCACAGCTTTTATGGCTTCCTGCCACTTTCCATGCGATTTTATGTTTTGAAAAGGGAAGTCTTCAATTTTCGCAACTAGAGATTTTTTTTCTTCGAGAAGCTTCTCATTTTGGGCTCTCATTCCCTCGTAATATTCTTCGCGTTTCTCGTGTAGCTTTTTGGTGGCATTGCTAAAACGCTCCCACATAGGTTCGCGATCTTCTCTTTCAACAGGACCAATTCGCTTCCATTTTTTATGATAATCCTGAAGAAGGCTAAAAGCTTTTTTAATATCCTTTTCTTCGGCTAACTCTTCCACCTTCGAAATCAGCTCTTCTTTGGCTTGCTGATTCTTTTTAAAATCTAAATCTCTTAACTCCTTATTAATTTTGATAAACTCATAGAAATTTTCAACATGGTGATGGTAGGTTTTCCAAAGGTCATTGGATTCATTTCTTGGTACTGGACCTGTATTTCTCCATTCTTGCTGTAAATTGTTGAATTCTTTAAAAGTATCACCTATAGATTCATCCTTTTGAACAATCTCTTTGATTTTGTCAATGATTTCCAATTTTACTTTGAGGTTGTTTTGAAGCTTATCCTCTAAATCCTGATAATAGGCCTGTCTCTTTTTGCGGTAATCACCATAGATAGATTTAAACTTCTGGCGTAGGGGTTGGATAAATTCAAAATCCATTTCTACACCTCCAGCTTCTACAAATTCTGCCAGTTTTTCCTTGCGTTCATCATTCAAATGATCCAAAAGATTTTTTCGAATAGCATCAAAATGCGCCTTAATTTTATGAATAGCTTCATTCTTTAAAAGACGTTCAGCATCTTCAATAAGTTTTTCTGGACTAAAATCATCATAGTCTGGAAGAACTAATTCTTCTTCTACTTTATGCTCATGCTCCTCCTCGTCAGATTCAATTTCATCATCATCATCTTCCTTTTCAAGCTCTTCATCAGACATTTCCTCAGCTTCGCTGTTTGCAGCCTCTACTTCAGAATTTTCTAGCTCCTTAGTTTCCGGATTTTGATCTTCATTCAACTTTTCAGCACTTTCTATGGCCTCCGTCTTTTCAACTTCAATGCTGGCATTGGAGTCCTTTTCTGTGGATTCTGACTCAGTTATTTCTGCTGATGAGTCGGTATTCACCTTCTCATCGGCGCTAAGCTCAGCTTTTGAAGTTTCTTCTTGGGGAGATTTATTTTCTTCCATATTATTCTTTCCATCTGCTTCCTGCAGGTTATCGTGTATATCTGACATAATCTATGTTCTTATTTGGCAAAGTTAAAATTCATTCCATAGGTCCCAAGACTTATCGGCTTGCAATTCTAACATTTCCATTCCGTTTTTAATTTTTGCTCCTTTAGATTTTGCCCTACTTAATAATTTTGATTCTAAGGGATTGTAAATCAAGTCGTAAAAATGATGTTTTTTAGTTACACGTTCTAAGGATAGAGGAGGTTGGTTTTCAATTTCGGGAAATGTTCCTACAGGGGTGCTATTTATTATTAGTGATACTTCAATTAATTTTTCACTAGCTTCCTCATAGCTTAATTCATTCTCCTTGGGTTTGCGACTAACTTTTTGGAAGGAAACATTCATTTTTCTCAAAACATAGGCAATGGCCATTGAAGCACCTCCAGTTCCCAATATCAGGGCTTTTTTTGTATTTGAATTCCAAAAGGAATCTAAGCTTTTTTCAAAACCATATACATCAGTATTATGGCCTATGAGCTTTGTATCTTTAAATTGAATAGTATTTACAGCGCCAATAATTTTGGCGACAGGATCGATTTGGTCTAGATATGGAATAATCTTTTGCTTATAAGGAATGGTAACATTTAGACCCTTAAGACCTGGAGTCTTCAGCATAATTTCTGGAAAGTCTTCAATGCTTTCTAATTCAAAATTGCTATAGCTATGCGCTAAATTTTGTTTCGCAAATTTTGTTTCGAAATAGTCTTTCGAAAAGGAATAGCCTAGTTTTTCACCAATTAATCCAAAATGCATTTTTGAATTTTCAATTTATTCTACCGCCAATTTGTTGGAGTACTTTTCCAAAATCATAATAGAACCAAAACCCACAACAGCCCAGATAATTGCCCAAAGCAATAAACTTTCTCCATCGAAATTTTGGGGTAAAACACTTTGTTGAACCAATGGAATGGTTTCCCCATGCCTATCTACTGTGGTTTCCACGGTTAACTTCCAGGGCCATACTTTGTTTAATGATCCTATCATAAATCCCGTGAGCACGGCAACAGTGGTATTTTTAAACTTTTTGTAGGTCCAGCTAAGGAGTTTAGCAATGGTTAATAGCCCGGTAATACAACCAAGGGCGGTGACAATAATCACGTCAAACTCTCTATTGTCTACGGCGTTCATAATATATTTATACTTACCCATCAGCAAAAGAATAAAGCTACCCGAAATTCCTGGTAAAATCATGGCGCATACGGCAATTGCTCCGGCTAGGAAAGTAAACCAATATTCGTCGGTAGTTTCTGCAGGGCTTGTAATGGTGATATAATAGGCGATACCTGTACCGATAATAATTCCAATAATACTGGCTAGGTTCCAATTTTTAATTGTTTTTCCAATAAGCCATATACTGGCCACAATAAGACCAAAGAAAAAGGACCATAACAAAAGTGGGTGGTCAGACATCAAATAGGTCATTAATTTGGCTAGGGAAACGAAGGAAACCAGAATTCCTGCAAATAGAACTAGTAGAAAATTCCCATTTACATGTAGCCAAAATGATTTAAAACCTTCTTTGAAAAGCTTTTGAAAGGCTTTGGAATTGACATTGCCAATTGAGCTTAAAAGCTCTTCATAAATCCCTGTAATAAATGCAATGGTTCCACCACTAACTCCAGGAACAACATCGGCTGCTCCCATGGCTAATCCTTTTAGAAAAAGAAATAATCGCGACATAAATTCAATTTTATCGCCGCAAAGGAAACTAAAATTGAATTAAGACTTATGAAATTTTGAGACCAATTGGAGAATTACTGGGTTTTCTTGAAGCTTTGGAAATAATTCAAAAAAGTATTTCCTGCGATCAGCATCTAAGCTTAGGGCTTTTTTAAAATAAATATTGGCCTCGTCATTTTCCTTTAAGGTGTATAAATAGCCACTTAGTCTATAATGCATTTCGGCTGATTCAGGATTCATCTCTATACCGCGATATAATAAGTCCATACCTTGTTCAAATTCACATAGGTCGAACAGAAGTTCTGCATAATCTATATATACTTGAGGCTCTTCATAGCCCTTTAGTATCAAATCCTTATATACCCCTTCGGCTTCGTTTAAAAGTCCTCCGCGTTTGTGAATATCGGCGCTAGCAAAAAGGTAATCCCAATTATCAGGGTCCAAGTCTAGAGCTTTATTTATATGAAAAATAGCTTGATTAGGTTCTTTATTTTCATCATTTAAGAGGGCAAGTTCATAAAAGGCTTCATCCAAATCAGGATCTTCTTGTCCAGCTTTTGTGAAATAGGCTTGTGCTTTTTTGTCTTTGTGCATTTTGAGGTAGCAAAGGCCAATTTTGTAATAGGAATACCCAGTAGGACCATCATATTCAAAGCTTTCTTCGTAAGTTTCAGCAGCCTCTTGATATCTAAATGTTCTTTCTAAAATTCTGGCTTTTTCATAGTAAGCGGCAATAAAAGTTTCATCTATCAAAAGGGCATAATCCACACACCTCAATGCTTCATTATACTCCCTTCTTTTAGCGTTTAAAATGGCCAAATGGTACCAGGCAATTTCTGAATATGGGTTTATTTCTATGAATTTGCCGAAATATTCAATTCCCTCCTTAGGTTTTTCAAGAAGGTCGTAACACAAGGCAATATTATAGATGGCAATTTCGTCGCTAGCATTTACTTCCAAAGCCAGTTTTAAATATTTTAAGGCCAATTCAAAATTTCCCAACATTTGATATTCAATGGCAATTAAAGGCCAGATATCCTCTGGGAATTCGGCATGTTGTATAGCTTGTTTATAAAAGTGAATGGCCTTTTGATGATTTCCTTTTTTCGCATTAATACCAGCTCTAGCCATAAATAAATCCTGGCTTCCCGGACTTATAGATTCAAGTTTTGCTATTTGTTCTTCAGCAGCCGTAATTTGATCTGTAGCTGTGTAATACTGGGCTTTCCTTACGGTAAAGGAGCTTGCTGAAGGATGCTGGTGATCCGCCAATTCTACAACTTTTAAGGCATCGTCTAGCCTTCCAGTTTCAAAATAATAATCAGAAAGAGCTTCAAACTCATCAACATCGAAAAACAATAAATGATTGTCTTTCAACATGTTTTCAAACCTCTTTATCAAAGGGTTCAGGTTTACAAAACCATCTTCTTCAAACATATTTCTCCGTGATTGATTACCTAAATGTATTCATTTATTTAACGTGCAATTTTGAAGCCACGCTGGGTTTTTAAACCAATTTATCAACAGAATAAAAAGGCCTTTTTATATAGCGCTCAGGCAGAGTGGTTTATTATATTTGCAGGCAGAATCACTAACATACAATATGACACTAATAAAATCCATTTCGGGAATTCGTGGAACAATTGGCGGGGAAACAGGTGACAACCTGACACCGATTGATGCGGTAAAATTTGCCGCCGCCTACGGACAATGGTTAAAAAAAGCTAGTAGTAAATCCAAACTCAAAGTAGTAATAGGCCGCGATGCACGTCCTTCTGGACCTATGATCCAGGCTTTAGTTCAAAACACTTTGTCGGGATTGGGAATAGATGTAATTGACCTAGGTTTATCTACCACTCCTACCGTAGAGATGGCTGTGGTTTTTGAAAAAGCTGATGGAGGAATTATACTTACAGCTTCCCATAATCCAGTACAATGGAATGCCTTAAAACTTCTAAATGAAAAGGGGGAATTCTTGAATGGGGAGAACGGAAAAAAAATATTGGAAATTGCCGAAAATGATGATTACCAATTTTCAGAAGTTGCCGATTTGGGAAAAGTATTTCCTAAAGAGGGATTAATTGAAAAACATGTTGAGGCTGTTTTAAACCTTCCTTATATAAATGTTGATGCCATTAAAAAGGCAAATTTAAAAGTGGCAGTTGATGCTGTAAATTCTACAGGTGGAATTGCCATACCTATTTTATTGGAAAAACTGGGAGTGTCTAATGCAGAGCTATTATACTGTGAACCAAATGGACAATTCCCTCACAATCCAGAACCTTTAAAAGAACATTTAGGAGATATCATGTCGCTTATGCAGGAAAAATCCTGTGATCTAGGCATTGTGGTCGATCCGGATGTAGATAGACTAGCTTTAATTTCCGAGAATGGAGAAATGTTTGGCGAAGAATATACGCTTGTTATTTGTGCAGATTATCTGCTGGGTAAATTACAAGGACCTGTGGTAAGTAATTTGTCGAGCAGCAGAGCTTTAAGAGATTTAGCAAATTCTAAGGGCTATGAATATTTCGCCAGCGCTGTAGGAGAAGTGAATGTAGTGGAAATGATGAAGTCAAAAGGCGCCGTTCTTGGAGGTGAAGGAAATGGAGGGATAATATTACCAGACTTACATTATG
Source organism: uncultured Cryomorphaceae bacterium (assembly GCA_963976435.1). GTDB lineage: Bacteria > Bacteroidota > Bacteroidia > Flavobacteriales > Schleiferiaceae > CAKZNE01. The sequence goes on along the minus strand of CAXBKQ010000032.1, from coordinate 3,468 downwards.
GTAGAGATTCCCTAGTTGGTATTGCATTGGTATTATCGCATTTAGCTACTAGCGGAAAGAAAATGAGTGAATTGAGATCTAGCTACCCAGAATATTATATGGCAAAGAATAAGATTCAATTGGAGAAGGGAATGGATGTGGATGGCCTGCTAGAGATGGTGAAAGATAAGTATCAAAATGAGGATATCAGCACGATTGATGGGCTGAAAATTGATTTTGCGGAAGAATGGGTACATCTTAGAAAATCAAATACAGAACCAATTATTAGAGTTTATACCGAGGCAAAAAGCCAAGCTCGAGCTGTGGAGCTAGGCGAAAAATTTGTTCAAGAATTACAAGCAATGGCTTTAACCCAATAGGAATATGCAAAAAACCCTTCCCAATTTCTTGGAAATGGAAAATATGGAAGAATACTTCGCTCCATTTCGCAATAATATCATAGGTGTTGATGAAAGTTTTACAGATACCTATGGCACCAAAAAGGTCATTTATGCAGACTGGATTGCCAGCGGTAGATTGTATAGGCCAATGGAAAATGCTTTACTTGAGAAATTGGGCCCTTTTATTTCAAATCCCCATTCTTATTCCAGTTATACTGGCCAACAGGTTACTCAAGCCTATGCTGAAGCGAGAAAAATTATTCGCGATCATGTAAATGCAGATGAGAATGATTGTTTGGTAACCACCGGATCTGGAATGACAGGAGCTTTGATGCGTCTCCAAGAAATGTTGGGATTAAAGAGTGGGAAGGAATTAAAGGGAAGGGAAAAACCAGTGGTCTTTATTACACATATGGAACACCATTCGAATCAAGTTTCATGGATGGAAACCTGTGCTGATGTGGTTGTTTTACCCCCGGCAAAGGATGTATTAGTGGATCCTGAAATTTTGGAGAATGCCCTTAAAGATTATAAAGATCGAAAAACCAAAATTGGAGCTTTTACAGCATGTTCCAATGTTACAGGAATCATTACTCCCTATTATGATTTAGCAGAAATAATGCATAATCATGGAGGAATATGTATAGTGGATTTTGCTGCCTCTGCACCCTATGTTGATATGGATATGCATCCCGAAAATCCCAAGCATAAATTGGATGCCATTTGTTTTTCACCACATAAGTTTTTGGGTGGACCAGGGGCCTGTGGAATTTTACTATTCGACAAAGCCCTGCATTGTGGTAGACCATGCGTTCCTGGCGGAGGTAATGTAAGATGGACAGATCCCTGGGGAAAATTTGGTTATACTTCTGATATTGAAGCTCAAGAGGATGGTGGAACTCCTGGATTTATTCAAGCTATTCGCGCTGCAATGGCTATTAAAATTAAGGAGCAAATGAATGTGCAATTAATGCACAAAAGGGAATTGAGTTTATTGAAAAAGTGCTTTTCAGAATTTGAATCTATCGATGGGCTTGAAATTGTTGGTGGTACAAATACAGAGATTCCTAGAATTGGAGCTGTAGCCTTTAATATTGAAGGTTTACATTATAATTTGGTAGTAAGATTATTGAATGATTACTTTGGGATTCAAGCTAGAGGAGGATGGTCTTGCGCCAGCACCTATTGCCATTTCCTTTTTGATATTGACAAGGAGGCCTCAAATAGCCTTACCGAAAGAATTGAAGCCAATAACCTTACTGGAAAACCCGGCTGGGTAAGAATTTCTGTTCATCCAACCATGGCGGATTGGGAATTGGAAGAGCTCATTAAAGCAGTAAAGTATTTGAGAAGTAACAGGGAAAGTCTTCTAAAGGATTATTATTTTGAACCTAAAAATAATGAGTACTATCCCAAAGATTCGGATAAACTTCTTAAAGTAAATAGGCAAGCCTTCTTTGAATTTTAGTCATGCAAAAAACCATTTATTTGGATTATGCCGCTACCACTCCTCTTCGGGAGGAGGTGAAGGATCATATGGTGGATTTGTTAAATGGTCCTTTTGGAAACCCTTCTTCTACCCATCAGTTTGGTAGAAAATCTAGGATAATAATTGAAGAATGTAGAAAGTTTATTGCCTCCAGTTTTCATTGCTCGAGCTCTGAAATTGTTTTCACCTCCGGAGGTACGGAGGCAGACAATGCAGCACTTCTTTTGTCGGTTCGGGATTTGGGAGTAGAAAGGATTGTTCTTTCGAAAATTGAGCATCATGCTATTTTGCATGCTGCAGAGGCTATTCAAAAAAATTATGGGATTGAATTAGACTATGTAAACCTACATCCTAATGGAGATCCCAATTTGGAGCATCTTGAAGAATTATTGGCAAAACCTAAGAAAACCCTTGTCTCTTTGATGCATGCCAATAATGAGATTGGAAATATCATTGATCTTCAAAAAGTATCGGAAATCTGCCGTAGAAACAATGCTTATTTTCATTCAGACACGGTTCAAAGTGTGGGCCAAATACCTATTGATCTATCTGAGTTAGATATTGATTTTTTGAGCGTTTCCGCGCATAAATTTTATGGTCCAAAAGGAGTGGGTTTTATGTATGTTAAGAATTCGGTGAAGACTGGGGCCTTAATAAATGGCGGTGCACAGGAGCGCAATTTACGCGGCGGAACCGAAAATATTTTAGGGATAGGAGGCATGCACAAGGCTTTACAATTAAAGCTTGAAAATTTAGAAAATGAGAATCAGCATTTAAGGACCCTTAAATCCTATATGATAGAAAAGCTAAATGAGAATTTTGGAGACAAGGTATTTTTTAATGGAGCTAGTGGGGATTTAGATCATAGTTTGAACAAAATTTTAAGCTTAAGTTTTCCAACATTAAAAAATGACATGTTGCTTTTCACCTTGGATTTAAAAGGTATTGCTGCCTCAGGAGGAAGTGCATGTTCTTCCGGCAGTTTACAGGGCTCCCACGTGATTTCAGCACTTTACCCTGATGCAACATGGCCGGTGCTAAGGTTTTCCTTTGGAAAGGATAGCAATCTTGCCGAAATTGATAAAGTGATCGAGGTTTTAAGAGATCAACTAGGATAGAAAATTTAAGACGGCAATCTTTTTTAGTCATTGGACTACAAAATGCTCAGCAGGATTCCTTTTCAATTCACATAGTTAAAAGAAGTTGCAAAGTTGGAAAAGAAATTTTGAGCAATTATTTTGGATTGAAAATCAAATTAATAAGTCGAGGCCAGAAGCAAAAGATTCAAGATTAAATATTAAGGCATACCCAAATCCTAAAGGTAATTTACTAACCGTGGAGTTGACAACAGACGAAATAGGTGAGTTTACAATCCAAATAACAGATTTAAAAGGAAAACAGATAATTGCCGAAAAAGTTACTAGCCAAACAGGATATATCCAGTTTCAAATCGATTTTTCCAACTACCCAAATGCTATGTATCAACTGCAAATACAAAGCCCAAAAGGTTATTTGAATTCAAAAAAACTAATTAAAATTTAAATATTCACCATTCACCATTCACCATTCACCATTCACCATTCACCATTCACCATTCAC
>CAXBKQ010000031.1:0-22428 GCA_963976435.1 uncultured Cryomorphaceae bacterium | reverse complement strand
GGATGGAGATAAAGGGGAGATGGCACTCATCACATTTGGTTGGTAAAAGGACGAGCTGATATAGCTTCCCGGGTTTGCATTCGGATCATCCTCCCCAGAAGCCCTGATAGAGATGATTTTATTTCCAAACTTATTAGGCCTTTCAAAATATATTTCCATCACCGATTCAGAGGTAAATGCTCTTCCCGTATCTACACCTTCATCTTCAAGCATTTTTTTAAAAACACCGGGAATTTTTTTTACTTGGCCAGTTCCCTTGGTATAAACTGTTGCATCATAGCGATCACATTGCAATAGGTGATATTTTGATTTGGCAATAGTCTTTCTCATTATAGTATAGGCGGGATCTTCCTTGCCCCTTACAATGGTTACCTCATTTACCTGAAAGTTTTGTGGTGTCATGGAAACATTCAACACCATCACTTCATTTCCAATTTTCACCTTTTTTATTTCCGGATCATAGCCCATAAACTGAAAAACAATTTCATATTCACCCGGAGCTAATTTTAGCTCATAATAGCCATCAGCATTACTGGTGGTTCCTGAACTTTTTTCCTTATTGTAGATGGATGTATAGGGTAGAGCCAAACCATTTTCGTCGCTAATTACACCCTTAAGACCTTGCCCAAAGCATGTTTGAGCGAAAAGAAAAATACTTAGGGATTGAAAAAAAACATAGTATTTCATAAATGAAAAAGGGCTGGTTTTCAAAAATTCACAAGGCTAAAAAGATATTCTATTTAATTAGACAAGGCAAATGCACAAATGAGTTGCCTGGCAGAAAATTATTTTAAAGATTATTTAATTGAATAGAACAATTCCAGATCTTTTTTGCCTTTAATCTCTATTGCTTTATATAATATCTTTGCCCCCTTAAATTTTATAACTATGTTGAAGTTCTTTAAGAAATCTAGTGCTAAAAAAGAATCCTTATTGGCCTCTGAAAAGCCCGCGGGAAGAGCGCGTTTTCATAGTCTTAAAGTCCAGGATATTTGCCTTGAGACCTCAGACTGTGTTTCCGTTGCTTTTGAAGTACCCGAGAACCTAAAGCAGGATTATAAATTTATTCCAGGCCAATACCTAACCTTGGAGCATGAAATTGAAGGAGAAAAAGTAAGGAGATCATATTCCCTTTGTTCAAGCCCTTTGGATGGAGAATTAAGAGTGGCCATCAAAAAAGTTGAAGGCGGAAAATTTTCAAGCTGGGCAAATTCTGATTTGAATGTTGGGATGGAAATGCAAGTAATGACTCCTGAGGGAAATTTCCATACACCTATTAAAGAAGGACAGGAAAAAAACTATGTAGCTTTTGCTGCAGGTTCTGGAATTACTCCTATTTATTCTATAATGAAGTCCGTTTTGGAAGTTGAGGAAAAAAGTAGCTTTACTTTGTTTTACGGCAACCAAACCAGCAAGACCGTTATTTTTAAGAATAATATAGAAGGCCTAAAAAATCAATATATGAATAGGTTAGAAGTCCATCATATATTGAGTAGAGAAGATCAAGGTTCAGATTTGTTGAAGGGGAGAATCGATGGGAATAAATGTCAATCATTTTCAGAGCAGTTTTTTGATCCTAAAGAAGTAGATGAATATTTTATTTGCGGCCCAGAGGCAATGATCAACAGCGTAAATGAAAATTTAAAAGGCCAGAAGGTGGACCCTAAAAAAGTTCATTTCGAATTATTCACTTCTCCGCTTCAAAGTGGACCAGTAAAAGCCAAGGCAGGAAATTCCGAGTCTAATAAAGTTTTAAATCAGGTTACAGTTATTTTGGACGGTGAAGAAACTCATTTTGATTTGTCTAAAGGCGGGTTTTCAATTTTGGACGCAGCCTTAGATGCTGGAGCCGATGTTCCCTATGCTTGTAAAGGTGCGGTTTGCTGTACCTGTAGAGCCAAAGTAGTGGAAGGTAGCGCAGAGATGGATATGAATTATGCTTTGGAAGAAGACGAAGTGGAAGAAGGATATATACTCACCTGCCAAAGCCATCCAACAAGTAAGAAACTTGTGGTTAGCTTCGATGAATAATACTTAGCATCAATTTCTAAAGCTCTTAATCAGGCAATTTAGGCCTTGATTAAAGGTTGAAATGGCTTTTTTATTTGGCCTTTTTATAATTTTGAGACTCAATACATATTAATGAAACAGGTAAAGAAAGATTTCGTAGCTCAATCTATATTTGACTATGAGGCAATGAACGATGGAGAGCAAGGAAAGCTAATTCTAGAAATCCTTGAAGACCAACCGGTATTAATGGGTTTTGTGACTAACCTTGCCGATGATTTTAGCGATGCCGAGCATGAGACCATTGTTGATTCGATCGCTATTCTGATAAATGCTTTTATCGCAGCAGGGATACCCGTTGATATGATTCCTCAGGAAATTGTTGATGATGTAATTGAAGAAAAGGTAGAGGGCTATAATAAGGAGGAAAGTGAAAATGAGGAAGAACTAATTGATAGCCCTTTAGTCTATGAAGATCTCCAAGCAAGAGCAGTTATCAAGTGCAAATTTCAGGCAGATGATGATCTTTCCAAACAAAACTTCAATATGATTTTAAACACCGTGATTTCTATTGTAGAAAGGTCGGTAAGTTATAGCATGCAAAAAGCACAGGCCAAATGAAAGCCAGTGAAATTGTAAATAAAATGATGGCAGAAGATGCCTTTAGCCAATGGCTAGGGATTGAGGTATTGGAAAAATCTGCAGGCTCCTCTCGCCTAAAAATGCTGGTAAGAAAAGAGATGGTTAATGGGTTTGGAGTCGCTCATGGTGGAATTACTTATTCCATTGCCGATAGTGCTTTGGCATTTGCCAGCAACTCTCATGGGATAAAATCTATGAGTATTGAAACCTCAATATCACATAGTAAGCCTGTTAAAGTTGGTGATACGCTTATCGCTCATGCCACTGAAAAAAGTAGGGGAAATAAAATTGCGATTTATGATATTCCTGTTGAAAACCAAAATGGAGAAATTGTAGCCTTGTTTAAAGGAACTGTATACCGTTCTGGAAAAAATTGGGAAGAAGAAAATTAATTTGTTTAAAGAAATTTAAAAATGAAAGAGGCTTATATAGTAGATGGAATAAGAACGGCCATTGGAAGTTTTGGTGCTAGTCTTGCCCCCGTGCGAACAGATGATTTAGCCGCTCATGTTATTCGTGAGTTGATGGCAAGAAACCCAAGTTTAGACCAGGAAAGCATTGCAGATGTTATTATGGGTTGTGCTAATCAAGCAGGAGAGGATAATCGAAATGTAGCAAGGATGGCCTCATTGCTGGCAGGTTTGCCTTTTTCTGTTCCGGGTGAAACGGTAAATAGACTATGTGCTTCCGGTATGAGTGCTGCTGCTCATGCCTTTAGAGCAATTCGAAATAATGATGGAGATGTTTTTATTTCTGGAGGAGTAGAAAATATGAGCAGAGGACCCTATGTAATGAGCAAACCTTCTAAAGCATATGGTACTGATTCAAAAATGTATGACTCTAGCTTTGGCTGGAGGTTTGTAAACCCTAAGATGTTTGAACTTTATGGTACTGACGCGATGGGAGAGACTGCGGAAAACCTTGTAGAACAATATGGAATAAGCAGAGAAGACCAAGATAAATTTGCAGTGAATAGTCAGATGAAGGCCGTGAAAGCTAGGGACAATGGAAGACTGGCAAAGGAAATAGCAGCAGTTTCAATACCTCAAAGAAAGAAGGACCCAATAATTTTCGCTCAAGATGAATTTATCAAAGCCAATAGTTCGCTAGAAATACTTTCTAAATTAAGGCCTGCATTTAAAAAAGATGGAAGTGTAACAGCAGGAAATGCTTCTGGCCTAAATGATGGAGCAGCTTCATTACTCATTGCTTCAGAAGAAGGAATAAAAAACAATAGCTTAAAACCCATGGCAAGAATCGTTTCTATGGGTGTAGCTGGGGTGGAGCCAAGAATAATGGGAATAGGACCAGTTTATGCCTCCGAAATAGCATTGAAAAAAGCGGGGCTAAGCTTAGACCAAATGGATATCATTGAATTAAACGAAGCTTTTGCAGCTCAGGTTTTGGCTTGTACGAGAAAAATGGGTTTAGCTGATGATGATGAAAGAATAAACCCAAATGGTGGATCAATAGCTTTAGGTCATCCTTTGGGAATGAGCGGGTCTAGACTTTTGCAAACGGCGGCTATACAATTACAAGAAACAGGTAAAAAATATGCACTTTGTACCATGTGTATTGGAGTTGGTCAAGGTTATGCGGTAGTATTAGAAAGGTCTTAAAAGAATCACCATGATTTACGAATTTAAAGGCTTTAAGCCAGTTATTCATCCTTCGGCATTTATCCATAAAACGGCGAGTATTATCGGTAATGTTCACATAGGGAAAGATGTGTATGTTGGCCCAGGGGCGGCTATTCGTGGAGATTGGGGAGAAATTATTATTGAAGAAGGTTGTAATATTCAGGAAAACTGTGTTGTTCACATGTTTCCTGGGATAAGCATTCGATTGGAAAAAGGAGCTCATATTGGCCACGGAGCAATTGTTCACGGAGCAAATATTGGAGAAAATTGTTTGGTGGGTATGAATGCCGTTATTATGGACAAGTCCAAAATAGGAGCCGGAAGTATAATCGGAGCTTTAAGTTTTGTAAAGGCAGATAGCAATATTCCAGAAAGGAGCCTAGTGGTGGGCAACCCTGCGAAAATTATTAAATCTGTTTCTGATGAAATGCTAGAATGGAAAACTAAGGGCACAGAATTATACCAGTCCCTTCCCTTAGAATCTCACCGGTTTTTACGAGAATGCGAACCACTTTTAGAAGCTGAAGAAGATCGACCAAAACAAGAGGAGTTATTCAAAACTTGGAACCAAATTAAAAGTTCAAAACAGGACGAAAACACGTAGGATTTCCACTACAAAACCCCTAAAAAATTGTTAATAACTATTTTAAATAGTCCTGCAAATCACCGTGATTTGGCAAGTGGCTTTGGGTTGGTGTTTGTCAGAAATATCCTATAAACATTGCTCTTCAATTGAATTGGGCTAGGTCTAAATTGCTTGTTGCGGTAAAAACAAAATTGTTAACAAATCTCAATTTTTTCAATGTTGCAACACCGAAACGGATGTTTTTACACGTGTCTATTTATCTGAAAAACAAGCTATAATATATTTCAAGAAAAAAAATTGCCCTAGGCAGCTTGTTATTTGTTAATATTCTCTTAATTTCCGAGTTCCTTTAAATAATTAATTATTACCTAACACTAATTACTATGAGAAAATTACTACCCTATGGGGCGAAGGCTTTTCTGTGCCTTTTGCTCGTGGGAATGTCTTCTTGGTTGTACGCGGGCTCGCCTTTAAGTGGTGCCTATACAATCAACACGGCAAACCCCGCAAGTTCCACCAATTTTACATCCTTTACAATGGCAGCAGATTCGCTGACTACAAATGGTGTTTCTGGAGCTGTAACCATCACGGTTAGCGCGGGCGTATACAATGAATACATGACACTTGGTGCTATTGCCGGAGCAAGTTCTTCCAATACTATCACTTTTGATGGAGGAGATACTGCTACCACAAGTATTGTTCATGATGGCTCAACTGAAAACCATACCATATTATTAGATGGTGCCAAATGGGTTACAATTTCTAATTTGAAAATTGTAAACTCTAAAACCATCGATGATGCTTGGGGTATAAGAATAGCTAACGAATCCGATAATGCTACTATTTCGAACTGTAGAATTCAAATGGGTGTAGTTACCGCTTTTGAAGATATAGTTGGAATTTTGGCTAATGGTAGCGCTACTTCATCTTCTACCGAGGGTGCTTTTGGTGATAACCTTACCGTTATCAATTGTGCTATTTTAGACGGTTATTATGGAATGCGTCTAGAAAGTCAATCCACCTATCAAGACACAACTATCACAGTAAATAATACTTGGTTTAATGGCAATATTGGATATGGTTTTTATTCAGACAATATCGTTGATTTAAACCTATTAGGTAATAAAGTTGAAGGAGCAGGCCTTACTTCTAAAGACGGCTTTTATATTTTTGATTTAATTGATTTTAATATAGTTGCAAATAAGATTGATGTTCCAGATTTTGGAATTTATATTTCCGATGGAAACTTTGACTTAACACTACCAGCAACAAGAAGTCAATTGGTGAATAATATGATCGCTAGTTCAGATGACGAAGCGATTTATTTGGATGATTTTCAACAATGTGATGTGTTTCACAACACTTGTGCTACATTAAACCCTAGCCAGGCTTTTGCTTATGGTTCCTACCTTAATGATTTGGATGATGTGGTAATTAAGAATAATATTTTTTATTCTGCAGGGTCCTATGCATTTTATTCCTTAGACGACCTTTCTGCTTCAACAACTGTTACAGTTGATTATAATAATTATTTTACAGGTGGAGCTAATCTAGCCTACTTGTCATTCTCCAATGTATATGCTGATCTTGCCGCTTGGCAGCTAGGAGATGCTACCAATAATGTTAATTCTGTTGAAGGGGACCCGGTATTTGGAATTGGTACCGACCTACACGTTTCTGGAGCAACTGCAAATGACGTAGGTGATAACTCCGTAGGAATTACAGTGGACATTGATGGGGATACAAGACCTTTGGCACCCTCTACAGTTGTGGATATGGGTGCAGATGAGTTTGCTGCAGCAACCTGCCAACAACCATCTGCTTTATCAGCGTCAAACATTACTTCCTCATCGGCAGATCTTACTTGGACAACTGGGGGAGCAAGTAATTGGCAAATTCAGTATGGAACTTCTGGTTTTACAATTGGATCGGGAACCGTAATGAGTGCTGCCGCTATTCCAGCAACTATTTCTGGCCTTTCGGCGGATACCGATTATGATTTTTATGTGAAGGACTCCTGCAGCACCACTGATGTTAGTGGTTATTCTGGACCTTTTAGCTTTAGAACTCTATGTGTTGCTTATAATACATTCCCTTGGGTAGAGAATTTTGATGCTGCCGCAAGTATTCCTAACTGTTGGGAAAATGAAGCTGGTGATAATAGCGACTGGCTTTTTAGATCTGGAAACATTGGACACGGTTCTACTAGTGATAATACAACAGGATCCGGAAACTATGCTGGTGTAGATGATTCACATTCAAATGCGAATGATACCGTTAATAATTTATTAACACCTTCTTTTGATCTTACTAGCCTTACTAGCCCAAGATTAAACTTTTACCATTTCTTTGGAAATGATAACGTCTTAACTTCTACATTATATATTGATGTATACGATGGAACAAGCTGGAATATGGCTGTTGCAACCATTGGATATACCATGGCTGCTTGGCAACAAGAGTTTGTAGACCTTACGGCTTATAAATCTACTAATTCAAGAATTCGTTTTAGAGTTCACGAAACCACAGATTTTAATAGTGATGTTTCTATTGATGATGTAACTATTGAAGAAACACCGGCTTGTATAGCTCCAACAGGGCTTATGACCTATGGAGTAACTGCAAATGACGTTTGGGTAACTTGGACTTCTGCTGGGTCTAGTTTTGAAGTTGAATATGGTCCTTTAGGATTTACTTCAGGAGCCGGAACTACAATGTCAAGTACAAATGACACTTTAAATATAATTTCATTGAACGCTTCTACAGATTACGATGTTTATGTTCGTGAGATTTGTGGAGTTGGTGATACTAGTGCGTGGGTAGGACCTGTAAGCTTTACCACATTATGCTCTACATTCCCAGCACCGTTTTTGGAATCTTTTGATGGTTCAAGCACACCAAACTGTTGGTCACAAGCTTCAGTATCTGGAGGTCCTTGGGTTTTTGGTAGTGGGTTTAACTCAGTTACCTGTGCCGCTGCAACAGATAATACCGGAAATGGTGGAAGTTATGCTTGGATGGATCAATCTGGCGGAGATGCTAGTGTTTCTATTAGCACACCAGAAATTGATGTTACAAGTTTAACTGTTCCTTACCTAGAGTTTTATTATTGGATGTGCGGTGTGAGTTATACACCTATCAATATGACTATCATTGAAACTTGGGACGGAACTGCATGGGTATATCTTGATACTTTAGATTTTGCTACTGCAGGATGGGAAGCTCAAGGATATGACCTTACGGGAAGAACCTATGGTTCAAACCTTGTTAAAGTTAGATTTACAGCAGAATCTGGTGGTTCTACATCGGATTTCTACGGAGATAATGCACTAGATGATATTGCTATTAAAGAAGCTCCATCTTGTATTGCTCCTAGTAATCTTTCTGCTTACAATATGAGTGATACCTCAGCTATTCTTACTTGGACAGGCGGAGGTGCTAGTAACTGGAATATTGAAATTGGTTTGGCTGGTTTTACACCTGGAACAGGAACCATGTTAACCGCAACTAACGACACATTAGGTCTAATAGGCTTTGCAGCTGGAACTCAATATGAATACTATGTACAAGATAGTTGTGGAATTGGTAATGTAAGTCCATGGGTAGGACCCTACCTTTTCACCACTACAAATAGTTGCCCTGCAATTGAGGCTATTCCTTATTTTGAAAACTTTGATGCTAGTGAAGGATGCTTTACATCTATAGATGGAGGTGTTGGTACTGGAGATAGTTGGGCACACACTATTAATGGAGGACAAAACCTAGACGGAACTGGATACATGAGAGTAGATAGTGATGCCAATGGTAATGGTACCCATATGATAGAAACTTTAGAATCTCCTGTTTTTGATGCTTCTGCTATAGGAAATGGATTATTACTAGAGTTTGATCATTATTACAGAGCAATAGGAGCGGATTCAGGAACGGTACAAGTTTATGATGGTACAGCTTGGGTTAATGTGGCCACATTTACAGCTTCAACAGGAGCTTTTGGAGCCCCAACTCATGAGATAATTGATGTTACGGCTTATGCAAATGCTGCATTCCAAGTAAGATTCCATTATGACGATGCAAATTCATGGGCATGGTACTGGGCAGTGGATAATTTCTCCTTAGAAGATAAATGTCCTGTTCAGCCTTTACCATACACCAATAATTTTGATGCCGATGCAAGCTGCTTTAGAGTAGGTGATGGTGGTGGAGCTACTGGTGATACCTGGGCTCATACTATAAATGCCGGACAAAACTTAGACGGAACTGGTTACATGAGAGTAGACAGTGACGCTAATGGAAATGGTGTTGAATTATTTGAAGTATTGAGAAGTGCTGATATTAACGCTACTGGTATTACAGGAACTTTAATGTTAGAATTCGACCATTATTTCAGATCTATTGGTGCTGCCGATACTGGTTGGGTAAATGTTTGGGATGGTAGTGCATGGAACAATGTATTACTAGTAACAGCTACAACTGGTGCTTGGGGAAGCCCAACACATGAAATGATTGATATTTCTGCCTATGCAAACGATTTCCTTTCTGTTGAATTTATTTATTCTGATGGAAATAGCTGGGCCTGGTATTGGTCTGTAGATAATTTCTCTGTAGCTGAAGTAGGTTGTTTACAACCAACTGCCCTAGGAGTAACAAATGTTGCTCAAACTACAACTGATGTTTTCTGGACAACAGGTGGTGCAAGCAATTGGAATGTAGAATATGGTCCTGCTGGATTTACTCCTGGCACAGGAACAATGGTGGCAGCCACAAACGATACCTTAAACCTAACAGGATTAACTGCAGCTACAACTTATGATGTATATGTTCAGGATAGTTGTGGAGTTGGAAGTGTTAGTACCTGGTTAGGGCCTATTTCTTTTACCACTACTTGTGCTGTTTTCGCAGCTCCTTATACCGAGTCTTTCGACGGAACAAGTACTCCTAACTGTTGGTCTGAAACCGCAGTGTCTGGAGGTCCTTGGTTATATAGTACAGGAAACAATTCTGTAAACTGTCCTCAAGCAACTGATAACACAGGTAATAGTGGAAATTATGCCTGGATGGATCAATCTGGAGCAGATGCTAGTGTGTCTCTTATTACTCCAGAAATAGATGTTACTAGTTTAACCGTTCCTTATCTAGAGTTTTATTACTGGATGTGTGGTGTAGGTTATTCACCTGTAAACATGACCATTGTTGAAACTTGGGATGGAACAGCATGGGTATACCTAGACACTTTAGATATCGCTACTGCAGGATGGGAAGTTCAAGGCTATGACCTAACAGGAAGAACCTATGGCTCTAACCTTGTTAAAGTTAGGTTTACTGCAGAATCAGGTGGTTCTACATCAGACTTTTTTGGTGATAATGCCATTGATGATGTAAGCATAATGGAAAAACCATCTTGTGCTGCTCCTAGTAATTTATCAGTATTTAATATAAACGATACTGCAGCAGCATTCGCCTGGACTGGCGGTGGCGCTAGTAACTGGAATTTTGAAATCGGCTTAGCCGGGTTTACTCCAGGAACAGGATTCTCATTTGCATTTACAAATGACACTGTTGGTCTTCAAGGATTTGCTCCAGGAACTCAATATGAATTCTATGTTCAGGATAGTTGTGGACTTGGTGATGTTAGTGCTTGGGTAGGACCAGTCCTATTTGCAACAACCATTTCTTGTCCACCATTAGAAACCATTCCGTTTTACGAAAACTTCGATATTAGCGAAGGATGTTTTGATACCATCGACGGTGGTGCTGCTTCAGGTGATGGATGGGCTTACACTGTAAACGCTACTCAAAACCTTGATGGAACAGGTTATATGAGAGTGGATAGTGATGCTGACGGTAATGGTGTTCACTTGATTGAAACAATGGAGTCTCCTGTATTCGACGCTTCGTCTTTAGGAAACGGATTAATCCTTGAATTTGATCATTACTATAGAGCTATCGGATCAGATTCTGGTGCGGTTCAAGTATATGATGGAACAGCTTGGGTTACTGTAGCAACTTACACGGCCTCAGTTGGAGCCTTTGGAGCACCAGCGCACGAAGTAATAGATGTTACTCCATACGCAAATGCTGCCTTCCAAGTAAGATTCCATTACGATGATGGTAATTCTTGGGCTTGGTACTGGTCTGTAGACAACTTCCAATTAGAGGATAAATGTCCAACACAACCACTTCCATACACTAACAATTTTGATTTAGATGCTAGCTGTTTCAGATCAGCAGATCTAGGTGCTGCTGTAGGTGATGGATGGGCTCATACAATTAATGCCACTCAAAATCTTGATGGTACCGGATATATGAGAGTAGATAGTGACCTTAACGGTAACGGAGTTGAAATGCGTGAATTGTTATTCTCTCCTTCTATTGATGCTTCCTCAATTACTGGAACTTTAATGCTAGATTTTGATCATTATTACAGAACAATTGGTTTGGATACTGGTTGGGTAAATGTTTGGGATGGTTCCGCTTGGAATACAGTGGCCATGTTTACAACAAATACCGGAGCATGGGGTGCACCAGATCACCAATCTATTGATATTACAGCTTATGCTAATGATGACCTTCAAGTAATGTTTGAATATTATGATGGTAATCAATGGGCTTGGTACTGGTCTGTAGACAATTTCTCTGTTGCTGAGGTAGGTTGTGTAGCTCCTAGTGCTTTAGGAATGTCTGCTGCTACCCAAACAACTGCTGATGTTTATTGGACTGGTGGTGGTGCTGCAAACTGGAATGTGGAATACGGCCCAACAGGCTTTACTCCAGGTACCGGAACATTATTAGCCGTTACTAACGATACCATTAGTATTTCTGGTTTAATGGCAGCTACTTGCTACGATTTCTATGTTCAGGATAGTTGTGGATTAGGAGACGTAAGTTCTTGGACAGGACCATTCAATTTCTGTACAGCTTGCGGACCGTTTATAGCGCCAATTACTGAATCATTCGACGGAACAAGCACTCCACTTTGTTGGACTGAATATGCCGTTGCAGGTGGACCATGGTTGTACTCTACTGGATTAAACAGTGTTAACTGTCCAGGAGCACCAGACCATACAGGAAATAATGGAAATTATGCTTGGATGGATCAGTCAGGTACAGATACTCTTGTTACTCTGGAAATGAATGACGTTGATGTTTCGGCATTAACCACTCCATACTTAGAATTCTTCTACTGGATGTGTGGATCTGGATATACTCCAATTAATAAAACGATTATTGAAACTTGGGATGGTACAAACTGGGTATTATTAGATACTCTTACTTTACCAACCGTAGGATGGGAGCGTCAAGGTTATAGCCTGGCTGGCCGTACATACGGAGCTAACTTGGTAAAAGTTAGATTCACTGCCGAGTCTGGACGTTCTGGATCTGATTTCTTTGGAGATAATGGATTGGATGATATCAGTATCATCGAAGAGCCTGCTTGTTTGAACCCAACCAACTTTATGGTTACTGGAAACACTATTAACACCATTGACTTAATGTGGAATAGTGATACAAATATCATTTCTTCAAATATTGAATATGGACCAATAGGATTTACCCCAGGAACTGGTACTAGTACAACTTCTTCACCAGGATCAACAACAATTTCCGGACTAAGTCCAGGAACATGTTATGAATTCTATGTTCAAGATGTTTGTTCTGCAAATACTGCTTGGGTAGGACCAATAATTGGATGTACTGGATCCATTTGTAGTGTTACTACAATGCCAACAACCGTTGGAGATTCTGCAAACTGTGGTGGAGGACCAATTACTTTAACAGGTACTGCTGGTTCTGGAGATATTGCTTGGATGTTGAATGGAACTGTTTTAGGAACAGGAAACTCTTATTCTGACAGTATCGGTGGAACCACTTTATATGACGCTGCAGACTATAGTGTAGTAGCGCCAGCAGTTCACCTAGGACCTTTAACCAGTATTGCTGGTGCAGGATTTGGAAACTTTAGCAACGGTCAATATTTTACCGTAATGGATACTATTTATATTGATAGTACTACAGTTAGAGCTAATGGTTTTGTAGAAGGAAGTGTAATTATCCTTGATGATGCAGGTGGTAACCTTGTTCAGATTGGAGATACCTTTACTACAGGAACAACTCTTGGAGATTACCAAGTTCCAGTTGGAATTCTATTAACACCAGGAAACTACTTCATGGGAATTGATTTCCATGCTAGTACTACTGGTCAGTTATTTAGAGCTACATCAGGAGCGGCTTATCCATATGTTTTACCAGGGTTAATGTCTATAGACAGTGTAAACTTCGCTGGAGCTCGTTATTACTACACCTTTGACCTTGTAGTTTCTGGAGCTTGTTTAGGAAGCCCTGTACAAACTATTGGATATGTGCCAGGAGCGAATTCTGGAACTAGCGACACTGTAGATGTTTGTGAAACAGATGCTGCAGTTAACCTTGCTTCTTTCTTAGGACCACATGATAATGGTGGAACGTGGGTAGATCTTGATGCATCTGGAGCATTAACCGATAGTATTTTCAATGCTACTTTAGCGGATACTAATAACTACTATAGTTTCAACTATATATTAGGTGCAACCGGTGGATGTTCTTTCGGAGATACAGCTACAATTACGGTATTAGTAAACTTCCAAAGAAGCGCAGGTACAGATGGTGCAGACACTCTTTGTTCTGATGTTACTCAGCTAATTAGTCTTAACCAATACCTAGGTTCTCATACCGGAGGTGGAAGTTGGACAGACCTTGATACATCAGGTGCTTTGTTAGGAATTAGAATTAGACCTTCTAATGTAAATGCTCCAGGAACCTACAGATATAGATATACTGTAGCTTCAAATGGCGCATGTCCAGGAGAATCTTCAATTGTAACTATTACCTATACAGATCCAGTTGATGCTGGAATGGACAACTCTGTTACAATTTGTAATGATACTTCAGTAGCTGTAGATTTAAACGATTACCTATCTGCTGGCGCAAGCACAGGTGGAACTTGGTTAGATCTTGATGCTGCAGGTGGACTAGCAGGATCTATGCTTACAGCTTCAGTACCGGCTCACACAAACACCTATACTTTTGCTTATGCATTAGAATCTGCAGGTTGTGGAAATGATACTGCTTTCATCTCAGTATTTATTGAAGAGTGTGATATTAGCTTAGACGAGCAAGATTCTTATCAATTCAATGTTTATCCAAACCCAACAACTGGAGTATTCTTTATAGAAAGCTTAGGTTCTACAGCGAAGGATATGAGAATTGAAGTATATTCTGTTAATGGTCAATTATTGAAGACCAATAAATTCGTAGGCTACAACGAAACCAATACAGTTGATCTAACAGATCTAGCTAAAGGTGTATACAATGTAAAAGTGTTTACAGAGTATGGTGTTGAAGTTCACAGAATTACAAAACAGTAAATAGAATAAATAGGAAAGGTTCCGACCTTCCATAAATAAAGCCCCCTCCATATTTGGAGGGGGCTTTTTTTTTAATGGTATTGAAAATTTTTAAATCGTAAATCCTAGACTAGAAAATGGGAAATAGTACTCTCAAACCGAAAAGCTAGAGGAAAAATATCTTCCTCCATGTAAAACGGTTTTTACAGCAAAAACGGTTTCTTGTTTACTGGCACTTTTACTTACAAAACCCTTAACATTGATTTCTTTAAGCTTTTGAACCAGTTCATTATCTGGGCTAGCAGTAAAAACGAGAATTCGAATATTTGGATTTAAATGACGGATTTCAGGAATAAGATCGAAAATGGAATAATGCGGTAAATGAACATCCAAAAGGAGCATATCATATTTCTCCTTTTGCAATTTTTCAAGAGCACCAGCTCCACCTTCTACCTGATCAATTTTAATATCGTTAATGGATTTCATTAAAAGCATATCCATCAACATGCTCATTACAGGTTGATCATCTATCAAAAGTATTTTTTGGACTTTATCCATTCGTCAATTGCTATTGTTCTAATTTAAGAATTATTAGAAGTATTTTACACTGCTTTTCAGCAAAGTTTAATTCAAACCTTACAAAGCTTATATTTGTGTTCTCCCTGTTCTGCGCTTTCAAAAAAATCAATAATTAATTTTCATGAAAACAAAAAATTTCATTCCCCTTTTAGGTTTGGCTGTAGTTTTTGCGGCCTGTAATGAGGAACCTCAATCAAAAGAGAGTAATTCTGAAAAAGTAATGTTAGAATATCCACAAACCAGAAAAGACACTTCTGTTGTCGACGAATATTTCGGTGCAAAAGTTGAAGACCCTTACCGTTGGCTGGAAGATGATGAAAGTAGCGAAACCGGAGATTGGGTAAAGGCTGAAAATAATGTTACAAATTCCTACCTCGAAAAAATACCCTACCGCGAATCTATAAACTCAAGACTCACCGAGCTTTGGAATTATGAAAAAATTTCAGCTCCTTTTACTAGAGGTGATTATACCTATTATTTTAAAAATGACGGGCTTCAAAATCAATCTGTGGTATATCGAAAAAAAGGTGAAGGAGAGGAAGAAATTTTCCTTGACCCTAACCAATTTTCCAAGGATGGTACTACCTCAATGGCCGGTCTTAGTTTTTCTAAGGATGGCTCAAAAGCAGCCTATCAAATCTCTGAAGGTGGCTCCGATTGGAGGAAGATTATCGTTATAGACGCCCACTCAATGGAACAAATAGAGGATACTCTAATTGATGTTAAATTTTCTGGAACATCATGGAAGGGAAATGAGGGCTTCTATTATAGTAGCTATGATAAACCTAAAGAGGGTAGTGAACTATCTGGCCTTACCCAATTTCACAAATTGTATTATCACAAACTAGGAAGCCCACAAAGCGAGGATGCTCTGATCTTTGGTGGTGATATTACCCCTAGAAGATATATTAGTGGTGGTGTGAGCGAAGATGGAAATTACCTTATTATCAGTGCCGCGACTTCTACCTCTGGAAACGAACTATATATTCATGATTTGAGGAACCCAAAAAGCCCAATTCTAAACATTGTGGATAATTTTGAAAATAATCACAGTGTTATCCACACCGAAGGAAATACACTTTATATTAAAACCAATCTCAATGCCCCTAATGGAAAGGTTGTAAAGACTAGCATCGATAAATTAAAACCAGAGAATTGGCTAGATTTTATTCCAGAAACTGAAAATGTTTTGAGAATAGGTACAGCTGGAGGGATGTTTTTTGCTAATTACCTCAAAGACGCTTGTTCTAAAGTATATAGGATAAACTCCAATGGTGAAAATGAAGGGGAAATTGAATTACCAGGAATTGGATCTTCAGGAGGTTTTGGTGGAAGAATGGAAGATGAACAGCTTTATTATACATTCACTTCTTATGTTTATCCACCCACTATTTTTAAATATGATATAAAAAGCGGAAACTCAGAATTATATTTAAAATCTGGAGTTAAATTCAAGTCCGAAGACTTTGAAAGCAAACAGGTTTTTTACACCTCAAAAGACGGGACAAAAATTCCAATGATCATTACCTACAAAAAAGGTCTTGAATTAAATGGCGAAAACCCAACAATGCTTTATGGCTATGGTGGATTTAATATTAGCTTAAGCCCTTCTTTCTCTACTTCAAATATTGTTTTTTTAGAAAATGGAGGCATATATGCTGTGGCCAACCTTAGAGGTGGTGGTGAATATGGTGAAAAATGGCATCTTGCTGGAACCAAAATGAACAAGCAAAATGTGTTTGACGATTTTATTGCAGCGGCTGAATATCTTATTGAAAATAAATATACAAGCAAGAATAAACTAGCTATTGCGGGAGGATCTAATGGAGGCTTATTAGTAGGAGCAACCATGTGCCAGCGCCCAGACCTTGTGAAAGTTGCTTTTCCTGCGGTAGGGGTGCTAGACATGTTACGCTATAATAAGTTTACCGCCGGAGCAGGTTGGGCTTATGATTATGGAACAGCCGAAGAAAGCCAGGAAATGTTTGAATACCTTTTGAATTACTCACCATACCACAACCTAAAGGAAGGAGAGTCATACCCTGCAACCATGGTGTTTACAGGAGATCATGATGATAGAGTTGTTCCTGCACACTCCTTTAAATTTGCCGCAAGATTGCAAGAATACCACCAAGGAGAGAACCCTGTCCTAATCCGAATTGAGACCAATGCTGGGCATGGTGCAGGAAAACCTACAAGTATGATTATTCAGGAACAAGCCGACAAGTGGGCCTTCCTTTTTTGGAATATGGGTTATGAACAAATGGATATTGTTGGAACAGAAAACCAATACTAGAACTAAGTTTTATTTTAAATTTTTAAAAGCCGCAAATCGCGGCTTTTTTTTGTTCCCTACCAACAAAATCAAAAATATTCTTGGTCTAGGAGTGTTTTAATACAGCAATTTTTTGCTTTGCCAATTGAACTTCCGTTTCAAAAAATATTTCCAAACCATTTTTTGAAGCTAATTGACTCAAATAATTTTGAGATACGAATGTAAGTCCATAAGTATTGTCGTCTGCCAATCGATCTGAAACCCGGAAAAAAGAATCCTCAGATTGGCTGGTATAATGAATATCAGGATTATGAGGTTTTGCAATCCGTTCTATATTATTATAGGAAAACATTACCATGCCCTTTGGGCTGATGGATCTACATAGAACCCTAAACCAATTTTCAAATAGATCTTGAGGTAAATGAGTAAATACTGAGCCCGCAATAATAACATCGAAACTTTTTTCGGGGAAGCTTTCTGCCAAATGACTATGAGTGACTATGCCAAATCCAAACTCATCCTTTTGAAAAAGTAAGGCATCTGGCTTTATCTCCGAAACATGAATTTTAGCATCTGGGAAATAAAAAGGTAAAAATCGCGAAACCCTGCCATAACCACTTCCAAAATCTAAAACACTAGAAGTATCAGCCTGGTGTTTTTGAATTAAGCCAGCGCAAGAACCCGCAATATTTAGCCCTACATTATAATAACTTTTAAACGCTTCTTCTGTATCAGACTCGTGATGGTATAAATGATATAAAAACATGATGTCGTTCTTATGAACTGGAAAATACAGCTCCTCTAAACCCCGCTCCTTTTGAAAGTAGGACATTAATTTATCTTTTAAAGTGGGGTTTGGCTCCATTCTATCCTTCCCTGAAAAATTGACTAAGGCAGATAAAAAATGAATTTGCTTTTGCAGGTGCTCAACATCACCATCGATGTTTAATTTTTTACGAGCGTAAATTTTAAGCTTGCTGAGAATGGACATCTAGAAAGTAAAATAGGATCAGTTTATTAAAAATCCAAAGTACTAAAAATGCTTCATTTATAGTTTTAAAATTTAGCTTCAAAAAACTTATAAAAAATTAGGCTGGTTCAGGGAATTCTGTAAATTCCGTCTCTTATTTCAGTCAAAAGAGCAATTATAAAAAAACAACTATGGGTGTGAAAATCACAGGTTTGGGATCCTATATTCCTGAGCTAACAGTGAAAAATGAAGAATTCAAAGGAAACACTTTTTTTAATTTGGACGGAAGCCAAATAGAAAAAGATCCTGATGAAATTATAGAAAAGTTTAAAGCCATAACCGGTATTGAAGAAAGAAGGTATGCTAGAGATGACCAACAAACATCAGATATAGCCGCCATAGCCGCGGAAAGAGCTATCGAAAATGCAGGGATAGATAAAGAAAGTCTGGACGGTATAATAATGGCCCATAATTTTGGGAATATACCTAAGGGAAAAGTTCAAACGGATATCCTCCCTAGTTTAGCCTCGAGAATAAAATATAAATTAGAAATTGAAAACCCTTTTTGTGTGGCCTATGATATATTATTTGGCTGCCCAGGTTGGATACAAGGCGTAATTATAGCACAGAATTTTATTAAAGCCGGAGACGGAAAAAGGTTTTTGGTGATTGGCGCTGAAACTCTTTCCAGAGTATTAGATCCTCACGACAGAGACTCTATGATATATTCAGATGGTGCTGCAGCCTCAATCATAGAACACAACCCGAATGAGGAAAAGGGCCAAGGAATTTTGAGCACGGCTTCCATGTCATTTACAAAAGAACAGGCCTATTTTTTATACTATGATAAGTCTCATAATCATGAGATAGGCCATGAAACTCGTTATATAAAAATGCATGGCTCCAAGATTTATGAATTTGCCCTTACTCACGTTCCTCAGGCAATGAAAGCCTGTTTGGATAAAGCTAATGTTGATGTATCAGACGTAAAAAAAGTGATCATTCATCAGGCGAATGAAAAAATGGATGAGGCCATTATAAAAAGGTTTTTTAGACTATATGGACAAAAACCGCCCGAAGGTATTATGCCTATGAGTATTCACAAACTTGGAAATAGCTCCGTAGCCACTGTTCCCACTTTATTTGATTTGGTAAGCAAAGGGCAATTGGAAGGGCATGAACTGAAAAAAGGAGACCTAATTTTATTAGCCTCTGTAGGTGCGGGAATGAATATCAACGCGATCACCTACAGAGTTTAAGAGCCTTTTATTTCCCTTCTTATTTAAACTTTTTATTGGCAATGCTAAGCCCTGTTTTTCTTAGGATAATGGAACTTGGTCATTACTTTTAGCATATAGCTTTTTTTAAAGTGAGTGCTAATATTGGCTAAAGGCAATCTTGTAGGTTAGGCTCTATTTCAGTTTTGAAAGGTAGAGCTATGAATAATTGCTAGTTTAAAATACCACTGGTTTCTCAGTTTGAATCCCTTAAATTAGCGCATCCAAAATTTATAAATCAACCCTAGGGTTTAGAAAATATATCATATGCAGCAAATTCAAAATTACGTTCAAGGAACCTGGAAGATTGGAGATGGAGAAGAACTAAATGCCATCAACGCTATCACCGGAGAAGAAATAGGCTTTGTTTCTAGCGCTGGTTTAGACTATGAATCTATTCTTGAATATGGCAGACAAAAAGGAGGTTCTGCTTTGCGAAAAATGACCTTTCAAGAAAGAGGAAGAATGCTAAAAGCCCTAGCTCTTTTTTTAATGGAGCGAAAGGCAAAGTTTTATCAATTGAGTTATGCTACTGGCGCCACGAAAATAGACTCTTGGATAGACATCGAAGGAGGAATAGGAAACCTTTTTGCCAATGCTTCCTTGAGAAGACAATTTCCAGATTTACCTTACTATGTTGATGGACAACATGCGGCATTATCAAAAGGAGGTAGTTTTATTGGGCACCATATTATGGTACCAAAAAGAGGTGTTGCGGTACATATCAATGCCTTTAATTTTCCGATTTGGGGAATGCTAGAAAAAATTGCCGTAAACCTAATGGCCGGTGTAGCCTGTGTGGTAAAGCCTTCTGAATTTACCAGTTACCTCACCGAATTAATGGTAAGAGAAATTATTGATTCTAAAATTTTACCAGAAGGTTCATTACAGCTAGTTAGTGGCTTAGGAAGAGGAATTCTAGATCATGTAAAAACTGGAGATACAGTTACATTTACCGGCTCTGCTCATACGGGAAAAAAATTAAAGGCACTTCCCCAAATAGTTGAAGAGTCTATAAGCTTTAATTTGGAGGCGGATTCATTAAACGCCGCTGTACTCGGACCAGATGTAGAGCCAGGATCTGCCGAATTCGATATTTTTGTGAAGGAAGTCCATAGAGAAATGACCGTTAAAACGGGCCAAAAATGTACTGCTATTCGTAGAATTATTGTTCCAGAAAATAGAGTTGAAGCTGTACAAGAAGCCCTTATCGGGAGATTGAAAAAAACGGTGATTGGAGACCCTCAAATAGAAGGAGTACGAATGGGAGCCTTGGCCTCTCCAATGCAAGTGGGAAGAGTGAAGGAAAATGCCCAGATTTTAATGGCCAGCCAAGAAATGGTTTATGGAGACCTAAATAGCTTCGAAGTGATGGGTGCTGATAAAAACAAAGGGTCCTTTTTTAGTCCAATTTTGTTTAGAAACGATGATCCTTTTACGAAAACCGATGTTCACAGCATAGAAGCTTTTGGGCCAATTTCCAGTATTTTACCCTATAAAGACCTTGGTGATGCTATTGAACTTGCAGCAATGGGTAAAGGCTCTTTGGTTTCGTCAATTATTACTGCAGATGATAAAATAGGAAGGGAATATGCTATTGAAGCTGCACCGATGCACGGTAGGATTTTGGTTTTAAATGCCAAAAGCGCAAAAGAAAGTACAGGCCATGGCTCTCCCATGCCACTTTTAACTCACGGAGGACCTGGTCGTGCTGGTGGAGGAGAAGAAATGGGTGGAAAAAGAGGTGTACTGCACTATTTGCAACGTACTGCAATTCAGGGGCACCCAGATACTATTACTGAAATCACACAAGTATACCAGCCAGGAGCATCCCGCCCTGAGGCAAACCCCCATGTTTTCCGCCAGTATTTTGAAGATTTAAAAATTGGCGATACCGTTTATACTCATAAGCATACCGTTACCGATGCAGATATTGCAAGTTTTGCTCAGGTTAGTGGAGATAATTTTTACGCCCATGTGGATGCTACCTCATTGGATGAAACCATATTTGAAGGTAAAGTAGCTCATGGCTATTATGTTTTGTCAAAAGCAGCGGGAATGTTTGTAGACCCTAAAAAAGGGCCCGTTTTATTGAATTATGGTTTGGATGAATGTAGATTCACCAAACCCGTATACCCTGGAATGACCATAGGTGTGAAATTCACGGTGAAGGAAAAAACAGATCAGGAAAAGAAAAGTGAAGATGATATTGCCAAAGGAATTGTAAGGTTTCAGGTAGATGTATATGACGAAACTGATGAAACAGTAGCCTTGGCCACCATCCTTACAATGGTAAAAAAGAAAGATCAATCAAAATAAGTGGGGAGATACAGGATTCCTAAAAAACAGAATCAATTCAAGAATAATAATAAATGAGTGAAGCAATAAAACAAGGAGATGTAAAAGTGGATATAACAAAGGGTTTAGCCACGATAGAATTTTTTCATCCCCTAAGTAATTCCCTACCCGGAAGAGTATTAGCGAAACTGGCAAATACCATTGCTGAGGCAGGAAATAATGATGAGGTAAAAGTTATACTTTTAAAATCAGCCGGCGATAGAGCCTTTTGTGGAGGAGCTAGTTTTGATGAGCTTATTTCCATTAATGACATGGAAACGGGCAAAAAGTTTTTTAGTGGATTTGCCAATGTAATTAACGCTATGCGCAAATGCCCTAAATTGATAATAGGAAGAATTCAAGGAAAAGCAGTTGGAGGTGGTGTAGGTTTGGCCTCTTCGGTAGACTATTGCTTTGCTAGCAAGTTTGCCTCTGTTAAGCTTTCAGAATTGGCAGTAGGTATTGGGCCTTTTGTGGTTGGACCAGCTGTAGAACGCAAATTGGGATTGAGCGGAATGAGTGAATTAGCAATAAATGCAACCGAATGGAGAGATGCTAAATGGGCCAATGAAAAAGGTATTTACAACCATATTTTCGATACTGTAGAAGAAATGGATGAAGCTATTGAACAGCTTGTAGAAAAATTAAGAAATAGCAATCCGGAAGCAATGGCGATGTTAAAACAAGTGTTTTGGAGAGGCACAGAAGATTGGGACGAATTATTAGCAGAAAGAG
>CAXBKQ010000030.1:0-23476 GCA_963976435.1 uncultured Cryomorphaceae bacterium | reverse complement strand
CATTACGCCCTCGCTTACGGGACTTACACCCTTTGGAACATTCTTTTTAAAAACTATATTTACCATTCAAGGCACACACCAATGCTATGAATGAATGGGGTTCATCGGTCAGAATAGTTTCGTGGGGATTGGAAAGTCCGCCACAAGTATTAAATTTAAATCAAGGCGTGGCTATGTGCGAGACGAGAGGTTAGTGCTTTCTAATCCCCACTCATCATAGCTCGGCGTTGTGTGGCATTAAAAGAAACTAAATGAGTATTGACAACCTAATCGTAATTAAAGGTGGAGCGTACACCGACATTAAAAAGGCATTGCGACAATGGGTTGACCTTTATTCAAATGATCTCCAGGATGGATTGACTTTTCAACTTTTCAAAAACGGACACGGAAATCACATAATTCAAGCTGATGATAGACTTGACAATGAAAGATTTTATTATCTAGTCAACTATTTAAACTTCCCAGAAGGAATTAACTACAAAATTGACATTAAAGGCTTCACAAAAGGAAAGGATAATAACCAACTTAAAGACAAAGACCTTCTGATTTACATTTCTCAGATTGACAAAGAATATGACAACGTGTTTGTACAAACTTCAGGAAATGAAAATTTCAAAGTAGACTTTGGCGGAAAAATAATAAAAGGTGCAGAAAGAAAGACATACTCCTATCCCACCAATCTAAACTTGAGTATTTCAGAAAGCATTATCGTTAACAAAAAACGAGAATTTAATAAGCTCACAGAAAAGTCGAATAATAAACTAGAAAGACGCTTTCAGATAGTTTCTGCCATTGTATTATCTGCCTTCATTTTGTCATTTTTCTTGTTTCGAAAAGAAGATGAATTCTTGACCGCAAACAATACAATTTCCTTTGCTGTATGGGGTTGGCTAACATTTGACTATAAAATACTTCAGATTGACAAGCTCTATTTTGGTTCATTAGGTCTTGGTCTTGCGATTTTTTTATACGGACTGTTTTTAAACGACTATTTTGATGAAAATATCACTATGGTTGAATCAGCGACAACAATGCCAATTTTCCTGTTGATTGTACAACGACCATTGAGATTGATATTCATAAAACTAATGAAACGAGAACCTAAAGTGGAGAATCCTGCACCATCATTCGCAGACTTCGTGTATATATTCACATTATGGATGGCGACAATACTAATTCCTGTTTTTTATTATACCAAATGACAATAAAAACGCCACACAATCGAGTAGACGGCTCCGTCCCTAAATAAGAACGGACTGCGCCTCTCACACCACCCAGCATAGGGGTCTCGTGCTTGGCGGTTCGTTAAATAATGGAGTTTGTTTTGGAGTGATTGTTCGTAGATTTCAAGCAGGCTTACATAGCCTCTCTTTCTGAGTCTTGACAAAGTGATGGTTTAATCAAGATAGGACTTTGAGCTACTGCCCAGCCTCCCATTATTCATTCTTGTTATTTTTTTATGGTATTCATGAATTCCTTCCTCATTTCTAGTTCTTCTCCACACAGAAGCTTGTCCTTGGTTTATGCCCAAGGGAATCAGGTTTTTCCTTTTCCGATCAAGCTTTTTCTAGTTATGCCAGATGGAGTACCTCAGGCTGTTGCTTAGGCTTTCAGGCGAAGTTTCCTGTAAATTTTGTTCGTTTCATACAGGTTAAATTTAGCTACCTTTTCTATTTTTAAACCGTTTGATGTTTAGGGAAGGCTACAGTTTGCCATTGAAATAAAAAGCCAACCGCACGGTCAAGTACTTTTGGTTTTTGCCGATGCTTAAGCGCACCCAGAAAAACCAAAAGAGCTTTTCCTTCCCCGCCGCCACTCATGCAGTAGTTCAAATATTTGCCAGTAATTCTATTTATTGGCGTTTTTTTGATTTCTAATATTCGTCACTTTTTGTTATCTTTGGCGTAAATTAGATTTGAAATGCCTAAAATCATTGAAAACAGACTCATAGAAGAATTTAAAGACAGAGATGCCTTTTCAAGGGAAGACCTATTTGATTTTTTCAGGTATTTCCAGCCAGACCTAAAGGAGGGCACTTTTGGTTGGAGGATTTATGATCTTAAAAATAAGAACATTATAAAATCCGTCCAAAGAGGTTATTACACCATTTCATACAAACCCAAATACCAACCAGATATTTCGGGAGAGATTTTAAAACTTGCCAAAGTAATTTCTGACCGATTTGAAGATGTAAAATATTGCCTTTGGGATAGTGATTGGATAAATGAATTTTCACAACATCAATCAGGTAAAAAAATAATCATTGTTGAAATTGAAAAGGATTTTGTAGAATCCCTTTACTATGAACTAAAAGAGAATTTCAAATTTGACTTTTACCTAAACCCAGATGAGAAGACAATTGATTTTTACATATCTGAAAGTCAAAGACCTGTTGTTATAAAAAAGCTCATCACAAGATCACCTATTTCGAAAAGGAGCGAGAGGAAAATTAAACTCTACACTCCCCTACTTGAAAAAATACTTGTTGATCTTTTTACAGAAAACAAACTATTCTATTTCTACCAAGGCGCTGAATTGATGCACGTATTTAAAAATGCTTTAAAAAGCTACACCCTTAATTATACTAAGCTATTCAGCTATGCCAAACGTAGAGACCGTGAACAAGACATCAAGCAGTTTATGAGCAACAATATGTATCAGCTCGTAAAAGACGTAATAGAATGATAAAAGAACATTGCTTTACGGAAGAGTGGTTAGATTCCTTCAAGAAACAGAAGGAACATAAGAGAATAGATAAAGCTATTCTCGAAAAGATGATTTATGCCTTGCATCTACTTGAACGTATTAAAGCAAATGGACTTGAATTCACATTTAAAGGTGGGACTAGCTTAGTACTTCTATTAGAAGAGGGAAACAGATTCTCAATAGACATTGATATCATTTGCAATACTGATAGAGAAACTCTTGAAACCATACTGAATAAGGTAATTGATTCATCAAATTTCAAATCATTTGAACTTGATGAGCACCGCAGTTATAAAGAAGGGGTCCCAAAGGCACATTATTCTTTTGCTTTTGATTCAGCAACAAAAGGAAAATATTCAGGAACCATCTTACTAGATGTATTAATTGAAGATTCCATTTATCCTGAATTGACTGAAAAACCAGTTCAAACTAAGTGGATTGAAATTGAGAAGAAAACAAACATCACGGTACCAACAATAGATTCCATCACAGGAGATAAGCTCACTGCATTTGCCCCAAATACTGTTGGTATTCCATATTTTAAGGGAAAAGACCAGCAGCCATTCTCCATGGAGATTTGCAAACAGTTATTCGATTTAAGCAAACTCTTCGAAAGAATAGAAAATATGGGGATTGTTGCTCAAAGTTTTGAAGCCTTTGCCCTACAAGAAATTGAATACCGCAAGACTGAAGCATCAGACTTCACGCCTAAAAAGGTATTGCAGGACACGATAGCCACCTGTGCCATAATTGCTAAAAAAGGAAAAGGGTCCTCAGATGAAAAACTAAAATTTACTGAACTACAAAAAGGGATAAGAGCTTTTGGTACAGGTTTTCTCATGAACGGAAATTTTAGAATAGATGACGCAGTTCCCGCTGCTGCGAGAATAGCTTATTTGTCCGCTAAAATTTTGCACAATGAATTGGGGGCCATAGAATATTTTGAAGGGCAAGACATAAAGGAATTGAATATTGAAAATCAAGATTGGAACTTCCTGAACCGACTCAAAAAACAACCAGATAAATCAGGGTTCTACTATTGGTACAAGGCTCTTGAAATAATGAATTTGATTAATTAGAATGAAATCAAGTGAAATACAACCTAACGTCAGACTGTGTAATAACTCAAAATTTTGTTGATAACCGATTGTTGTTTTGTTCCTATGAATTGGATGGATATTTTGGATTTTGATACCTTAATGAACAAAGTGAAGGCTCATTTTAAAGCTATATTTCTCTACAATAGATCCCTTTTTAAGCCTATAAGAACCTATTTAAGGGTATTTAAAAAAAAAATGCCGATAAGGCCAACATTATGGAAAATTACTACCTTTTCAAAAATTAAAACGGGCTTATTATACGAACTCACGTTGGCGGTAATTAAATGAAACAGATACTTTTCATATTGACATTATTCTCATCGATTATTGTTTTAGGACAAAATCGAGAGTTTCATATAAAAACCTATGAAGATGGAGATACAACTCTTTGGTATAAATGGAGAATAGAACTTTGCGGTCAAATTGAACTTGACAGCATTCAAAATTCTGAGAACAATTGGCATTTCAGATTTTGGACTAATAAACAAGCAATAGATATTTGGGAAGAATCAAATGGAAGGACATTTGGCAAAGTAACGAATTGGACTAAAGAATACACCTCGAATGATGAAGAACCAACTAATCGAATATTTTATGAAAACAAATTATTGGACTCCAAACAAGTAGATGAATTGATTTCCCTTATTGACTCTACTCAGATTAAAAATATACCAGATCAAGAATCCATTGAAAATTGGGGTCAAGGGTCTGACGGAATTACATACATCTTTGAAGCATCAAATACAAAAGATTACTTTTTCAAAACATATTGGACACCAACGGCACAGGACTCTTTGAAAGAAGCTTTAGTAGTTCAAACCTTTGTTGATAGATGTCTAGAAATTACAAGATCAAAACAAATATGGTCTGACTTTTCTTCAAAAATCCCTTTCGAATGTTATATAAATGGAGGTCCTATGGTGGCTTGTCGAGCATTGACTAAGAAGGAAAGAAGAAAATTAAAAAAAGAAAGAGAAAACTACCGCCAATCGAGTAGACGCCTCCGTCCCTAAATAAGAACGGACTGCGCCTCTCACACCACCGTACGTAAGGGTCTCGTATACGGCGGTTCAAAAATGAAACATCATCGATTGTAGTATTCTATTAAACTAACACATCCTCTTTTCTTTAGCCTATTCCTGTTGGATCTACTATTTCGATTATCGCATAAAATGCGTTTTGGACTTTGCAATGATGTGCTTACTCATCCAATCTAATAGCCTCATATCCAATTCCTGTTCGTCAGGACAGATTACGCAGTCTGGCTTACTTCAGTGCATCCCTCACGGAAAACCACCTTGCCACTTGCTTTGCTTAGGGATCTTAAGCCCTCGCTTAGGGGACTTACACACTTTGGGACATTCTTTTTAAGAACTATATTTACCATTCAAGGCACATACAACGCATATAGCTTATGGCGGTTGAACGGTAATGAGCAGGGTTTTCCCTCCGTAGCTAAGTTCATCACAGGCCGACATTAAAGTGCTTCGAAACCGCCACAAGCCATATGCAAACGGTTGTGCGGCATACAAGAAAAGCCAACCGCATAAACAGCACATTTGGCTTTTGCCGACACGCAAAGCCAACACTTAAAATCCAAAAGAGCCTGTTTTACGCCAAAACATTGACGCGAAGAATTGGCTGAATTACTAATCCAATTTGAGTGTTGAAAAATTAGTGTTCCAACTTGGGAAAGACCTTTGATTAGGGGTAAATTTGACAAATGTTCTACAGACGAAAAATAATACTAGGATTGATTGAACTGCTCGGTGGGGAAGTAGAAAAACTGCGTTTACAAAAACTGCTATTTCTTTACTCTGAGAAAAAGCCGCAAGCTGAGTACGACTTTATACCTTACAAATATGGATGCTATTCATATTCGGCTAACGCAGATGTTAATACTATGGTCAGAAAGGGCTATTTATCTGAGACGGAAAATAAGTACTCGAAAGAAGACAAATCAAACTACTATCAGAAATTGAAACCAGCGGATGCAAAGCTATTGCAAGAAGTGGTTTCGGATTACGGACAGATGAGCAGAAATGCACTGATCAAACACACCTATTTGAATTTTCCGTTTTATGCTATAAACAGCTCTATTGCTAATGATGTATTGCCAGGACGCCTATATGATCGTGTTGAAAAAGCAATACCCAAAGACAAAGAAACAACTTTGTTCACGATAGGCTATGAAGGCATTTCGCTAGAAAAATACTTGCAAAAGCTAGTTAAAAACAATGTGAAGCTTTTGGTTGATGTCCGAAAAAATCCGCTTAGCATGAAATTCGGATTCAGTAAAACGCTGCTGAAAAAATATTGCAACAGCTTAAGCATTGAATATTTTCATATTCCTGAAGTGGGAATTAATTCCGATAAACGGCAGCAACTCGAATCACAAGCTGATTATGACACTCTATTTGCCGAATACCGAAAAACTACGTTGTCAGAAACAAAAAATGCCCAGCAAGAAATTCTAGAGTTATTAGTGCAGTACAAGCGCATCGCACTTACTTGTTTTGAAGCAGAGCCGTGTCAATGTCACCGTTCGCATTTAGCAGAATTTATTTCTAAATCTCCTGACTTCAAATACTCTTTAAGACATCTGTAAAAATGGCTGTAACTCGAGTTTTAATCACTGTAAAGACCTATCCAACCATTTCTTCAAAATATGATGAATTGGTTTGCACGGCAGGTTTTAAGGAAGATGGAACTTGGATTAGAATTTACCCAATACCCTTTCGACAAAGGGCTTACACCAAGCAATACAAAAAATACGATTGGATTGAATTAGACTTGGTTAAAAACACAAGTGATTTTCGGCCTGAAAGTTATAGACCTGCTACTTTAGAAACAGAGATTAACGTTGTTGGGCATGTAGATACGGCCCGAAATTGGGAAGAGCGAAAGGGCTTATGTCTAGATAAGATTTACTACAACTTATCTGAACTTATCGCAGAAGCTAAAGACAAAAAAATTGGGACTTCTTTAGCAGTATTTAAACCTTCTCAGATTTTAGACTTTTATGCTGAGCCCGTAGATCGTGATTGGAGCTCCAAGCAAAAAGCTGTTCTTGCGCAACAGAACCTCTTTGAAACGAAATTTGAAGTAGTTAGGAAGTTACCGTATAAGTTCAAGTTCCGCTTTCTAGACAAGGAAGGGAAAGAGAGTAACATGATGATCGAAGACTGGGAAACGGGACAGCTTTATTGGCGTCAACTTGCCAAATACGAAGGAAATGAGCAGAAAGCTATAGATGATGTGCGTAAGAAATACTTTGATGACTTCGCCATGACTAAAGACCTGCATTTCTATTTAGGGACAACACAGAAAAACCATTACGTTTCGCACAATCCATTTATGATAATTGGGACTTTTCATCCAAAAATTGAGTCTCAAATGAAAATGTTCTAATACCAATGCTAAATAGCCACACACATTGTCAAGCTGCTCAGAGCAATCGCACAGTCCAAAGCTTGTCAAAGAGTGTGTCTATCCAAAGGCGAGGACGAAAAAAAAAAAAAAACACGAAAGCCCAATCGAGTAGACGGCTCCGTCCCTAAATAAGAACGGACTGCGCCTCTCACACCACCGTACGTAAGGGTCTCGTATACGGCGGTTCAAAAATGAAACATCATCGATTGTAGTATTCTATTAAACTAACACATCCTCTTTTCTTTAGCCTATTCCTGTTGGATCTACTATTTCGATTATCGCATAAAATGCGTTTTGGACTTTGCAATGATGTGCTTACTCATCCAATCTAATAGCCTCATATCCAATTCCTGTTCGTCAGGACAGATTACGCAGTCTGGCTTACTTCAGTGCATCCCTCACGGAAAACCACCTTGCCACTTGCTTTGCTTAGGGACATTACACCCTCGCTTACGGGACTTACACCCTTTGGAACATTCTTTTTAAGAACTATATTTACCATTCAAGGCACACACAATGGCTAAAAAATCATAGCTAGAAGAGGCTTTCCGAAAGGTTTGTGTGTATTTGCAAAGACTGTCAAAATTTTAAATTTGGCTCGTGTATAATCCGAAAAGTTAGTATCTTTTTACCCGCTACGTTTCATATACAAGACCCTTAGCCCTCATTAAACCAAACCTTATCGAAAAATTAAGTTCTTTATTTGAGAACTTTTGTTATTTTTGCAGGAGATATAATTAAATGAAAAGAATTATTGCAAAAAGAACGCTGCGTGAATTTTGGGAAAAGCATTCGGACTCGGAACAATATTTAAAGACATGGTATGAAACTGCAAAAACTTCAAGTTGGAATTCCCCGAGCGACATTAAAAAAACTTATATAAATGCAAGTATCCTTAAAAATAGCCGCGTTGTTTTTAACATCAAAGGAAATTCTTACCGACTCGTGGTAAAGTTTAATTATGAAAGACAATGGGCTTTTATCAGGTTTATTGGCACACATGCGGAATATGACAAGATTGACTCAGATAACATTTAATAAGTAGCACAATGAACATTAAACCAATAAAAACGGAAGAAGATTACGAAAGAGCATTGATAAGGCTTGACGAAATTTTTGATGCTTCAGTCAATACAGAAGAAGGAGACGAAGCTGAGATTCTGATGATACTGGTTGATAATTATGAAAATCAATATTACCCTATTGAATCCCCAGACCCTATCGAAGCAATCAAAATCAGGATGGAAGAAATGAACATGAAACAAAAGGATTTAGTGGACGTGATTGGAGGCAAAAGCAGGGTTTCAGAAGTATTGAATAGAAAAAAAAGACTTACAGTGGATATGATAAGGAAACTTGAGAAGTCACTTCATATTTCAGCTTCTGTACTGGTGAATAATTATCAACTGACGAAATAAAAAACGAGGGCTAATCGAGTAGACGGCTCCGTCCCTAAATAAGAACGGAGTGCGCCTCTCACAGCACCGGCGTACGGGTCTCGTATAGGTCGGTTCGGTACGTTATACAAACATCCTTTACATAGTTATATAAACATCGTTTACGCTTTTTAGCTTGCAAATGAAAACGCCTGTTTCTGTGCATGATTTTAAGACTCGATCATTCCCAGATGAGAGTACTCAAAGTAAGCAAGAATGGTCTGTAAAATGGGGATCCTATAATTGGGTTTATGTATCTGCATCTTTACAAGGAAAATACATCGGAGCATTAGAAATGGGAAACGGAATATGGAGAGTATTTTATAGAAATGTATTTTTAGGCTACTTTAACGAAAATGAATTAAGAACCAAAGAACAATCTTAAGGTTAGAAAATAATTTAGTGTAAACCCAAATCAATAACTTTTGTAAAGGATGTATCTTAACGAACATGACCTAATACATGAATAAAAAACGAAAACAGAGGAATCGGTTTGCTATACTGTCTCTGCTTTTTTTCAGCCTTGTTGGTGGACTATTGATATATAGAAGCGGAATAAGTGATAGTCAGTTCAGGACATATCAAGGAACTCTTGAAAAAGCTGAGATTTCGAAAGGCTTTGGAAACTACGGTAGGAATTATGCAATCCTACTTGACTTCAAAGACCTTGAAGAAAAGTTAGGTTTATATGGCGGGACAAAAGAACAAGCAGTTAGAAAACTGAGTAGTTTAGAATTGCATGCGGGAACTAACTACAGATTATTTATAGACAAATCAATGAGCTATGGTTTGAATGGAATTAATCTAGGAATTAGAAAAATCATGAAAGGAACTGAAGTAATTTATAATGAGAATATGTTGGCACACAAGGTATTTGGCCTTCTTTTTATTCTTTTAGGAATGATCCCTTCGACTACATTTTATCTGATTGCAAAAAGAAAATTTAAATGAACACGACCTGCCTACACGGTGTATAGCCAATTAAAAAAATGACAATACAAGAAATATTAAATACCACAGAACACAGACCTTGGAAAATTCCGACCGACAGTTGGAAATTTTATCAAGAGTGGAATAATACAATATTTCTTCACTATCAAGTTGACTTAACCGAATTGAAAAAGTTCGTTCCACAAGAATTAGAAATTGACATTTTTAACGGCAAACCTTGGGTTTCGGTTGTAGCTTTTACAATGGAAAAGATGAGACCGAAAAACTTGCCTCATTTCCCACCTATTTCCGATTTTGACGAAATAAATATTCGGACCTATGTCAAGTCCAATAATAAAACTGGAGTTTACTTTTTGAGTATTGAAGGTGGAAAAAGTTTATCATGCAAAGTCGCAAAAGCTATATCTGAACTACCATATCGATTTTCAAAAATTGATAGAACTGACAAACAATATAAATCACAGAATGCGGTGTTTAATGATAGTCTTGAAATTGATTTTACAATAGGAAAGGAACAATCTGAAACAACACAATTGGATAAATGGCTATCCGAGAGATATGCCCTCTTCCAGGACACAGATGAATCAATAAATGAATTTGAAATACACCATTTGGAATGGCCGCTTAACGAAATTGAATTACAGAATTTGAATGTTGATTATCCTAGGTTTGAAAAACTGATAAAAAAGAAACCAAGTAAAACACATTATTCTAAAGGAGTACAAGTGATTGCTTGGGGAAAAGTGAAAAAAGAAAAAACTGGCTACAACAACAGTAATTGATGCACAAGCTCTATTTTAAAAAACATTCAAGTCCATTTATTCCCCTTTAAGGTAGTTTTTAGGATTTATTAGAAATGGGAAGCTTGATTATTGGGTCGCTTATAAGTCTAGAGACGGAAATAATTTAGGTTCTTTAAATTTTTAGGGTGTTATTCCTCGTCCACAATTGCTTAAGTTTTAGATGAATTTTAGATACTTTTTCAGCTCCTCAGACTTAAACATTAAAAACCAAAACTTAAATTTTATGATTTTAGATTCCAGAGAAGTTAAGGTGTTTCCACATTCTTTTTTCAATAGATTTGTAGTGAACCCAAAGTGCGTATATATACCATTGTTGAATATATACGCATGTTGTAGCACGTTAAAATGAAGACGCAAATTCTAGTAATATTAATAATTGGAGTTTTGACTTCTTGCCAAAGTTTCATTTCTAAACATCATGTTTCCGAAAAACGAAGGAAAAAAGAAACTGAGTTTGTTAAAACGTGCAGAGACCAATGGACATACAGTGACTTAAAAGAAAAAATAGAAATTAAGTTACTAGGCTTTCAACTAAAGTCTGACCACCAACTTTGGCATCCAAACTTCTTTATAGGCGCAACAATTAGCGGAGATACAATTGGTCTAATAGACTATGATTTTCAAGGTGCTGTAACTATTGGTGATACAATTGAATTTCTGCCTGGTGAATCAAGAAACGATACGATTGACGGAAAATATACCCTTGGTCATTACCCTCTATTTGTGGTTAGTCTTAAGCGAAAACATAACTCAATTTTGTGCAGTGTGAAAAATGTATATTATGCAGAAAAAAAATGAAATCGTGCTTCAACAACATCTATACGCAATACGGGCTAAAGGAATAACCGAGAGGTCTCGTCCCTTATTCCGCCAAAGCTCCGCTTTGACATTTTAGGAGAAATAAATTAAAACATAACACGCGGCTTTCGCTACCATTGGAGCAAAGTTGATAATTACATACTTTTAAAACCGCACTGCGCATAGCTAAACCGTAGACACAATTATGACAAAAGCGACTAAAATATTATTGACAATACCTTCCGTTTTAGCATTGAGTTATATGCTGACCTTTTGGTTTCCAACTGAATTTCATTGGCTTGTACCATCTATGAAAGCTTATTACATCCAGGTTGGGACCTTACAAGCATTGACAATTCTTCAACTCGTGATTTTGATTAGGAAACTTTGGTCATTTATTAATTTAGAAAAGTCGAAGAAGACAAATTGGACATGGCTATTGATATTGTTCAACTCAATAACTTCATTAATTTTTATTTGGAAACGAGTAGACGAATTTGAAGAAATAAACAATAAAAAAACACCTAACAAACCTATACGCAATGCGGGCTGAAGGAAAAACCGAAAGGTCCGTACTTCTATTCGGCCAAAGCTCCGCTTTGACGTTTTTGTTGAATAAATTTAAAAAACAAAACGCATCTTTGGCTACCGTTTGTGCCAGATTGAAAGTTTCGGCTTTTCAATCCCCCACTGCGCATAGCCAGGCGTTACTGCCAATAAAAAAATGAAAAAGCAACTGATTACCATATTGACTATTTTCATAATGATAAGCTGTGGAACTGACACTACGAAAGAAACCGAAAGGCAGAGTGAATCAATGAAAGATACTGGTGAAATCCAAGTTGACTCTTTCCATAAAAGGATTAGTAAGGTTGATTATTCAGACTCTATTAACTACACCGACTCAAATGGTTGGAAGCAGGGACAGTGGATAAGAAAATGGAATGGTAAATTAATCGAAAAGTACAGCTACGTTAACGACTCTCTAAATGGTCATTATGAAACTGACCACGGAGAAGGATACTACATAAATGGGCAAAAAGATGGGTTTCAGTTCTCATACTACGGTCAAAAGGACAGTATTCTAATGCTAAACTTCTATGCCGATGGAAATCATATTTGGGGTGGCTTCCCGGCTGCTGG
Source organism: uncultured Cryomorphaceae bacterium (assembly GCA_963976435.1). Lineage (GTDB taxonomy): Bacteria > Bacteroidota > Bacteroidia > Flavobacteriales > Schleiferiaceae > CAKZNE01. The sequence continues at coordinate 11,107 of CAXBKQ010000030.1, read as the reverse complement.
ACGAGATTTCGTTATACCACTAAAGGACTTTCATATATCAGTAGATTCGACTTATGTTAAGGCACCTTACATAAATGGACAAACATGGTATGAAGGTAGATTTTGCCTTTTACCTGACAGTTTAAATAATGGTAGACATCTTCCTCATAGATACGGAGTCCATAAAGTTTATCATTTGAATGGTAACCTCAAGGCTATTGTGGATTATAACAAAGAGTCGATTCAAGAATTTGATAGTCTAGGAAATGAAAAATATCGGACCAAATTTGAAAACTATAAAATACATAAACTTCCTACACTTGGAAGGTATTAAATAAAAAAATACAGGCGGCAACAACCCCAATACGCAATGCCCTTAGGGACACTGCCATAGCCAAAGCGTTAGCAAAAATTAGAATTAAGATTTTAGTCTTTTCCATATTTACTCTATTTACTGCTGTTTGTCAGGGTCAAACTGATAACTACACCGATTATTCATTCTTGTTATTTTTTTATGGTATTCATGAATTACTTCCTCATTTCTAGTTCAGCTCCCGCCCTAGGCTTGAATTTGGTCGATGCCTAATCGAATCAGGTTTTTCCTTTTCCGATCAAGCTTTTTCCAGTCATGCCAGATGCAGTACCTCAGGCGCTCCCTTAGGCTTGCAGGCCTGGCTTTCTGTAAATTTTGTTCGTTTCATACAAGTTAAATTTAGTTACCTTTTCTATTTTTAAACTGCCTGATTTTTAGGGAATGCTACACTCAATAACTTCATTGATTTTTATTTGGAAACGAGTAGACGAATTTGAAGAAATAAACAATAAAAAAAGCACCTAACAAACCTATACGAAATGCGGCTAAAGGAATAACCGAGAGGTCTCGTCCCTTATTCCGCCAAAGCTCCGCGTTGACATTTTAGGAGAAATAAATTAAAACTTAACACGTGGCTTTCGCTACCATTGGTGCAAAGTTGATAATTACATACTTTTAAAACAGCAATGCGCATAGCTAAACCAGTTCCAACAATTAAAAAAAATGAAACTACTAAACCTTACCCTTTTTACATTGCTTTCCCTTACAGCTCTCGGACAGTCAAAAACGGACATGGAAGAGGTTTTAACACTTTCAATGGAATTGCCGAAACTCGAAAAATATTATGATCAATCTCATCCAGTAATAATTGACAACGGGCTAATAAATAACAATTTGAACATCTTTTACAAAAAAAAGAAAGTCAATATTTACACTAAGGAAATTTTATTCAACTTAGGGTATTCAAATCATATTGAATTCATCAAATTTGAGATTAACGAGAATAAAGCGGAACTCGAATTTCTATACAACTATGAAGGCGTAAATGTTAGTATAGAGTTTATGAAGAATGCTAACTCTTGGACAATAATCAAAAGCGAACTAAGGGAAATGAAAAAATAAAATTAATACGGATTTGAAGCAAAATGTAGAGGTTTGTGTTTTCAACCCACCGTCAAAAAATTTTGTGTGCAGGATTCTTTATTTACCCCTAAAATGAGACACTACAAAACCCTATTATTTCTTCTCCTTCAGACCAGTTTAACCCATGGACAGACACGAACAATTAAGGAGGTATTGCTTTTTTCAACTGCCAAAAGCTAGTGAACATCTTTTCTTGCTCTAGTTTCTTGCCTATCATCCAAACGAAGTCATTAATTTCCCCAGCTCATTCAATACCTTTTTCTAAATAAATCCACTTTTGTTCAACAGGTACAAAAGCTAAGAAAACATGGGAAGAAGCGCCTTGAAAGCAGGCTTAGAGCTTCATAGTCTAGTTCATCACAGGAAGACAGGCAAAATCATCAACCCCGCCTGGTTTAGGGGTCAGAATTGTTGGCGAATATTAGATAAAACAAAACCAGCTATACCTCGTTAACACCTCTATGAAATTGAAATTTTTTCTGATATACTTACTTTGTTTATTTTTTTTCGCTTGTAAAAAAGATGATACAAAACCTAAAGAACCATCAATTAGTTCATTTCAGAAAAATGTAGGCGGCTTATCTGACGATTTAGCAAACTCAATCCTAATTAAAGACGAAACTCTATATGTATTGGGACAATCTAAAAGTTTTAATGATGCAAACGGAGACCATTACCTCATAAAATTGGACATTGACGGAAATGTACTTTTTGAAAAAACATATGGAGGAAATTTAGCTGAAGAAGGGATTAAGATTAGCACAACAAATGATGGTAATTTTATCCTAATAGGAACTACAGAAAGTTATGGCAATGGACAAAAAGACATTCATATTTTAAAAATAAATGCGAATGGAATTGTTTTATGGGAAAATACATTTGGTGGAGTATTAGATGACACACCGATTGACATCATTGAAACCAGTAAGTCCGAATTTTGTATTGCTGCTACAACGGAAAGTTTTGGTGCAGGATCTCGTGACATTTATTTAATCTGGATAGATCAAAGTGGAAATTTAATTCGCCAGCTTACTTTTGGTGGGGCTGAAAATGATGGAAGTACCGGATTAATGGAAATTGAAAACAAAGAGATAATGCTGTTTGGCTATACTCGAAATTTTGGTGCGAACAGCAGAGATTTTTACTTAATGAATATATCATCAAATGGAGATTCAATATGGGCCAAACGATATGGAGGTGATGAATATGAGGAAAGTCAAGACTTTGCAAGAACAAATACTGGAGAATTTCTTTTAGTAGGTCATTCTGCAAGCACCGACCCGAACCATAATATGTATGCCGTAAAAGTAGATTCTACAGGAAACAAAATCTGGGAAAATAATTATGGAGGAGCGCAACATGATGGCGGACAAGCATCACTCATAAATAATGAAGGTAATTATATTTTAGTTGCAAGGAGTATGAGCTTCGGCAATGGTGATAGAAATATTTATTTGGCAGAAACTGATCCTAATGGTAACTTAATTTCTGAAAAAGTTATAGGGGGTTCTCAAAATGACTGGGGTCAAGATATTATTGAGCATGGGTCATTTTATTACATCGTTGGACATACAAATTCATTTGGTAATGAAGACAATGACGCTTATATCATTAAAGTGGCGAAATAAAAACCTTTGCTAGCAAGCCTAAGTCTTGTACAATCCTCATTCTAAAAGTCAAGCTTGAATTCTTGGTCGCTTAAAAGCCTAGAGACAGAAATAAAATAGGTCCTTTAAATTTTAAGGGTGTTACTCTTTGTCCAATATTGCTTAAGTTTTGGATGAATTTCAATTCTTTTTCAGCTGTTCAGACTTAGATACTAAATGCCAAAACTTATATTTCAAGATTTTAGATTCCAGAGAAGTTAAGGTGTTTTCCGCCTTTTTTTTTCAATAGATTTGTAGTGAACACAAGGTGTAGATATATACCACTGTGGCATATATGCGCTTGTTGGGCGTCATGCCAAAAACGACAATGAGACAGATAACCTACATATTAACTTTTCTGATTATAACAAGTTGTGGTCAATCCAATTCTAACAAGAATTCTAAACAGAAAATTTCTTCGGACACGGAGACAGATGAGTTGAAAACAAAAATTGAAATACCTAATCAAGAATCGGAGAATAATGCAACCGAACAGACTCTGTACAATAATCAAGAATTGAGTTATGAATTTAAAGATGCAGGCATATTCAAACTGACCGATACAATAACTGCAGACTTTAACGGAGACGGAAATATGGACCAAGCAATTTTCAAAAAAGAAAATGAAACTTCAGGAATTATTATAACTCATGGAAAAATAGACGAAGAAGTGAAAATTGGTTTTGGTAAACAACTTGCACATTTGACTGAATTTAATTGGGTCGACAATTGGGGACTTGTAAATGACTCTGAAACGTATGAAATCGTTATCGAAGACGGTGAAATTATTGGGGACAGAGAAGTCAGGCTTACCAATCCTTCAATTGTTGTTAGAAAAGAAGAAGTTGGTGGTGGACTAATAACATTTAAGAATGGGAAATACGTTTGGATTCATCAAACCGATTAAAAATAAAAAGAGCCAGTTGGCAAATTAAGCTGTTTATAACAAATAAGGGGTTCTGGGCTTAACGAGAGTTGATTGCTATCTACTAGGACCGCCAAGTCAAGGTAGTTTTCAGGATTTATTAGAAAATGAGAACCTTGATTTCTTGGTTGGTTAAAACCCAAGAAATCAACAGGTTCAATCGATTTCTAGCCTCCATCAACATAATAAACTTTGGGAGGACCCTACAAATAATCTAAATCCAAACAAAGCTTAATCGGCTGTAAAAATTAGTGCTCATAACAAAATCACTCGGCTGAAAGCTAGTGAACATCTTTTCTGGCTAGAGTTTCTTGCCTTGCTTTTCCTTGTATTTAAACAAGGAAAATTATTAGGCCGCCTCATTCAATACCTTTTTCTAAATTTACCCGCACAATTGTGCAAGCGGTACAATGTGTGAAATTTTAGAGAAGGACACTACTTAGAAATAGGCTTTTTATTTATAACAAAATGGAGTCACGAAACCATTAAAAAAACGGGGCGAAACCGAAAAGCCAAATGAGTAGGACAATATATTCTTATTACACAAAATTTTATGGAAGCACAAAAAGTGGACATGTTTATCATGGCAAATGGCAAATTCTTTGAAAGCCATCATGTCCCTCAAATCCGAGAACGACTACTCCAAATGGACGACTCTAAATGGGGCCTAGTTCAAACATTACAATTTAAAGACCCAACAACAAGTCTTATTGTATCATTACTAGGAGGAAGTTTAGGTATTGACCGATTTATGATTGGAGATACTGGAATGGGTGTTGGCAAACTTTTGACCTGTGGTGGTTTGGGAATTTGGGCCATTATTGATTGGTTCATGATTATGGGTGCTACCAGAGATAAAAATATAGCTAAAATTCAGCGAGTTTTATCTTAATGTCAATTAGCAGCAGTAAGCTATACTCTATACTGTTAATTTCCTGTATGGCAGGGTATATTTGGCTTTTTATTAGTATGACATTAAATCTAACTGAAAAAAAAACAGTTGAAGTTTGCCTAATAAAGCACCTAACAAATGTACCCTGTCCATCCTGTGGTTCTACACGTTCCGTTATTTCTTTAGCAAATGGGAAATTTAGTGATGCATTACAGATAAATCCTTTGGGCTATGTTGTGGCCACTATAATGTTGATTTCACCTATTTGGATTTTAATAGATGTATTATTCAAGAAAAAAACTCTATTTGATTTTTATAAAAAAATGGAAACGTTTTTGAAAAAACCAAAATTCGCAATACCACTAATTTTTTTCATTGTTGTTAATTGGATTTGGAACATTGCTAAGGGACTATGATAAACCTATCAAAATTCGTCTACGAACCAGGAGAGCATGAAGCGGAAAAAGCTTCAAATAGTTACCTTATGTCTTTAATTGCTCTAATAGGCGGTTTGCCACTGCCCATCATAAATCTACTCGCCACTTTTATTTTTTATTTAGGGAATAGAAAAGGAACATATTTTGTCCGTTGGCATTGTACTCAAGCTTTACTTTCACAATTCACGCTACTCTTTATCAATAGTTATGCTTTTTGGTGGACAGTATCCATATTTTTTGGTTCTCAAAGCATTAGCAATAATTATATTGCCTACATAATTGCAGCCTTAATTTTCAACCTTACTGAATTTATTGCAACAATATATACTGCAATTCAGACACGAAAAGGCATTCATGTGGAATGGTGGTTTTATGGTAGTTTGAGTAATTTAATTTGTCGGCCAGAATCATGAAAAAGATTTTTACTCAAGGGATATTAGTATTAATTCTGTTTTTCTCAACATGGCTTGTATTAATACAGGTTGATTGGATGACTGTTTTTAAAGTCCATAAAGTTGCAGATAAAACGGAAGAAAAACTGGGAGAACTCCTTTGGGATACTTTCAAAAAATCAGAAAAAGAAAATATTAATCCCTTTGTTACCAGCTCTATTGATAGTATTGTGAGCAAAATCTGTTCAGAAAATGGGATTGATAAGCAATTTATTAAGGTTCACATATTTGACAAAGATGAAATTAATGCTTTTGCATTGCCCAATGGACATCTTCTAATTTATAGTGGATTGGTTTTAGCAACAGACAATCAAGAAGAATTAAGCGGGGTGATTTGCCATGAAATTGCACATATTGAGCTTAATCATGTGATGAAAAAGCTAATAAAGGAAATTGGGCTTTCCCTATTAATATCAATGACAACGGAACAAGGGGGATCAGGAACTATTCAAGAGACTGCAAAATTGTTATCCTCAACAGCATTTGACAGAAGTCTTGAGAAAGAAGCTGATTTAAAAGCTGTAGAATATCTTGTTAATTCAAAAATAAATCCCGAATCATTTGCAAATTTTTTGTATACCCTAGAACAAAATGAACTTGAAGCAATGAAATATTTGCCTTGGATTAGCACTCACCCAGATTCTAAGGAAAGAGCTGAGTATATTATCGACTATAGTAAAAATAAGAGGGTGAAAAATGAAGCCATCCTTTCAAAGGGTACTTGGGGAAAACTGAAAGAAAAACTAAAGAAATGAAAATTACCAGCACCCAATACAGCCTTAAAATAGCTTGGGTTCAATTGTTTGCGAGACTTTGGTTCTTGCTGCAACTTTTTCCAAGGTCAGACAAATTGTGCTTCATTCCACCCCAAATTTCTTAACTAAACCACTACCTTCAATTAGGTAATGTAGACTTCCCTTTTTTTTGGACAGTCAAGTCATTCTTGCAGATAAAAATTCCTATAGATTTGTAATAAACCCAATGGATAGAATTGAATTGTGAAAAGTGAGATATTAAAATACCTTTCGAAATACGGCATAATTACTGAAGAAATAGAAAAAGCTATTTCTGAAAGTACGTTTATCAGAAACTTCAAAAAAGGAGACATTTTACTCAAGGAAGGAGGTGTTTCCAAGGAGTGTTATTTCATTTTAAAAGGATGCATTAGAAGTTACTTTCTTAAGGATGGTGAAGAAAAAACAATGGAGTTCTATACTGAACAACATTCGGTTGTACCAGTAAATTATGACACATTAGAGCCATCAGAATACTATTTAGAATGTTTAGAAGATACTATTGTTAGTGTGGGAAATCCGAAATTAGAGAAAGAAATATTTCAAAAGTATCCTGAGTTAGAATCACTATCCAGAAAAATCGCTGAAACTGAAATAATTAAGCAACAAATTTCATTTACCGAATTTAAGACTTCAAGCCCTGAAGAACGGTACTTAAATATGCTTAAACTTAGACCTGACTTACACCAAAGAGTTCCTCAATACCAAATAGCCAGTTATTTAGGTATTAAACCAGAATCATTAAGTAGAATTAGAAAAAGAATAAGTGGTAAGTGATTTCTTAACCAAAGTCAATGGGGTGGAATTTAATGCTGGCTACTTTTGATGTATGACTTACACGGATAGAAAAAAAATAAAAATTGCAGGAGGTCTAGTTATTCTGGGAATAATTATTGGCATATTAAGCATTGTGCCACCTGTAGAAAGCGATAATTTCCTTGAAGAAGTTTTCCCAAATAAAAATCAAGTTTTAACCGGTGGAATATTCCAGTTTTTTTTAGTTCCCATTTATATTGGCTTTTCGCTTTTACTTTACCCATTCCTCAAGAAGTATAACAAAACTCTTTCGATTGGGTTTGTAGGTTTCCGATTTATAGCGGCTACATTTCAATTAATTGGAATAATATTACTAGCAATATTTGTCCTTTTAAGTCAGGAATATTCAGCAGCAGCAGCATCAGATTTAGCTATTTATGAAACCATTGGAGCAATTTTAAGACTGTTTCGTGATTTGACTAATCACTTAGCTGTGATATTAGCAACAGGATTGGGTAACATCCTCTTTTATCAAATTCTATACAGAGAAAAACTGGTTCCCAAATGGCTTTCGATTTGGGGATTTATAGGAAACTCAGCAATAATGCTAGCCAGTTTCTTCATCATTTTTCAATTAATTGAGGTAATTTCAACGGAATATGGATTAATGTCAATTCCCCTTGTAATACAAGAAATTGTTTTAGCAATATGGCTACTAACAAAAGGATTTAAAATAAAACCGACGGCACAACAGAATGGGTAATGTATAGCTAAGCCCATAAAAGATAAGTACGGTTTCATACAAAAAAATTAAGCTTAATTGATTTTGATATTCCCTTCAATAATTTCACATTCTCATCTAAAGGCCGAAATAATTAATACTAAGCCCTAAACTTTCTCCCTTCCTCTCTGTTAGATAACTAAATTTTAATAACAATGGGGAACATTCTAATTATTGGCGGAGGAAGTGGAACGGGGAAACAATTAGTAGAAAATTTAAAAAATGAACATGAGGTTTATTCGTCCTATAATGCTAGCCCCATTGATCCAGAAGCCTCTGTGCATCCCTTTCAATTAGATGTATTATCGGATGATTGGGATTTAAGTTCCCTTCCAGATGAAATAAATGGATTGGTTTATTGTCCGGGAAGCATTAATCTTAAAGCCTTTAGCAGAATCAATATTCGTGATTTTGAAAACGATTATAAATTACAATTTTTAGGAGCAGTAAGAATTATTCAAGCCCTTTTACCGAATTTAAAAAAGGGAAAAGCTTCTATAGTATTATTTTCAAGTATAGCTGTAAAAATGGGTTTTACATTCCACAGTTTGGTGTCCAGTTCAAAAGGAGCCATAGAAGGATTAACTAAATCCCTGGCAGCTGAGTTCGCTCCACAAATTAGAGTAAATGCCATATCCCCTTCCTTAACCGACACTCCCCTAGCCTCTAGACTGCTCAGCACCGAAGAAAAGAAAATTTTTCAAGGCCAAAAGCATCCCTTAAAAAGAATTGGCAAAGTGGATGACCTTGCCAATGCTGCCGAATTCCTTTTGTCCGATAAATCATCCTGGATAAGTGGACAAATAATAAATGTGGATGGCGGAAAATCAAGCCTATTGGTTTAATTGGAGCTTATAATTAATTCGGTAGCATTACTGAAAATGGCAGAGCACCTCCTTATGATGCAATTCTCAAGCATTCTCGAAATCCAAAAATCCCTTTCCAAAAAGGAGCAAATCCTTAATTTTTTTCGATATTCGAAGCTCAATCAAACTTTAACCAAAATAACTACTATGCTGATCTCCTCAATTGAAAATTACCCCGGAAAAGAAATAGGACAAATTTTAGGAATTGCTCGTGGAAGTACTGTTAGAGCCAGAAATGTAGGGCGAGACTTTTTTGCAGGATTAAAAAATCTTATAGGAGGAGAAATTGAAGAATATACCAAACTACAAGCTCAAGCTAGAGAACAGGCACTGCAAAGAATGCTAAAAGATGCTGAAAACCTAGGTGCCGACGCAGTTGTAAACCTAAGATTTTCTACTTCTATGATCATGCAAGGAGCTTCAGAAATATTAGTTTACGGCACTGCTGTAAAATTTAAATAATCCTCAGCATCCTTGGATTTTTTATCTAGCTGGCCTTTGCTTTTGTATTGGGAAATATAATACCCCTGCTATTCCAATTCACACTTTTAATGCTCAAATTTATTTTCCCTGTCTTCATTCATAGATGAATTTAATTTGTAGGCTTTTTTAGAAATGGGAAAGTGGAAAGTGAAAAGTGAAAAACTAAAAGTTAAAAGTTAAAAGTTGAAAGTTGAAAGTTGGAAGTTGGAAGTTGGAAGTTGGAAGTTGGAAGTTGGAAACTAAAAGTTAAAAGTTTAAAACTAATAGGTTAGAATATTGGGAAAGGCTGAAGCTAGACTTGTATCTGAGGTACATCCTGAATTGAATTTTGAATATTGTACTGAATTTTTGTATTTCCTATCTTATGTATGGAAATGCTTTGGTTAATGGGAGTGGCTGCGGTTTTAGCTATGATTTTTGAACCATTTTTACCCTTTCGTTTTTATTGTTTTCTTCATTACTAGTCTCATGATCAAAACGATAAATCCAAAAAAGACCAGAATAGAAGATCGAAATTATCCCCTATAAAATATTTAGTGTCTTCTTTTATTTGATTTGGTTATGCTTTAAGAGCTAACTTTTCGAATGCAGCGATAATTTTTAATATAGATTTTCTAAACGTCATTTATATTAATGGCAACCTAAGGCTAAGGCTAGTGCGGGATTTTGAAACCGAATCTTTGTCCGCCAGACCGAATGTTATTGGGTTGCAGAATCTTCATTTTAAAACAAGCTGCTCGTATTGGCTATGGCCGTTTTTGGCTAATCATGCTTTTTTATTTTCTAATCCAAGTTTATTGAGATGTTTAAATGTCCACCAAGGCCTTCGTTAATAATTCTTTGCAAAGTCGAAAAGCGAATATCTTTTAGATTCCTTTCCAACTTAGAAATGTATGACTTATTTGTCCCTGCAAGCTTAGCAAGTTGTTCCTGTGTCAATCCTTTTTGTTCTCTTGCTTGTTGAATAAGGACCCCAAGTTTAAAAGTGTCATATTCGTTCTCAAACTGTTCTCTTTTCGGAGTACCCGTTTTGCCAATATTATCATTAATAAATTCGTCTAGGCTTGTGAGATCTTTATTTTTTGCTTTCATAGTATTCCCTTTTTATTTGCTCGGCCCTTTCTATTTGTTGTTTTGGTGTTTTTTGTGTTTTCTTTTGAAATCCTTGGCCAATCACTATCAGATTATCAATATCAAAAAAACAGAATATCCTAAAAATATTACTTCCGACTTGAACTCTTATCTCATAAAGTCCTGATGAGTTTTTAATATGCTTCAAATAGATTTCAGGAATCTGGTCAAGTTCTGTAACAACCCTTAATGTCCAAAGAATTTTCTTTTTAACCTTATCGTTTTGGTCGTCGAAAAACTTTTTGAAGTACTCTTTAAAAAAATAGAGTTCTCGTTTGTTTTCCATTATTCAAAAATACAAATAGTAGTCCGATTAGACAACTGGCTTTGAATTTTTTCATGTTTGTTAGGATATATCTGTTGCCTTCTTTGGAAATGGGATAGTTAAAAGTGAAAAGTGAAAAACTAAAAGTTAAAAGTTGGAAGTGGAATGTTGAATGTTGAATTGTAAGCTCCCCAAAATTAGTACGGTTTAAAAATAGAATTTCTAATTTTATAAACTGTAATAT
>CAXBKQ010000029.1:0-35769 GCA_963976435.1 uncultured Cryomorphaceae bacterium | reverse complement strand
TATGTCGTCGCCAATCTTCAATAGCCTCAACTAATTTAGTTGAGGCTTTTTTTATGGATTAAACTTTGGCTGGCAAAAATATACCTGCCATATATACTCCTCATTTTTACCAAAATTTTTGGGCGACCGTATTAACAATACTTTGAGCTCAAAACTTTCATTTGCTATCCTAAACTTTCCAAAACTAGAATCGCATCCAATCCATTTAATAGCTGAATTATTACCCATATTTATGGTATCCATTACTGATGCTAATTTTAGTAAAAGGGAATCCATATCTAGTTTTTCCTCTAAACCCGTTTGGGAATTAGTCCTAAACATCGCACTAGCCTTTTTCTTCAGAATTTCTTTTGTAGCATTATTTGTTTCTTCATGAACATACAATCTGCTATAAGCTATCAATTGATTTAACTTTTCCTTTGCTGTTTGCCGAAAAGCCAAACTGTCCAATTTGTTCAATTGCGATTTTGTAAATCTAGTTTCAATTCGCTCATATGTGCTCTGTGCTATTATCGTATTGCAACCGAAACCAAATAACAGCATCACTAATATTATCTTTCTATTCATGGCTCTCCTTATTTTGTCTAAATCTTAACCTGTATATTTTTTGTTCTCGATATTGAATATCTAATATTTCTAAATTTTTTAAAAAGTTTACAGGCAAGATTAACCTTTCAATAAATTCTGTTTTGTTTAATAATTCAAGCCCTTCAAATTCATCATAAACCTGAAAAATTTTGGCTTCTTCGTGAATGGCTTCTTTTAATTGCCTTTCCCTTTTTTCAATATTTCTAGTGTCCGATCTTGAAAAGAAATTCAACATTAAAGCATAATCATCCGGTAAGAGTTTAACCAATAAAGTATCTGAACCTTCTCCTAATTGAACCCTCGCCATTTTGTAATATGGACCATTTACCAAAAGACTATCCCCATTTTCACCAGTCCATTTTATTGCGGATTCTATTCTTTTTAAATCTCCATCAGTTTTACCCTTAAAATCAAAATGCAATTCGCTGGTTTTTAAAATTCTTTGGGTATAGGCATCCTTAAAAACCAGGATTTGATAGCTTTTCCTATTTAAGAAAACCATTCCGATGCTGATCACTATGATTAATAATAGGACCAGTATTAATGCCCATTTTAATCTTGGTTTTCTCCCCTTGGCTTTTTGATGTTCAAATAAAAAATGCTCCCAATTTTTATAATCACAATACTTGGCAAGGAGGTTTAAAACATCTACCCTTGGTAGCTTGTCATTTTGATTTTTAAAATGCAGGTAAATCCATTTTTCGCTTACCGAGCTTTTGCATTTCGCCTCTAAATCTGCTTGAAAATCCTGTATATCTTGAATAGACCAATCCTTTAATTCCTTGCGGATAGACAATGAATCTTTCACATATTCCCTTATTTTTTGTTTAAGTAAAAGGAAACCGTCTTTTGGAGAAAGACTCATAGGTTCAAAAGTAAATTAGACATTAAAATTGGAATTGTAAATCGATTGTAAAAGGTAATACAATTATTAATCCATCAATTTACAATTGAAAAAAAACTTATCTCTTTTCATTTGAAAAATAATTCAAAAACAAAAAAGATGTATTTAAAGAAAATGATATTTAGTCTTGTAGCTTTAACGATAAGCTACCCAGGAATTTCACAGGTTAGTGGCAATCAAAACTATGGCAAAATCCCCATTGATGCCTATGAGTATAATTCTATGATCATTCCTTCATCTACTCTCGATGCCAATTTCCATTCTACCAAAAATGTTGAGTTTACCGTCCGTGGTCTTTATAATTTAAAGGCCGATTCTTATCTGGCAATTTTTACGATTACCCAAACTGCTAAATCTCAAGCCGAGCTAAACACTCTTGTAAATGATAAGATAAATTCAATTAAATCAAGTTTAGAAGCTAGCAATGAAGATGTAGAAATGTTTACAGATATGGTTTCCTTCCTACCTATTTACGAAGTTGTAACAGAGAAGAAGCTATTCAGCAAAAAGACTTATAATGAAATCCCAAAAGGCTTTGAGCTTAAAAAGAATCTACATTTCCGTTTCAAAAATCAGGCATTGATTAATTTATTGGTAAGCATTTGTTCCGAACAAGAAATTTATGATTTGGTAAGGGTAGATTATATGGTCGATAATTTAGAAGTGAAAAAGCAAGAAATAATGAATAAGGCCGCTATCGATATCAACAAAAAAATATCTCGATATAAAACCTTATTAGCCAATGATTTTTCCAATATGGATCGTCTTGTAGCCGAGAATTTTGCAGTTCATTATCCCATAGAGCAATATCAACAATATCAGGCCTATTGTTCTAATAGTTTGAGTTTTAATGCTGTTAAGGTGGAAAACAGCGCTAAGAGTACTTCAAGTTTTTACTCTCCCAAACTAAACAAGAACTATGATTTTGTGATGAATGCCTCAATATTGGAACCTGTTGTTCAAATAGAATATGTATTGAAAATAAGATTGCTAGAAAAACCGGAAGTTAAGAAGGAGGTAAAACCAAAAACTATTACGGAAACAAAAGTTGTGAAAGATATTTTTATTGTTACTCCAGATGCGAAAGTTCAAAAATTAAACATCCCTTAAAGTTTAAAAACATAATTCCAGAGTTTCAATATTCTGGAATTATGTTTTTTGTTTTTTCTTTCTAGCCGCTGGAAAAAGAATATTATTAAGAATCAGCCTATATCCTGCAGAGTTTGGGTATAAATCTAATTCTGTTTTGGGATCTCCAACTCTATGTTGATAGTCTTCAGGATCATGACCGCCGTAAAATGTCCAAGTTCCTTTCCCTATTTCACCGTGAATATATCTTGCTTCTCCAGCACTTTTCAATTCGCCCATGATGAGCACATCAGATTTTATCAAGGATTTTTTGAAGGCGGTTGTTTGTCCCATAAAACCCTTAACTATTCGGCTGTGATTTTGACAAAGCATGGTTGGCACCACATCCCATTTTGCAGAAAATTCGAATAGGGTAAAAAAGTCACTTTCTGCCTTTACCTTTCGACCTTGGGTAACATCAATATTTGAAAACTCATAGACCATTGGATTTTGAATTAATTTAAAATCCTTGAAGGCTAAAGTTTTGGAATAATCTAATTTATTTTGGTAGTTCGGTTCAGAAGGATCTCCATCAAACATGGGTTCACAAATATCAACACCTGCTGCAGAAAGGGAAATGTCATAGCTATCCGTTGCGGAACACATGGCAAATAAAAATCCACCACCAACGGTAAACTCTTTAATTTTTGTAGCTACGGCTAATTTTTGATCACTTACTTTTTCAAAACCTAATTCCTTAGCCAACTCCTCAGATTCTTTTTTTTGCTGAATATACCAAGGTGCATTTCTAAAAGCGGCGTAAAATTTACCGTATTGACCCGTAAAATCCTCGTGATGTAAATGTAGCCAATCGTAAAGGGGTAAAACATCAGCAAGAACCTCTTTATCATATACGAGGTCATAGGGTATTTCGGCATAGGTGAGAACAAGAGTAACGGCATCATCCCAAGGAAGCTTACTCTTTGGAGAATAAACTGCAATTTTCGGGGCCTTTTCTAATTTTACCACCTCCATATTTACAGCGGGGCTGCTAATTTGTTTGCGAATGGCAGTAGCATCTCCATCACTTATTACCTCAAAGCTTACATTTCGAATTTGGCATTCGGCTTTAAAAATATCAGAATAAGCCATCAAAAAACTACCACCACGATAGTTTAAAAGCCATTCTACCTCTTGAGATTTCTCCAAGGATAAAAATGCAATTCCATAAGCCTTTAAATGATTAGTTTGTGATTCCTCATCCATAGGAATTAATAAATAATCCCCTTTAGCCATCAAGGAAAAAACAAGAAATAAACTAAAAAAAATACTTTTAAAATGGTCTATCGTCAAAATTGTCATCTTCTAGAAAACTGTCATTATTCATTTTTGATTCAAGAACTATAGGTTCAAAATCGGTGCTTTCCTCCAAATCTGAAAATTTAGCCATAGAACCTTGGAATCGTAATTTAATATTCTCCAATCCTCCATTTCTGTGTTTGGCAATAATAAATTCTGCCTGTCCTTCACTTGGAGAACCATCTTCCCATTCGGTAATATCATAATACTCCGGCCTATAAATAAATGATACAATATCAGCATCTTGTTCTATAGCTCCAGATTCCCTTAAATCGGAAAGTAATGGTCTTTTATTTCCACCTCTAGTTTCTACAGCTCTACTCAATTGGGATAAAGCTATAACTGGAACCTTTAATTCTTTCGCAATACTTTTTAAGGAACGCGATATGGTACTAATTTCTTGTTCTCTATTTCCATTAGATTTACCACCAGCTGTCATCAATTGCAGGTAATCTATAATAATAAGTTGAATATTACTTTGGGCAACTAGTCTTCGACATTTTGCTCTCAAATCAAAAATACTGATAGCGGGGGTGTCATCAATATATAAAGGAGCCTTCTCTAGGGCTTTTACCTTGGTTAAAAGCTGTTGCCATTCGTGATCATCAAGTGTTCCTTTTCTCAATTTTTCGGATGAAAGTCCTGTTTCACCAGAAATCAATCTGGTAATAAGTTGCACTGAAGCCATTTCTAAGGAAAATACGGCTACTGGTCTATTGTGGTCGATAGCCATATTTCGGGCCATGGATAATACAAAGGCCGTTTTTCCCATACCAGGTCGCGCGGCCAGAATTATCAAATCTGATGGCTGCCAGCCCGCCGTAACTCTATCTACTTTGGTGAACCCAGAAGGAATTCCACTCAATCCTTCTTGTTTGGAAATCTCTTCAATTTTGGAAATCGCCTCCTTTACAAGATCTTGTGCCGTTTCGTAGTTTTTCGCAACATTACCATGTGCAACCTCAAATAACTCCTGTTCCGCAATATCGAGAAGGTTGAAAACATCGGTTGTTTCATCATAGGCCATTTCCGTAATCGTTCCAGCAACACGAATCATTTCCCTCTGTATATGCTTCTGAACAATAATCCTTGCGTGAAATTCGGAATGGGCGGAGGAGCTAACTTTCTGACTGAGATTCGCTAAATAATACTCACCACCAACATCTTTTAATTTTGCTTTTTGTCGAAGATCATTGGCTACAGTTAAAATATCTACAGGTTCACTATTTCCAAATAATTCCTTAACAGTTTCAAAAATCAGTTTGTGTTCATTTTTATAAAAACATTCCGGTTTTAGAATGTCAATAACCTGGTTGATGGCAGAATTATCAATCAAAATGGCACCTAATACGGCTTCTTCAAACTCTACTGCCTGAGGA
This sequence comes from uncultured Cryomorphaceae bacterium, assembly GCA_963976435.1. GTDB lineage: Bacteria > Bacteroidota > Bacteroidia > Flavobacteriales > Schleiferiaceae > CAKZNE01. The sequence goes on along the minus strand of CAXBKQ010000029.1, from coordinate 30,471 downwards.
GGGATTTTACCCTGCTCCAGATCAATTACATTCCGGCCTCTACTATTTGCCTTATTCGCTTGTCTATTAACGTTTTCCATTTGCTAACTCTCCTGTGAATTCATTTTCTCACCACTTTTCAAATTTATTAACTTGCATCGTGTATGAGAGGATTTCGGCCTTATATTTTTTTAATTATTTCTATAGCCCTTTTTTGGTTCTCCTGTAAAAAGGAGAATGACACCTTTCCCAGTATTTCTCAAATCAAAGTAAACCAAAGTGGAAGTTACAAATTTGGTGATACAATTATCGTTCAAGTTACAATTAAAGATGTTGATGGTCCAGTCAGAATTTCTATACTCAAAGGGGCTCAATCTCGTCCTTTGCCAACTGAGCTATTTTCAAAAAGAGGAGATGATTATAGCTATAGGATTTTTGTAAATGACAAGTATTATGAATCTAATTCCTATTCTATTCGAATACAAGCTTTCAATGGAGAAAATGGTCGAAGTAAATTTCAATCTATAAGAATTGAAGGGCTAGAAAAGGCTATTCGTGGAATTTGTTTTATCGGGAAATCTGGAAACCAATCCATATTGTATAAGATTGACAGTATCGGACAAAAAAGTCAAATCTTATTGCCATCCGAAAGCTTTAAAAAACTCGTTTCAGATTCCAGGAATTCTCAGCTCCTAACTTTACCTCAGTCTACTGGAAATCTTAAAGCTTTCAACTATTCCAATTTGCTTCAAGACTTTAGTCTAAACCTTAACCCAAATAGCTTGGAGTTTGAAAATTTATACCATATCGACGGCCTAAATTATATGATATTAAAAGATGGGAGGGTGTTTTCTGTTGATGCTAGTGGTAATGATTTTTTAGAATTTAGTTTAGAAGATAATTTCTTGGCGAGGAAAATGGCCTTTGATGATGAGAAGATGTTGGTTGCTGCAGTTCAAGCAGGTACTACACTGAATGAATTGTTTTTACTAAGAAGGTCTAATAATAGCCTTGTTCAGCGAAGTTTTATTGGCTATGAAATAGTGGACCTATGCTATACGGAAAATGATATTTTTTATTTGATTTATTTGAAAAATGGTGAATGTATTATTTCTGAATACAATGCGAATAGCGGTCTTGTTACGGAAAAATACCAATTGGATGCTGAAATACCACAATCTTTGGAATACGGACTGGGTATGGTTTATATTTCTACCGATAAGAATATCTATACCTTCCCTGCCCACAATTTTCAATTTCCTCAATTGATTTTTAGCTTTGGCGCAGAGGAAATGAAGTTTGACGAGCTTAATAATGAGATCTATATTATAAGCGGAAATAATATTTGGAAAGCTGCACTTGCTTCTTCTCAAAATCAATTTTTCGCTAGTTCTACAGAGCCATTTACAGGTTTGGATATCGTTTATAATAAATAAATTAAGAGGGCTTTGCCTTTATAGCTTTTCGTAATTTTACCACCTAATAAACAAGCAGTAAAAAATGAGATTTGCAATTACATTGAGCCTTGGCCTTTTTTTTCTAGGATTAAGTGCTCAAACCCTACAAATGCCTGATACTTTAGATTTTGGCTTTAGTTATGAGGATAGTACCGTAAATAGGGATTTAGAAATTGTAAATACAGGCATCTATTCGATAGAAATTGTGGATATTGATTTATTTGAAAAGTACGGTCGACAAGTTTTCAGTGTAAGCGATAGCGCTGGAGTATTGTTTCCCAATGATACATTAAATATTCAAGTGAGTTTTTCTCCAAATCACAATATTTTGCATAATCTGATTTTGGCTGTAAAAACAAAATCGGGATTTGGTCATAAATCTGTAGTTTTAATTGGGCAGGGTAAATACCGAAACAGCTATTATAATAGCACAGAAAACAAATCCGAGGAGGCTTTAAAGCTAGCCTTAAAATCTAGGTTAGCACAGGGCTACAGTCAATTGTCCTATAATGTGGCTAGGGATAATATGTACGGTAGCATAGACAATGTAAATGGTGATGTGGAATGTGTTTATACTGGAAGGCAGGCAACATTTAATACCAGGCCGGGTGCAAATTCCAATAGCTTTAATACCGAACATACCTTCCCACAGGGCTTTTTCAATTCCAATTTGCCTATGCGAAGTGATATTCATCATTTGTTCCCCACTGATGTTACGTCTAATAGCAGAAGAGGAAATGATCCTTTTGGAATAGTAAGTGGTACTCCAACCTGGCAAGTAGGAGGTAGTAAGTCGAACAATTCAACTTTTGAACCTCGTGATATCCACAAAGGGAATTGCGCAAGGGCGATGATGTATTTTGTAATTAGATACCAGGATTATTCAAATCACTTTTCAGGACAAGAAACCATATTGAGGCAATGGCATAATCAATTCGCCCCATCCACTACAGAGAAGGACAGGAATTCAGATATTTTCTCACTTCAAAACAATAGAAATCCATTTGTAGACTACCCACAGTTTGAAGAGAGGATTAGTTCATTTGTTACCAATTCTGTGGCCCCAGAAGTTGAGAGCTTATATATTTCTGATGATACCATAAAACTATTGGAAGATGCCGGCAGATACTATTATGATTTTATAATTTATAATAATGGGAATGTAGAAGTGGAATTGGATAATTTTTTATTGAGCGATACCAGTTTGCACTTTCATAGCTCTATGCCAAGTGATTTTGAATTGGATGAGTCCGAAGCAAAAACAATTAGGATATCCTTTGATGCATCAAAATCTTATAATGCCCTACTTCAGTTTAATTCTGATTTAAACAATGGAACTACACTTAGCATTCCTATTGTTAGTGATGCCACTGTTGGGCTAAATGAGATTGACGATAATGTGTTGGAATTATTTCCAAACCCAAGCACTGGTCTGATAAATATTAAATCAAAAATTGGGATAAAGAAAACCCTTGTATTAGATTTAAATGGCGAAATTATAGATGAGAATGAAAAAACCAGGGAAAAAATGGATTTAAGTCATTTAAGCCCTGGTTTTTATTTTGTAAAAATAATATTGGAGGATAATAGAATTATCAATAGGCGAATAATTATCCAATAATTTATTTATAGGCTCCCATTTTGGAGAATTTAGCAACTCTTTTATCAATTCTTTTATCAGAATCCATGGCCTTTAGTTTAATAAGGTGTTTTAGGATTTCTGTTTTTACGGTTTCAAAAACTTCTGGATGATTGGTATGTGCGCCTCCAATTGGTTCTTTAATAATACCATCAATTAATTTATTGTCTAGCATATCATAGGAGGTAAGTTTTAAAGCTTCCGCCGCCTGTTGTTTATAATCCCAAGTTCTCCATAAAATGGTACTACAGTTTTCTGGTGATATAACGGAATACCAAGAATTTTCGAGCATTAAAACCTTATCTCCAACGCCTATGCCCAAGGCTCCACCTGAGGCACCTTCACCAATTACTATACATATTACGGGAACTTTCAGCATTGCCATTTCATATAAATTTTTGGCAATAGCTTCTCCTTGACCTCTTTCTTCTGCTTCTAATCCCGGAAAGGCTCCTGGGGTGTCAATTAATGTAACAATAGGCTTGTTAAACTTTTCGGCCATCTTCATCAATCGAAGTGCCTTTCTATAACCTTCAGGGTTTGGCATTCCAAAATTTCGGTATTGCCTCATTTTAGTATTAATCCCTTTTTGTTGTCCAATAAACATAACGGATTGGTCTCCAATTTTTCCCCAGCCTCCAACCATGGCTTTATCGTCTTTTACGGTTCTATCACCATGAAGCTCGATAAAATTCCCCTCAGTTATTGCCTCAATATAGGCTAAGGTATAAGGTCTTTGTGGATGACGAGAAAGTTGAACACGTTGCCAAGGGCTTAAATTTTTATAGATCTCCTTCTTGGTATTCACCAATTTTTTCTCGATCTCTTTCAGCGTTTTGCTCATATCCACCTTGGTTTCCTGTTCAAGGTCCTTGGTTTTTTGCAATTGCTCTTCTAGCTCCTGTATGGGTTGTTCAAAGTCTAAATAATCCATATTCTCCTGTTAATTTTGCGGCCTGCAAATTACAAATTTTTGATCCCCAAGCTTCATTCATATTAACTAAATGTAAATTCAGTACTATTTTCCTGCTGGCAATTTTCAGGCTTGCAATTGGTTTTTCCTTTGTTTTCGTTTAATTCTTCTCTTTATCAAGGCATCTGCAAAAACGGTAGACAGAATAATTACAGCTCCAAGAAAAAAGTAGGGGTTTAAAAGCTCAGCCTCATTAAAGAGGTACAAGGCCAATAATATAGCGTAAATGGGTTCCAAGTTAATAGCCAGTAAAAAAGTGAATGGTGAAATATGTTTCATTAAAGCCACGGATTCTATAAAAGCATAGGCTGTACAAACACTACCCAATATTAGTAAATAGCCCCAATCTGATGGGTTTAGCCCAATGGTTGCCCAGTTTAAATCTCCTGTGAAAAACATATAAATACTAATGGCTAAAAATCCTACTAGCATTTCATAAAAGGTTAAATGGTTTGGCCTATAGGATTGGATTAATTTTGCATTCATCATGGAAAAAAGGGCGCTTAAAAATGCACTTATTAATGCCGTAATAATTCCCCAAGTATAATCTCCCTCAAATTTGAAAATAATATAAATGCCAAGCACAACGGCCAATCCCAAAAACATTTCTGTAAGCTGAATTTTTGATCGAGTAAAAATTGGACCCAATAGGGATCCGAAAAAGGCGCCAGTAGAAAGACAAACAAGGGCCACAGATACAGTGGATATTTTTATTGCATGAAAAAAGCTAATCCAATGAGCCGCAATTAGAATCCCAGCAATCAAAACCTGCCAAAAATCCTTTTTTAACTTAAAGTTCAAACGCTTTTTGAAGGCCAAATAAAGGAATATGATTGCCGAAGCAATCCACATTCGATGCCAAACCAATGGTATGGCACTAATGGAAATTAAATTGCCTAATATCCCTGTAAATCCAAAAAGGAATACAATGAAATGCAGTCTAAAAAAGATGAGTTTAGTATTCTCTATCAAAGCTCTATTTCTGTTCGCTAAGATGTGAAATAATGAGCTAGCTGCTTAAGGTATTTTTCAAGTATTTATTTAGGGGCAATTAAATAAAGGTAAGCAGCTAAAATGGTAAATACCATATTGGGAAGCCATACCGCAAGGAAGGGAGGGAAATTACCAAGGGTAGCAAAAGTGGTAGAAATTTGCATAAAGAAAATATAACTTACACAGATTCCCAAACCTAGCGCAATGTTTAATCCCAGGCCTCCTCGGGATTTTTTGGAAGCCATGCTCACTCCAATTAAAACCAATATATAAGTGGCAAAAGGGAAGGAGCTTCTCCTGTATTTTTCAATTAAATATTTATTAATATTTTCAGACCCTCTCAGAGTTTCGACCTCAATAAATTCGTTGAGCTCTGGGGTGGTCATCATCTCTATTGAGAAAAGGCGTGGTACAATTTCTTCATGTTTAAAATCCAATACAGTATCCAACCTGCGTCCGGCCTTAATTATTTCAGATCCATCATCAAGCAAATGCCGAATCTGATAATTGTCAATTGTCCAAAGGCCTTTGGCAGAATCGAGACGTATAAAATCTGATTTCATTTTGGATTTCATCTGGTGATTTTCAAACACCTCATAAGTAAAATGATATCCAGTTTTGCGCTGAATATTATAACTCTCAAAATAGATAATATGACCAGGCTTTATTTGTCGATGAATATTTTTATACCTATCCGGGCCTTTCCGATCTATATAAGTATGCTGAAAATCTAAGCGGGTAACATTGGTTTGTGGAATTACAAAATGACTTAAAACCAAACTCATTCCGGCAACAATTGTGGCGGAAACAAAATAGGGCCACATCATCCTTTTAAAACTAACAGCACCGGTTAGGATGGCAACTATTTCAGTATTGGAGGCCATCCTGGAAGTGAAGAAAATAGTGGCTATAAAAACTATCATACTACTGAATAGATTGCCGTAATAGACCACGAAATTCACATAATAATCAAATATGATTTCTTTGGCTGAAGCGCCTTTTGTAATGAAATCTTCTATTTTTTCGGAAATATCAAATACCACAGCGATGGCCATAATTAGACCAATCACTAGAAAGAAGGTTCCTAAAAACTTCTTTATGATGTATTTATCTATAATTCCAAACAATTATAATCGTCTTTGTACTTTTTCAGTCATAATATTTTTCCACTCTGCAAAGTCTCCTTGCTCAATATGCTTACGAGCCTCGCCTACCAACCAAATATAAAAGGAGAGATTATGTATTGAGGCGATTTGCCTGCCAAGGTATTCATTAGCCGCAAAAAGATGTCTAACATATGCTTTAGAATAATCCTTATCCACATATGAAGTCCCATTGGGATCTAAAGGGCTAAAGTCATCCTCCCATTTTTTATTTTTAATGTTGATGATACCCTCACTAGTAAAAATCATTCCATTTCTTCCATTTCGGGTAGGCATTACACAATCAAACATATCCACTCCTAAAGCGATATTTTCTAAAATATTGGCAGGAGTTCCTACACCCATTAAATACCGTGGTTTATTGGTGGGTAAAATATCACAAACCAATTCACTCATAGCATACATTTCCTCAGCTGGTTCTCCAACAGAAAGACCTCCAATGGCATAGCCTTCACAATCAAAAGAGGCAATCGTTTCTGCCGATATTTTTCTAAGGTCATTAAAAGTGGATCCCTGAACTATGGGGAATAAGCTTTGTTGATGCCCGTAAATAGGCGGGTTTTCATCTAGCCAATTGATACATCTTTGTAGCCACCTATGGGTCATTTCCATAGAGTTTCGTGCATATTCATAGGTGCTTGGATAAGGAGGGCATTCGTCAAAAGCCATAATAATATCTGCCCCAATGCTCCTTTGTATTTCCATTGATTTTTCAGGACTAAAAAAATGTTTTGATCCATCAATATGGGATTTAAAGGCAACACCTTCCTCGGTAATTTTATTGGTTCCAGAAAGGCTATAAACCTGATAACCCCCACTATCTGTGAGAATGGGTTTGTCCCAAGACATAAACTTGTGAAGGCCACCAGCTTTTTCTAAGATTTCCGTTCCGGGTCTTAAATAAAGGTGATAGGTATTACCTAGGATAATTTGGGCTAGAATATCATTTTTCAATTCTCTTTGCTGTACAGCTTTTACAGAAGCTACCGTTCCTACCGGCATAAAGATGGGGGTTTTAATATCCCCATGCTCAGTTCTGAAAATGCCAGTTCTAGCTTTACTTTTTGTGTCGCTATGTTGAAGGCTAAAATTCATCGGCGCAAAAATAAGCTTTATCCTTACATTAACTTTCCAACTTAAATCTTCCTTTTCTAATATTTTGAAAATCTAAAAAATTAAAGAATTTCCAAGCCTGCATGATTACCTTTGTCGCTTATGATATTTCTATTTTGGATTTGGGCAGCCCCCATCCTTTACCTTGTTTTTCATTATTTATTTTTCCATTCAAGGCTCATATTTTTTAAAAATACAGAAGGCCTTTTTTCGGAATCGGTTTCTGTGGTGATTTGTGCTAAAAACGAGGAGAAGAATTTAAAGGAATATTTGCCAAGCATTTTAAAACAAGATTATCCGAACTACGAGGTTTTAGTAGTTGACGACAATAGCACAGATGCTAGCCTTGAGATTTTGCGAGAGTTTAAATCCCAATACCCACATCTCACTATTTTGGAAAATCAGGGATCGGAAAGGTATATAGGGAAGAAAAAGGCTTTGAGCTTGGGGATTAAAAATGCAAAGTATGATTACTTGCTTTTAACGGATGCTGATTGCAGACCTGCCAGTGAAAATTGGATTAAAAAAATGGTGAGTCATTTTTCTAAAAAGCAAATAATTTTGGGAATAGGAGCCACACAAAAGCAAGCTTCCTTTATCAATAAGGTTGTTCGCTGGGAAACATTACAAGCAGCCATAGAATACAATTCTTTTGCCCTGGCTAAGATGCCTTATATGGGTGTTGGAAGAAATTTGGCCTATGAAAAATCATTATTCACTAATATCGGCGGATTTGAATCTCATATAGGTTTAGCATCTGGCGATGATGACCTTTTTGTTAGTGAATCTGGTGAGTATAGTGAGTTAGGATTACAGTTAGACCCCGAGGCTTTCACCTATTCCAAATCTCCAGAAAGTTTGAAAATCTGGTGGCGCCAAAAAAGGAGGCATATGTCTACTTCCTCCTATTATAGATTTTGGCCAAAGGTTTTACTTACCTTATATGGCCTTTCCCAATTGAGCTTTTATCTTCTTTTACCTATTGGTATTATTCTTTTTTATCAATGGAAAATGTTTTGGATATTACTGCTTATTAAATTTTTTCTTCAGGTAGTAATACTTTTGCCTCTGGCTAAAAGGTTACAATCTATGGATTGCATTTACCTTTATCCAATTTGGGAATTTTGCAGTACAATATTTGTCACACTGGTTCATCTTCAAAATAGTTTTTTTGGAAAACCTAAAGCCTGGAAATAATGGAATTAATATTAAAATATTTTCCTGAATTAAGCTCAATTCAGAAATCTCAATTGGAAAAATTAGCCCCTCTCTATGAAGAATGGAATAATCAGATAAATGTTATCAGCAGGAAGGATATGGATCAGTTTTATGAGCGACATGTTCTACATTCTTTAGCAATTACAAAGCTTAGGAAATTTAGAAAAGGCGAAACTATTCTTGATATTGGCACCGGTGGTGGTTTTCCTGGAATTCCATTGGCGATTATGTTTCCGGAAGCGGATTTTCACTTGGTGGATTCAATTGGAAAAAAGATTAAGGTGGTAAATGAAATCGCTCAGGCCTTAGGTTTAAAAAATGTGCGCGGCGAGCATATAAGAGCCGAATCTTTAAAAACGAAATACGATTTCATTGTTTCAAGAGCCGTTACTCACTTTGATAAATTTTTACCCTGGACAAAAAATAAGTTTAAGCCAAGTCCAGAGAATAGGAAGGGTCTTAAAAATGGAATTTTATATCTGAAAGGTGGCGATTTGAAAGAGGAACTTAAAAATCTCAAACATCCAAAGGTGGTGCAACTCAAAGATTATTTTGAGGAAGAATTTTTTGAAACTAAAAAACTAGTATACCTCAGAGCTCCAAAGTAAATTTAAAAAGGACTTGAATAATTTGTGTCCGTTAAAAATTTATAGTCAGTAAGAGACTTAATAAATTTCTTTAAATCCTCTTTTTCTGCAACAGACCAATTTTTCCTTCCGAGGCCATTTATTTTATTGATATTTGGGTCAATACTTGGGGTAATGTGAATTCCTTTTTCATAAAAAAGAATAAGACTATCAAGGTCTGGGATTGAACCATTGTGCATAAAGGGAATTGAAAACTCAGCATTACGTACAGAAGCTACCTTAAAATGAGCACGGTCTGCCGTGTCTCCCGTAACTTCTTCCCTGCCTTTATCAAAAAATTGATCAGCAGCTGAAAGTACTCCATTATTGATAAATTGTAAATCTCTTCCAAAGGCTCCTAGTTGAAATGCTGTTTCCAAATGTCCATGGCAATGAAAGCAATCTCCATTTTCAGAACTAAACATATCAAATCCTCTACGGGCTCCTAAATCACTAAATTCAGCTTTTGTTTTAAGACGGATTACGCTATCAAACTCACTATTGGCAGAGACTATGGTTCTTTCAAATTGCGCTATTGCCTTTCCAATTCTTTGCGGAGTAACCTGGTCATCACCAAATGCATCGGTAAATAATTGTTGATATAGTGGATCTTTTGATAATCGTTCTACAACCGTATCCAAACTATTGTCAAGCTCAAATTCATCTTCAATTGGCATTAAGGCTTGTTGTTCTAAAGACATTGCCCTACCATCCCAAAAAAAGTGTTCTTGCCAGGCCAAATTGAAAAGGGCCATAGCATGTCTGCGAGTTTTTAAACCTCTAATTCCTTCAGAACGAATCTTACCATCTGTAAATGCCGCTAATTGAAGGTGGCAACTCGAGCAAGACATGGAATTGTCTGCCGACAACCTTTTTTCAAAAAACAAATGCCTTCCAAGTTTAATAGCCTCAATGGTTAGAGGGTTGTCTGAAGGAATATATGGGGCTGGAAATCCTTGTGGAATTTCAAGGGTGTAAGGGCTGCCAATTGGGCTTGTAGAAACAATGGTATCCACCACTCGATCCTTACGACATTGACTAAAAGCCAATATTAATAATAGAATTCCAAGTATGGATAGAAGTCGTTTATTTTTCATCATTGTAAAGATACAAAGGAGGGTAAAATAATAAACGGCAAATTAGCAAAGGAGGTTTGCGAAGGCCTTATTTATTTGGATTCTTATTTAGCATGAAGGGCATAATTGCGCCATTTTTCCAATAGCTCGGTCATGTCCTCTGGTAATTCTGAATTAAAGGACAAGTGCTCTTTGGAATAGGGATGTTGAAATCCCAAGGTTTTAGCATGTAAGGCCTGTCTTGGACAAACATCAAAACAATTTTTTACGAATTGCTTGTATTTAGTAAAGGTTGTTCCTTTCAAAACAGCATCACCACCATATTCTTTATCATTAAAAAGGGGATGACCAATATGTTTCATATGAACCCTTATTTGATGGGTTCTTCCTGTTTCTAATCGGCATTCTACCAGGGTGGTATATCCAAACCTTTCCAAAACCTTATAATGGGTAACAGCATGTTTGCCTTCCTCACCATCTGGATATACGGAAAATACCTTTCTGTTTTTTTTGCTGCGTCCAATATTCCCGCTTATGGTACCTTCATCATCTTTAACATTTCCCCAAACCAGAGCTTGGTATGTTCTTTTAGAAGTGCGATCGAAAAATTGTTTTGCTAAATGGGCCATCGCTACTTCATCTTTGGCAATTACCATAATTCCACTGGTTTCCTTGTCTAAACGATGAACAAGCCCAGGACGAGTTTGATCTTTTCCAGGAAGATTTTGGAAATGGAATAAAAGTGCATTTACAAGGGTACCAGAATAGTGTCCATATCCTGGATGAACAACAATTCCAGGTGTTTTATTTAGAACGATTAGGTAGTCATCCTCAAAATGAATATTTATGGGAATATCCTGTGGGATTAGCTCAATTTCTCTAGGAGGATGTGAAAAAACCACCTGAACAACATCGAAGGCCTTTACCTTATAATTGCTTTTTACCTCTTTGCCATTTACTAAAATATTGCCGGCGCTAGCCGCTTGTTGTATTTTATTCCTTGAGGTATTTGGCAATAAATTTCCAAGATATTTGTCTACACGCAACGGATTTTGACCACTATCCGCTTCCAATCTGTGATGCTCAAACAATTCATCATTATCGGAATCAATTTCCGAATCGGGATCTTTGGGTAATTCTTGAGCCATTAATTTGTAATAATTATTTTTTTAATCCCAGGTTTTAACTTTGGGTTTGAAGAAATTATCTGAAGAAGGTAAATTCCTGGTTTAATAGAGCCCAGATTGATTTCTTCCTCTCCCAGCTTTCCGGATTTTATTTGTTGACCAGCTAGATTAAAAACCTGAAAATTAAACTCATCATTCGAATCAAAATTTTGAATTTCAACTTTAAAAATTCCCCGGTTTGGGTTGGGGTATACATCAAAACCAAGTTCTGGAATTGCATTTTCTTCAACACTTATATCATTGGGAAGGTATCGGAAAAAGGGGCGCATCATAAGAACACCCTCTTCCAGGTTTTGATAGTAATTGTTTAAAGTGCCATAAAAGGAGCTATTCCTATTTGTATTAAAAACATCAAAACCCAAGCTAAGTGGAATATTGTTTTGCTGTTTGATACCCACAAAGAACTTATTGGGAACAAAAACAGATTTATCTAGAGCATAGGGAAGGTAAAAATTATGACTTGTAAATTGTGGGCTATAAATGGAATCCGACTCGTAAATTAGGGAATCTGGCAAACCATTAGAACTTGAATAAATTACTATGGAAAATTCATTTTGGCTAATATCAAAAGATGCTGGTGCAAAGTATAAATAAAGGCCTTTTAGGCTATCTCCACCTGCGACGGCCAATTGATAATCCGCTATAATAAAACCATCCTCATTTCCTTCCACCGCAAAAGCCCTTTCGGCACTTCCATCATCGTAGGCATAGTAGTTTTTGAATACTTGAGTGCGATATAAAGTGTCGTTGATTTCTTCTGGGCCAGGGCTTGAGTTTGTTCCTGTTATGTGATAGCTTGCCTTGATGTTAAATTCAGATGTTGGAGGGTAGTTCAATGGATTAAAAGTGCCATTATTATTAAGTGGCGAAATATAAGGGTAGACCACTCTTCTATTCACAAAACCCTCTGTAGTTGCATTTTTAGAAGCTCCAAGTTTGGATGTTTTTAGCGTTAGTCCATTTTGACTAATTCTAAAAAAGTTGAAGAGGATATTTCCACCTGACAATACATCATCAATAATATTCATCCTCATGCTTAATCGAGTGGTGGCTTCATTTAGCAGGGTGTCGTAATGAAACCATGGCACAGATTCATAGTCTTTTATTAAACTTGAAGTTTGGGATATAAGAGCAACATCGTCAAATAGAGAGTCTTTCAGACTTAAATTTTCATTTAGGCTCAAATAATCAATATGCCAATTGTCAAAAGATCCTTGAAGGCTTCCAAAAGAGATAAACCGAAATTTAAAACCATCATTTAAATAATCGTCATTGAGAAGAGGTATACTCACTTGTTTAAAATTGGAGGGCGTTGAGGTTCCCGAAACTTTCCAAACGGCATTCCATTTTTGACTAACAGGATTGAAAAAACGTAGACTTAAGGAATCGTCTATAGAAGGAAGTTCACCAAATCCACCCTTTTGATAGAAAAAGGAAAACAAAACTGTATCCGCTGCCCCACTCAAATTTATGGGTTTGGAGGTAAGCATATCCGCCGTATCCGTCCCTGTGCTTAAAATATCATAAGCCCTTCCATATTCGTTTAGGCCATCAAAGGTTGCGACCCCTTTTGAAATGGGTTTGTCGGCCATATGATTATTGAAGAAAACGTAGTGATCTTCAAAATATATGCTATCTGCTTGATCTTCAAAGGAGCTGAAGTCAATAAGTAATGGAAGGTTAAGGCTTGCTGCCGTTTTGCTGAAGGTTTCAGTATTGGATTTTTCAGGTAGGGGCATAGCACTAAAACCTGTAAGCTTGGCTTTAGGTTTTTGAGCTTCGCTGGAAAATGAAAGGCAAATAAGAAATATAAAACTATTTAGCAGTATCCACCACGGCCGAGCTATCCGATGCAACATTATTTAAGGAGTCTTGGGTTTGAAATTTAAGGTGTTCTAACGTGTCTAAGGGCAATTTGGTATAATCATTTGTTAACCAAATATCCACTTGCTGCCCCTGGTATAGGAAAGGTAAAAGACTAGCTGAAGGATTTTGATCAAAGACCAAAGCAGTGGCTGTGTCGGTTATTTCCTCGTCATAACTAATGGCACCTCTATTCAATGAGAATTTTAACAATTTTGCTTCTGCTTCTTCGCGTGTAAGTCTTTTCAAATAAGGAACTCTTACCTTTTGATTGCCCAGTCCGGCTCCTAAAACCAAGTTTACAACAGTTCCTTTTTCATAGGCCGTTTTTGCTTTTACAAGCTCACCATTTATCTTCACATTTACCACTACATCTTTTCCAATATCCGGTACATATTCTATTTCTCCAACCTTAAAACCTTTAGATTCCAAGTCGTAAATGGCTCTTCGTTTAGATTTTTCCACTAGTTGTGGTAATTCAATTTTTTTCGCCTGTAATGGATTTATCGTAAGTAAAATCAGTCGGCCAGGTTTTACAGAAGAGCCCGAATCTGGATATTGGGCAATGATGGCACCTTTGGGAAAATCTGGATCGTATTCTGAGGAATCCAATACTTCAAACTCCAGTTCTAAACTAGATAATATGTCTTCTGCTTCCACTGTAGAGAGTCTGTAAACGCTGGGAACTTCAATGTTTTTATCATGACGAGTATAGGAGAATAGCCAGGAGTTGAAAGCCCAAAACAATAGAGCCAAAAGTAGAACAGCAACCAATAAATTGGCGAAAAATGTTTTACTTTTTAAAAAGTGGATCAATTTCATTGCTGGCAAAAATAAACTATATATTTAGAAAGGAATACAGGCTCTTAATTTTCAAAGAAGAAGCTTTTTGAATTCAAATTTTCCATTTATGCTATACTGTTCGCAAAAATTTTATGGTATCTAAATGGTCAGCATAATCCCAAAGTTTGGGTTTTTGACTTTCTCCAAACTTCACACTTTCTCCAATAATATTTTCATTAGCCACCACACATTGTAATTGCTCTTTTAAAGGATCAAGCCTTTTCTTTAGAGATGAAATGGATTCGTATTCTTCAAAATATACCACTGCACCTGGCGCATGAAGGTTTTCACTTTCTTTTAAGATTACAAAACCATTTTCATAAAAATCATGTTTTTCTAATAAGAAAATAGCACGGTTGTAATCGTAGTTGTTGGCATATTTATTATTGTCAATCACCTCTTTATAAGGAAAGAAGGCTTCAAAAATTCTGTCCTTATTAAATCCCTTTGGGAAATATATTTTAGAAACATTTCTGCAGCCTAATCCAAAATAACGGAATACATCTTCACCTAATAAATGCATTTCCTCCTCCGTCTCTTTAGAATTTAATACGGCAATTGAGGTTCTGTTTTTACGGATAATATTTGGGTATTTGCTAAAGTAGTATTCGAAATATCTAGATGAATTATCACTTCCCGTAGCAATAACACCATCAAAGTTTTCAATTTTTCCCTCTGCAAACTCAATATAAAAGGCGAAACTTTTTTCAATAGCCACCAAAATTTGAGCAATAAAGGGAAGCAGCTTCATGTCTTCACTAGATGGCTTTATTAAAATTTTATGGCCAGAAAGCAATACCGATAAAAAATCATGGAATCCAACAAGGGGTAAATTTCCAGCCATGATAACAGCTACTCTTTTGGAGCCATCGTTATTGAAATGATCCTCAGAATAATTATTTACCCATTGTTCCAAATTTTCTTTACTCAGTGCTTCGCTCCACTGTTGAAGCGCAAATTCTACATTATCCTTACTGAACCAGTTGTTGTAGATCCCAGATTGGGTAATGGTTTGACGATATTCCTCCAAAAAATATTTATTCAATTTTTGAAGATCTTCATCCTTTCTTTCTTCATTAAATTGACTTAAAAATCGGCCAAGGGTTTCAAAAGCGAAAATCCTTCTTGATAATTCTAACATGAGCCTCTATCTATTTATTAAATTTGCGCAAAAGTAAGAATCAATATGGCTATTAAGATAACAGATGAGTGTATTAATTGTGGAGCTTGTGAGCCAGAATGCCCAAACAACGCAATTTACGAGGGTGCACAGGAGTGGAGATTTTCTGAAGGGACCTCTTTAACAGGGCAAGTAGCTACAAAAAGTGGAACCTTTGATGCTGATGAAGCTCAGGAACCTGTAGACTATGATGTATATTATATTGTGACAGATAAATGCACAGAATGCATTGGTTTTCATGAAGAACCACAATGTGCGGAAGTGTGCCCGGTAGATTGTTGTGTGCCCGATGAAGAAAATGTAGAAACTGAAGAAGAGCTGAATCAGAAAAAAGATTTTCTGCACATTGACTAAGTACTTTTGTCATAAAATTATCGTTTCTAGCAGCATGAAAATATCTTTTGTTTTTATGCTGCTTTTTTCATTATCGCTATCCTCTCAAGTAGCTGTGGATCTTGCTGCTATTAAGGATAGTCTCATTATTCTTGGTGAAACCATTAGGGATAGCCCAGAATTTGATAAAAGGAAAAAAGCCAATGAAAGATTTTCCTTTTTATTGGAAGAATATTTATCCTTTGACGAAGGTTATTCTGATCCCTTAAAAGAGGTGCAAACCATGGTTTCTGTTTCGGAGGAGGATTATGATTTCAGAATATTTACTTGGCTTTTGCCTGATTCATTATTTCAGCTGAAGGCCTATGGGATGATTGCAGCGAAAACTAGAAGAGGGATTCAAATCACTAGTTTAGAAGATCAAAAGCGAAACCTGATTGAACCGGAATTTTTGGTTTTAAAGCCGAGGCAATGGTATGGAGCAATTTATTATAAGCTAATCACCACTAAAAAGGGTAGGAAAAAGATTTACACCTTATTAGGCTATTCACCAGACAAGCCTATTCAAAGAAAAATAGTTGAAATTATTTCAATTGATAAAAGAGGAAGGCCAAAATTTGGAGCTAAGGTTTTTTATATCGAAGATTTTATGGATAAAAAATTCCGGAAAGCACCAATGCGTTTAATTTTATCCTATTCATCAGAATATTCGGCAACGGTAAAATGGAATGAAGAAGAGGAGATGATAATTATGGACCATTTGAGTCCGCCAAACCCTAGATTGAAAGGCTTATACGATATGTATGGACCTGATATGACCTATGATGGATTGGAGTGGGATGATGACTGGTGGCATTTAAGACCTCAAGTGAAATTCAATAGCCGACAAGAAATAGAATTCCGACCACCAGACAGGCCGATTGGCCCGGAAAAATAGAGGCTTAGTTTTTCGAGTTCTGCCCGGATTCTTTAAATAATCCAAACAAGTTTGCTTTCGAATAAAATCGATTGAATACATTTGTGGTCAAACCTATAAGTCACATGCAAAGACATATTACTCTTGGTGAATTTATCATTGAGAACCAAAAAGATTTTCCCTATGCTAAAGGAGAATTAAGCGCACTACTAAGTTCTATCCGATTGGCTGGTAAAATGGTGAATCAGGAGATAAACAAGGCTGGGCTCGCTGAAATTACTGGCCAATTTGGAAGTGAAAATGTGCAGGGAGAAGCTCAAATGAAATTAGATGTACTCGCAAATGATTTATTCATTAGTACTCTAAAAAGTAGAGGGGAAATTTGTGGTATTGCCTCCGAAGAAATGGAAGACTTTGTGGCCTTTGACGAGGAAATGCACCACGATGCAAAATATGTTGTTCTAATTGATCCACTTGATGGATCTTCAAATATCGATGTGAATGTTTCTGTAGGTACTATTTTTAGTATTTATAGAAGAATTTCTAAACCTGGTACACCAGTTCAACTGGAGGATTTTTTACAACCTGGAAAGGAACAGGTGGCTGCAGGGTATTTAATCTATGGAACTTCTACCATATTAGTTTTCACAACGGGAAATGGAGTACATGGCTTTACCTATGATCCAGGCATTGGTTCCTTCTTTTTGTCGAATCATAATATGCAGGCTCCAGAAGATGGGAAAATTTATTCCATCAATGAAGGTAACTATGTGCACTTTCCAGAAGGTGTGAAAAGATATCTTAAGTGGGTTCAGGAATTGGATGAAACTACAAATCGCCCATTTACCTCAAGATATATCGGCTCACTAGTAGCGGATTTCCATAGAAATCTGATGAAGGGTGGAATATATATTTATCCGAGAGGAACAACCGCTCCAAATGGGAAATTGAGATTGTTATATGAGTGTAACCCTATGGCATTTCTTATTGAACAAGCTGGGGGAAAAGCTACTGATGGCTATACCCGCATTATGGAGCTAAACCCACAGGAATTACACCAAAGAGTACCTTTTTTCTGTGGTAGTAAGAAAATGGTGGAAGTAGCTGAAAAGTTTATGTCAGACCATAATCCAGAAGGATAAGCCAAGCCTTTAAAATTCAGAATATATTAGCCTTCCTTGCCACTCTAGACGGGCAACATGTGGGTAATTGTTATAAGGATCAATTAAAGTCCAATGTTTAACTGGGAATATTTTGACTTCCTGGTTTTGAAGGGAGTCCATTAAGCTGGTACTAAATCCATATTCTAATGCCCGGTTTATTCTAAAAAGCTTAGGACTACCCTTTATTTTAAAATATAAATCTTTATTTTTTGAGGAGAAAAAAGGTTCCACCAATTGCCCTTCAACGATTTCACAGTCCTCCATTTTAGGATTGATTATCGGCCGGAATGATAAAAATGCGAGTAAAAAAACAAAAAGGCTAATAGCTAATATTTTAATTTTTGTTTTTTTCACGGCAGGGAGCTTAGTTTTTTTTGGGTCTGTTCGATAAAATAAATTCAGTTGGAGAAAGATAGCCATTTGTATTGCTCGAATAGCCTGGTCCTAGTTCTAAATCACATATATCTCTAATTTCGAAATGAAGATGGGCAAAATAGGCTCCATTTGCATTGCCAATGCTTGCGATTTTTTCACCGCGTTTTACCCAATCTCCCTTTTTTACAAACCTCTCCTCACAATGTGCATATAGGGATTCGATTTTTTTTCCATTAGGATTTCTATGAATAATTCGAACAATATTCCCCCAAGCTCCGCCAGCATTATAAGATTGACTTACTTGACCATTTGCAGTGCTATAAATAGGATGGCCAAGATCTGAATTCCCGCCACTTGTTGCATTCCAATCGTCACCCAAGTGTTTGTTTTCACCAAATTTCTGAGCATTATAATACCCTTCAGTATCAGGTGCTCCAACAGGGAAATCAAAGCCATCCGCGACAAATGCTTCCTGCCAAACTTCTCCATTGCCACTATCCAATTTAGAAGTGAAATTACCTTGTGATAAGGGGGATTGGCTTCTTGGTTCTATTCCAAATAGAAAAATAATTAGGCCTATAACTCCAATCCAAAGAATAAAGTTTCGGATTTTGAAATTCATTTTATGCTTTTATCACCAAGGTAGTTCCTTCAACAAATATTTCTGCGGAAGATCTCATAATTCTTATATTCCAACTTTTAACATATAATACTATACAACCAATTTATTTTTTGCAATCTAAAATTTATTGAGCTTTTTATTCAAAATGAAAAGATGACTTTAAAAAATTATAAAATATCCCTGATTATTGGCCTAAGCCTTTTGCTGAGTAATGTCTTTGGACAAAAGGCAGAATTGCGTGGCTATGTAAAGTCTTCTAATAAAAATGAAACTATAAGCATCGCCACCGTAAGCTTATTGAATAGCAGCAATGAGGTTTTGTATTCGGCTAAAACGGACTATAAATATGGTGAATTCCTAATCGATTCTATAGCACATGGCAGCTATACTATTTTAATAACAGCTAGGGGCTTTAAGACCAGAAGGATAACAGATTTTCAAATTCATGCTAATCATAGATTGGTGAAAAATATAGAACTGATTCCCGAATTTTCAAGATTCTCAAAGAAAAAGGAGGAAGCCCCGTTGGAAGTTGATTATAATGAAAAGGAAAGAATGATTCAATATCTCATGTATTCTGGATTGGCGGTAGTTTTGGTGGCAGCATTAATACTTCAATAATATTCAGAAAATCTATCTGGCTCTAAAAATTTCTATTTTAGCCTTATTCCAAAATATCTTCATTTAAGTTTAAAAATTATGTCAGAGAAAATTGCCTTAATATCAGGGGCCACATCTGGAATTGGATATGCTAGTGCCCGAAAGTTGGCAAATTCTGGATATAATATTATTGCCTGTGGAAGGAGAGAAGAGAGGTTACTAAAATTGCAGAATGAGCTTGAAGGGCTTTGTGAGGTTAAAACCTTGTGTTTTGATATTCGAGATAGGAAGGATGTTTTTTCTAAAGTTAATTCACTGGAGGAAAGTTGGCAAAATATTAATTTGCTATTGAATAATGCTGGTAATGCCCATGGTTTGTCCAATTTTCAAGAGGCTTCACTGGATGACTGGGAAATGATGTTGGATATAAATGTAAAAGGATTGCTATATCTAACGAAGGCTGTTTTGCCTTTTATGCTTAAACAGGATTTTGCTCATATTATTAATATTGGGTCAATTGCTGGTAAAGAGGTTTACCCAAATGGAAATGTGTATTGTGCTTCCAAACATGCTGTAGATGCAATAAACCAGGGGCTAAGAATCGATTTGGTACAAGAGAATATTAAAGTATCCCAAATTGCACCTGGTTTGGTAGAAACTGAATTCTCTCTTGTGCGTTTTAAGGGAGATGTGGATAAGTCTTCTAAAGTTTATGAAGGTTATGAGGCTTTAAAGCCTAAGGATATAGCCGATTTGGTCCAGTTTATGGCTAGCCGCCCCAGACATGTGAATATTGCGGATGTATTGGTTCTTCCAGCTGCTCAAGCCACTTCTAGTTTGTTAAATAAATCTTAAGTTTTAGTAAATCAACAATTTTTTTGCAAGTGTAATAGTAATGCTATTATATTTGCAAAAAATTACCTCCTGTATGAGTGAGATGATATCTAATGTGAATATCATAGTCAGCGATAAAATTTTTATTAAAAACCCAGAATCTAGTGATTTGGGTAGAAAAATTATATCTGGAAGTATTGATTTAATAGATGAAATAGGATTTGAATGTTTCACTTTCAGGAAATTAGCTCAGAAAATTGAGTCTACCGAAGCAAGTGTTTATAGGTATTTTGAGAATAAGCAACGTTTATTATTGTATTTAAGTTGCTGGTATTGGTCTTGGATGGAATACAGATTGGTCTTTAGGATGGCGAATATTGATTCTGCTCAGGAAAGATTGGGAAGGGCCATTCAATTATTTGCAGAAAAGGTTGAAGAGGACGGAAGTTTTCAGCATATCAATGAGGTAAAATTAAATCGGATTGTTATTGCTGAATCATCAAAGGCTTATATGAATAAGCATGTTGATGAGGAAAATAAAATTGGTGCTTTCGCAACTTATAAACAACTAGTAGGAAGGGTTAGTGATTTGGTTTTGGAATTAAGACCAGATTATAAATATCCACATATGCTAATATCAGCCGTAATTGAAGATGCACATCAACAGCGATTTTTTGCCGAACATTTACCAAGGCTAACTGATAAAGTACAAGGTGAAGATTCAATAGTAGAGTTTCATAAAGATCTTGTTTTTAAAACATTAGAATTAAATAATAATTAAAATTTGGGATTAAGCCCGTAATAATAAAAGAATTAATGGAAAAGAAAAGTTCTGGATTTTTTGGCAATTTAAAAAGTGATTTGCCAGCAGGTATAGTAGTATTTCTAGTGGCTATGCCCCTTTGTTTGGGAATAGCTTTAGCATCTGGTGCACCCCTATTTTCTGGTATAATTGCCGGAATAGTTGGAGGTATTGTAGTTTCCTTAATAAGCGGCTCTCCCTTAGGTGTAAGCGGACCTGCTGCCGGACTAGCCGTAATTGTTTTAGAGGCAATAAAGGATTTAGGTTCTTTTGAGCTTTTTTTAGTGGCCGTGGTGATTGCCGGATTTTTTCAAATTTTATTGGGAATCCTTAAAGCTGGGGTAATAGGATATTATTTTCCCTCTTCAGTTATTAAAGGGATGCTGGCGGGAATTGGTATCATTATCATTTTAAAACAAATTCCTCATGCATTTGGATATGATGGGGATCCTGAAGGGGATTGGTCATTTTGGCAATTCGACGGCCGTAATACCATCAGTGAATTGGGATATATGTTGGACAATATAAATTGGGGAGCAGTAATTATTTCTGCCATAGCCATGGGAATATTGATTCTATGGGAAAGACCATTCATGAAAAAAATTGGCCTTTTTAAAGTAATTCAAGGGGCTCTTGTGGTGGTAGTAACCGGGGTCTTGCTCAATTTATTATTTAATCAAACAGGTTGGTTTACTTTGGCTGGGGATGAATTAGTAAGCATTCCGGTTGCAACGAATTTCGAGGAATTCAAAGGGCTCTTCACTCTTCCTGATTTCAATGGATTTACAGATTTAAATATTATTAAAACAGGGGCTATCATTGCCTTGGTAGCGAGTTTAGAAACCTTGCTATGCGTAGAGGCCACAGACAAGCTAGATCCTCAAAAAAGGGTAACTCCAACCAATAGAGAATTAATAGCACAAGGAACTGGAAATATGATTTCTGGATTTATCGGAGGATTGCCAATTACTCAGGTAATTGTAAGAAGTTCGGCGAATATTCAGTCTGGTGGAAAAACAAAAGCTTCTGCATTTTTCCATGGAATTTTATTATTGGTTTCGGCTATTTCTATTCCATTTATTTTAAACCTTATTCCATATGCGAGTTTGGCTGCCATCCTTTTTATGGTAGGATATAAATTGGCAAAACCAAGCATGATAAAAGAGATGTATCAAAAAGGTAGATCCGAATTTATTCCTTTTGCTGTTACTGTTCTTGCCATAGTGTTTACAGACCTTTTAGTAGGTATTTCTTTAGGTCTAGTGGTGGCTATTTTTCATGTTCTTTGGAAAAATTATCAAATGCCATATCATTTTCACCCTGAGGAGCATGAAGAAGGAAAACCAGTGCGTATAGCATTATCTGAACAGGTTACATTCCTAAATAAGGTGAGTATTATGAAAACATTAAATGACCTTCCAGATGGAACGGCTGTGGAAATAGATACTCGAAAAATGAGAACCGCTCATCCTGATGTCCTGGAAATTATTGAAGATTTTAAACAAAACGCGGCTACAAGAGATATTAAAGTAACTATGTTATTGTCTGAAAAAGAAGAGAAACTCGGTTCTGTTAAAAGGTTCGAGGATCATGTTCTTGATCAAAAATAAGATTAGAAAAAGTGTTTTTCCAAATCATGCTGCTCCAATAGATCATGTTTAGAAGACAACCAAGGAGTAGGGTCATTCCCCAGGCTCTGGGATGATCCATAGGATGAATAATAGGTAATGCTAAATCGTAGAGAAGACTTAAGGGATGGCTGATAAGATCCCAGCTATTCCATCTCAAAAATCGACCTATATAAATTCCATAGGCCGTTAGGAATAGTAAAATACCAACAATAGGGTTTAGCCACCTTTGTCTTATCCACTGTAAGCTGATTTTAGAAATATCAATAAGACTAATAAATCCGAAAATCAGCCCTGTCCAGGCGAAGGACAATATCAAAATAGTATCAAACCAGATAGGGGCTGAATCTAAAACCCGAAGATGAAATAGGTCGGTAAGGATATAGGGAGCATTTGGAAAAAATAATAGCCAAAGGATTAGAATTAGTATTGTTTTCCATTTTTTATGCTCCTGAACTCTGAGGTAGCTGCTGGCTAAAAAGGGGATGGAAGCAAGGAATAAGTTCCAATTTAGGAAAAGAAAATCCTTACTTCCACTAAGGTAAACCCTGAAAATACTGAGCCCAAAACAGAAAAGGCTCATACTTATTAAAATCAAGTAAATTTTCCGCCTTGATGATTTTTTAAATGGTTTGAATGCTGTGGTCATAATAAAGGTTTGAACTTCAAAACCACTTATTTTGCTCGCTATTGTATCTTAACAAAAGTTTAGGAATGCTTCGGTTTTTGAATAAGGCAAAAAAAAAGGAGCTTCATTTGAAACTCCTCTTATTATAGAATTAATTATTTCATTCTTCTTCCTCTAGGAGGGCCATTAGGTTTTGATTTCTTCATGGTTTCCAAATAGATAGTATATTCTTTATCTGTTAATATGGCCTTTACCTTTTCGTTGGTTTTACTTTCGAGGGCCTTCATTTCCTTTTCGCCCTTCTCCATGGTTTCTGGGACAGCCTTGTGAAAATCTAAGAGTATCTTTTTTATTTTGGAGGATTTTTCTTCGCTGAGGTTTAATTTTTTATCCAAATCATCCATGGTTTTTTCAACCATCTCTTCAATATTTGGTTTTTCCCTTTGAGGGTTTTGATCAAAGCTCAACTCAGGGTATGCTCCCATCCCAAATGAGCTACTAAAGGTCAAAATAAAAGCTAGACTCAATAAATTTTTCATGCTAATCAATATTGTTTAGGCATTAGACGCTATTAATTTAAAGTACTTGTGTTCCCTAGTTTTTTATTTTTAAAAGTCAAAATTCAGAGATTTATTTTAGAATATTACTTGGACTACCAAGGCACTGTTTTATATTCGCCAAATAATTTCCACCACCCCTCTTTTTAGTCGGGTGGTTAAGTGTTTTATACCCATGGTCAAAAATTCCACTGATTTTATTTCCAACTATACCCAATTAGAAAAGCTTTCTGAAATAGGTAATTATTTGGGAAATAAGGATCTTCCGAAAATTCATGTTAATGGCATCTGTGCTTCCTACACATCCTTGTTAGGGGCAGCCTCCTATATTCATTCGGAAAAAGCCCATCTTTTTATTCTAAATGATAAGGAAGAGGCGGCCTATTTTTTGAATGATTTGGAAAGAATAACCAATGAAAAGGATGTGCTTTTTTATCCAGGCTCCTATCGACGCCCATATCAGGTTGAAGAAACGGATAATGCCAATGTGCTTTTAAGAGCTGAGGTTTTAAATCGTATTAATAGCCGAAAAAAACCAGCAATTATTGTAAGCTATCCCGATGCGCTTTTTGAAAAAGTTGTTACAAGGAAGCAGTTAAACTCCAATACTCTTGGAATTAAAGAAGGTGATGAATTGAGCATCGACTTTTTGAATGAAACACTTTTTGAATATCACTTTGAAAGGGTAGATTTTGTAGTGGAGCCTGGTCAGTTTTCCGTAAGAGGAGGAATAGTAGATGTCTTTTCTTTTGCACACGATCAGCCATATAGGCTAGAGTTTTTTGGAGATGAAGTGGAGAGTATTCGCACTTTTGATGTGGAGAGTCAGTTGAGTATAGACAAGGTTAAGAAATTGAGCTTGATTCCAAATGTTGAGGATAAAATGATGCTTGAAATGCGAGAGAGCTTTTTGGATTATATATCTGGAAGCACCATTGTTTGGGCAAAAAATTTAAAACTAGCTTCACAGAAATTAGATGATTTATATAAAAAAGCCGAAGATTCATTTCAGACTTTAAACGGGGCGGTAAGCCATTCTGAGCCCAAGGAATTATTTATTAATGCGGATGTGTTTCAAGATACACTTCAAAATTTTGCAGTGGTAGAATGGGAAGGGGAAAAATTATTTAAAGCTGAAAGGGAATTTAATTTTAATATCAAACCTCAACCATCCTTCAATAAAAAATTCGATTTATTAGTAGATCATTTTAAGGAAAATAGTGCTAAAGGCTGGAAGAATTATTTGCTATGTACTACAACAAATCAGCTGGAAAGATTTTATGCCATTTTTGAAGATATTGGTTCTGAGGTCGATTTTCAACCAATCGTTCAAACTTTACACGAAGGGTTTATTGATCAAGATCAAGGAATGGTGGTTTATACAGACCATCAAATTTTTGAGAGATATCAGAGATTTAAACTTAAAAGCACCTATGATAAAAAACAGGCAATAAGTCTTAAAGAGCTTACAAGCTTGCAAGTTGGAGATTTTGTCACCCATATTGATCACGGGATTGGAGAGTTTGGAGGCTTGCAGAAAATTGATGTCAATGGTAAAAAACAGGAAGCCATTAAACTTGTATATCAAGGTGGGGATGTGCTTTATATAAGTATCCATTCCCTTCATAAAATTAGTAGGTATAACGGAAAGGAAGGTACTGCCCCCAGTATGAATAAATTGGGTTCCGGTGCCTGGCAAAAAACCAAAGCCAAAGCCAAAAAACGGGTAAAGGAAATAGCTTTTGATTTAATAAAACTTTATGCACAAAGAAAATCCGCAAAAGGCTTTCAATATTCTCCGGATACCTATTTACAACACGAATTAGAAGCCTCCTTTATTTATGAAGATACTCCAGACCAGGTTAGTGCCACGGCAGATGTAAAAAAAGATATGGAGTCTTTAGTACCTATGGATAGATTGATTTGCGGTGATGTTGGTTTTGGTAAGACTGAAATTGCCGTTAGAGCTGCTTTCAAAGCAGTAGCGGATAGCAAACAGGTAGCTATCTTGGTTCCAACTACCATCTTGGCCTTCCAACATTTTAAAACTTTTTCAAAAAGGCTAGAGGGCTTACCCTGTAATATTGACTATATCAATAGGTTTAAAACTAAAAAGCAGCAGACGGAGACTTTGAAAAAATTGGAGGATGGTTCCCTGGATATTATTATTGGTACCCATAGGTTAGTGGGCAAGGATATTAAATTTAAGGACCTAGGTCTTTTGGTAATTGATGAAGAGCAAAAATTCGGTGTTGGAGTAAAAGACAAATTAAAAAATCTCAAGGTGAATGTTGATACCCTAACATTAACCGCCACCCCAATTCCCAGAACCTTGCAATTTAGCTTAATGCAGGCCAGAGATTTAAGTGTTATGACAACACCACCTCCAAATCGACATCCCATTGAAACGGAAATAGTGCCCTTTAACGAGGAGCTAATAAGGGATTCTATTATGTATGAAATGAGCCGGGGTGGCCAGGTGTTTTTTATCCATAATCGTGTAGAAAACATTAAGGAACTTGCCGGAATGATAAATCGCTTGGTTCCAGATGCCAAAGTAGGTATTGGTCACGGTCAAATGGAAGGTAAAAAGTTGGAAGACTTGATGCTAAGCTTTATCGATGGTCATTTTGATGTACTAGTAGCCACGTCCATCATAGAAAATGGGCTGGATGTTCCAAACGCCAATACCATATTAATTAATAATGCTCATCATATAGGTCTCAGCGATTTACATCAAATGAGGGGTAGGGTAGGTAGATCTAATAAAAAGGCCTTTTGTAAATTATTGGCACCACCAATGCATTCTATAACCGAGGAAGCTAGGAAAAGACTACATGCAATTGAACAGTATAGCGACTTGGGAAGTGGTTTTCATATTGCTATGAGAGACTTGGAAATAAGAGGTGCTGGAGATTTGTTGGGAGGTGACCAAAGTGGATTTATGGCTGATATTGGCTTTGATGCCTACCAAAAGATTTTGGCAGAAGCCATAGAGGAGTTAAAAGAAGGTGAGTTTAAAAGTCTGTATGAGGAAGAGCAAAAAGATCAAAATTATGTTCGTGAAACACTGTTAGATACTGATCTTGAAATTTTATTGCCTGATTCTTATGTCAACAAAATTGACGAAAGATTGAGGTTGTATCAAAGTTTGGATGAATTAAAATCCGAAGAGGAGTTGAAGGCTTTTGAGGAGGAATTGATAGATAGATTTGGTTCTCCCCCAGCAGAAGCTCAAGAATTATTAAACTCTATAAGATTGAGGTGGCTAGGAAGTGAAATAGGCTTTGAAAAAATAGTGTTGAAACAAGAGAGGTTTATAGCCTATTTTATTTCTAATCAGGAATCTGCATATTTTCAAAGTGCAAAATTCCAGAAGGTTTTAAAGTTTTTACAGGATCAGCCAAAAGCGCAAATGAAGGAAAGGAATAACAAATTGTATTTAACCTTTGGAGGTGTGAAAAGTGTAGATGAAGCGATACAATTGATCCATCCAATTCTTCTGGAATAAAATTAATGGGTATTACTAAAGGGCCTAACTGAAAAAAAAAAAATAAAGTTGATAGGGGTTTATTGGATCTTAAATGTCTCCTGAATAATAAGGTGTAAATATGGGATAAAATAATGGGCACTTATTAAAGACAAAAGATCAGAGGAAAAAATTTAAATTATAAATCCTCATTTGTAATTGGTACTCGAATTGTGTGGTTTCAGTAATAATTTTATGCGGTTCAAGTTATTTTGTTTTTTAAAAAGACCGAAGGTCTATTGTTTTGTCCTGATTAAATCAAACTAAAACTTAAAAATTAAAATTTTATGAAGTCTAAATTAGTTTTTAGCCCGTTTTTAATTTTATTGGGAACTGTTCTCCAAGCTCAATCCGTAACACAGAATATTAGAGGTCAGGTTATCGATGAGCAAAATCAAAGTCCATTGCCAGGAGTAAATGTTTATGTTCAAAATGGTGAACAAAAAAAGGGGGCAGTAACCGACTTTGATGGGTATTATTTAATTGAAGATGTCAAAGTCGGTAGAGTAAGTTTAGGCTTCAGTTTTATTGGTTATGAGACCGTTGGATTTCAAAATTTAGAATTGATAGGTTCTAAGGAATTGATTTTAAATGTTTCTATGAGGGAAAGTACTCAGCAATTGGAGGAAGTTGTTCTCACCTCAGAAAGAGATAAAGCACGGCCATTAAATGAAAGGGCCAATGTTTCCGCTCGAACTTTTTCAATTGAGGAAACCCAAAGATTTGCTGGATCCAATCAGGATGTTAGTAGAATGGCCTCTAGTTTTGCAGGTGTTCAAAGGGCAAATGATGCTACCAATGATATTGTGATACGAGGAAACTCACCTACTGGTTTAATTTGGAGATTGGAGGGTATTGATATTCCCAATCCAAATCATTTTGGAGGGATAGGTGCAACTGGCGGACCAGTGAGTATGCTAAATAGTAATGTGCTTTCCAATTCGGATTTTTTCACCAGTGCTTTTCCCTCCGACTATGGAAATGGAATTTCTGGGGTTTTTGATCTTAGTATGAGAAATGGAAATTATGAAGAACATGAATTTTTAGGGCAAATAGGATTTAATGGTTTTGAATTAGGAGCAGAAGGCCCAATAAACCGTGATAAAAAATCTTCCTACCTCATTAATTATAGATATTCAACCCTCGAAGTTCTGTCTGCTTTGGGAGTCGATTTTGGTACAGGAACTGCCATTCCAAAATATCAGGATTTAAATATGAAGCTGCATTTTCCAAGTCGTAAGCGTGGAACAATAGATGTTTTTGCAATGGGAGGAATAAGTGCTATTGAGTTTTTAGAAAGTGAAAATGAAGATGAAGAAAATTTTTATTCCAATAATGAGGATTTAACAAATAAAGTAAACACGGGTGTAGTTGGAGTTTCCCATCAATATTTATTCTCCAATAGCCTTTATTCTAAATTAACCTTAGCCCTTACCGCTACTCAAAACCTCACAACCATAGATACACTAGATATTAGCAGAACCAATTTATCACCAGTCTACAGACAGGATTTTTCGATTGGAACTGTAAGAATGCATGGTTTTTTAAATAAAAAAATTAATGTTCATCATTCAATAAGACTAGGGGCGCTTATTAGTCTACAAAGTTTTAATTTGTTAGATAGTGGCTATTCTAGTGATTACAGCACTTTTGTTACCTATCGCGATTTTAATGGTGAAGATGTACAATATCAGCCCTATTTGAATTGGCAATATCGGATTACGGATAACTGGGAAATGAATACGGGCCTTCATAGCATGATATTAAAGAATAATGGGAATGCTGCCCTCGAACCTAGGTTTGGTATGACCTATAGATTGGATAATTCTCAGAGTCTAAATATTGGCTATGGTCTTCATCACCAAGTGCCTGGAGTGGCCACATTATATGACCAAACTCGTCTCCCAGATGGGTCCTATGTTAAGCTAAACGAAAATCTAGAATTTTCTAGAGCGCATCATTTTGTTTTGGGATATGATAAAATGTTTGCCAATCGAATTCATTTTAAAACGGAAACTTATTATCAAAATGTGAGTAATGCTGTAATTGAAAGAAGACCTAGTGCCTTCTCAAGTTTGAATTATGGGTCCTTTAATATATCAACCCCAGATTCGGTTAAAAATGGAGGAATTGGCTACAATTATGGGCTCGATATCACATTAGAGAAATTTATGGATAAGGGTTTTTATTTTATGAGTACCCTGTCATTATTTGAGTCTAGATATCAAGGTAGCGATGAGATTTGGCGAAATACTGCTTTTAATGGCAACTATGTTTTTAATGTTTTAGGAGGTAAAGAATTTGTTCTTAAAAAAGGGGATAGTGGAAAGAGAAATACGCTTACCCTAGATACTAAATTTACCTATGCTGGTGGACAACGATATACTCCTTTGGATTTAGCCGCTTCTATACTGGAAAACGATGCAGTTTTTGATGAATCAAATGCCTTTGGTGCACAATATGATCCATATTTAAGATTGGATTTGAGGATTGGCTATAAAATGTCTGGCAGTAAATTTACTCAAGAGTGGGCTTTGGATATTCAAAATGTTACTAACCAAGATAATCCATTTGGGCAGAGCTATAATGCAGAAACCCAGGAAGCAGAAACCACTAATCAATTGGGGATTTTTCCAATGGTTCTTTATAGAATTACCTTTTAGATTAATAAAGTCGAAAGAAACCTATTAGTTTAAAACTTAAAAGCCTTGAGAATATTTAGGATATATTCTCAAGGCTTTTTCATGGTCTATAATTTCGGGGGCGTAAAACGGTTTGATTTTTCAAAATTTTCCCAAGAAATATTCAAACTATCCTTCAGGAATGAAGGTTTAGCAAAATTCCAATTTATTGTTTTTTATTTCCACTAATAATGTATTGTAATTTCGGTGGTGTCTCTCGCTTTGGTTTGAATATAATAGGATTTTACTCCAGTTCTTATTTCTCCTGTATTTAAAAAACAATTAATGGAAATTTCAAAATTTCCTACCGTCCTATGCAGCTTCTCTATTCCTTCCCATATATGAAATCCATATTTGGATTTGGATCCTCTTATTCGATTTACCCAAACATAGTCATTGCCCAAAGAGTTTACCGCATTTACTTTCACCCAAGCAAAAGGAATAACTTCTAAATCTATGTGTTGATTTACACCTCTTAAAGCATGAGTTTCTG
>CAXBKQ010000028.1:0-45066 GCA_963976435.1 uncultured Cryomorphaceae bacterium | reverse complement strand
CAGACCGTAAACTCCAAGTGGAAGACACGAATAATTTAGGTACTGTAAACTACTTTACCGCCAATGTTTCTTCGTATACTGATTACTATCCCTTTGGGATGGTGATGCCTGGGAGGAGCTATACCAGTTCAGATGCCTATCGATACCTTTTCAATGGAAAGGAGATACAGGATGAAATTGAATTGGGCCTATATCATATGGATTTTAGACAACTTGATCCTCAAATTGGAAGATGGGTTACTTTGGATCCATTATTGAGTTTATTTCCATGGCAAAGCCCATATGCTGGTTTCGATAACAACCCAGTTTTTTTTAATGATCCACAAGGTTTGGCTGCTAATGGGCCGGAAGGTGAAAAAGATCCTGAAAAAGGAGATTATGGAATAAGTGAAAGCGGTGAACAAAGAGTTTATGATGGCATGTTTTGGAATACAACTCCTTATGGAGGCTTTGTATTAAACGAAGTATCCTTAACTCCGCCTCCTGAAAAAAATCAAGGAATAATATTATTGAGCCTAGCTAGTTCAGCATCTTCAAATGTGGATAATCCTGGGTTCAAGGTAATGGAGGGTTTTTATGATTTTTCACTTGAAACAACTCCAACCAAAAAGGAAATTTTTTATGAATTGGCAAAAACAAAAGATGGTACGGCATCTATTCTAAACAACCCTTCTCTGCCAGATTCTTACAAAAAGGAAGCTTTAATTCATTTTATGCACAATGGCCCAGCGGCTGCTTTTTACAAGGAGTTTTCCCTTAATGTGGTTCTTACCGCTGGATCATTTGGATTAGGAGGAATCCTTTCAAATGGAATAAGGGGATCATTTGCTAGGGTACAACAACGAATGATTAATGCTGCTAAGTCGAGTACTAAGCTTTTGCCCATGTTGTCCCAAACAACAACCAAAAATGTTTTATCAAGTGCTCAAGTCCTAAATAAAAATGGATTGAGTGTAGCAGGTAGGGCATTACAGAAACATGCTGGTAGACCTGGGCCCTTTAGTAGTATTAAGTTTTCTCATAAAACAGGTAATCAACAAGGGTTAGATGTATTGAATAGTATTCTGAATTCAAAGAATCCTATTATCCAAAATGCAGGTAATGGCGGTTACAGAATTTTTGATGGAGCAACTGGCCGTGGCTTTGGATTATCAAGAAATGGACTATTTAATGGATTTAGACAATTGCCTTAGTTATGACTGAACAAAAGAGATATCAAATAATTATTGGGAGCCCAGTTGATTATGAGGAACTTGTAGCTTATATCAATATTGATGGAAAAGACGTAGCACTTCTCAACCAAGATAATGGGGCAGATAAATTGAAAATAGAATTTTTTGATGAGCCTAAAGTGAACGAAGTAGACTACTACGTGTTTTTAGAAGCTTTACAAGCCGCAAAAAAGGACTTACTACTTGAAGAGTAAAAGTTAGATATCAAAGCCATCCTACGGGGTGGCTTTTTTCAATCAGGTACGTACTGTAGAAGTTCTTCGAGTTCTTTATTGGTCAGGTTTTCCTTATCAGCTTTATCGTAAATGGAAAGCAGAAAAACAGAATCTTCCGATACAACAAAATTAGTAATCACCCTTGCACCGCCAGATTTGCCTTTTCCTTTGGATTTAATGGCAAGGCGTATTTTGTAGCAGTTTTTACCGAGAGGTGTACCTTGGGATGGGTCTTGTTTTAGTTCCTGAATCAGAGCCAACAGTTCTGATTTTAGAGAGGGATATTTTTTGATAAGCTTCTTGGCTTGTCGCTCAAAAACCTCAATGGATTTAACGCTATAACTCATTGAGGAAATCTTCTGCGTTACGAGCTTGCTTTTTACCTTCCCTGATTAACTTTATTTCTTCTACAGCTTCCCTAATCTCAGTCATTAGTTGTGCTTTAGCCTCTGTAAGCTGTTTTGCCTTCACATAGGGTAAGCTTTTAAGCACCTCCATTAAGTGGATTGCTTGGCTGTCTTTTATATCTAATAGAACCTTCATAATCAATAGTTTTTAAGATGAATATGCCTGTTGTGTCTTGTAATCCCTAATTACTGAATCAATTACGGAAAACAGATGCGTTCTAAAATCAGGTTTCATATTTTCAATCTCTTGTAATCTTTTCAATGTCTTTTTATCAAAAGAGGCGTTAATACCTTCACCTACTAAATAGTCAAGCGAAACACTAAAAGCATCTGCTATTTTTTTTGCAGCATCGACCGAAGGAATAGCCAGCCCTCTTTCGTATTTGCTAATCATCTCCCGAGATACCCCACTTTCATTGGCTAAATCAGATTGAGACCAGCCCTTCTCTTTTCTCAAATTTGCTATGATAACAGTTATTTTATCCATAATAAGACTGTTTTGCGTCTTTAAATCATAATTATATACAAATATACGGGAATATAGGACGATAAAAAAGCTGATAGTTCTTTGTGGTTTTGGGAATATAATCTATTTTTGCGTCTAATAGTTACAAAAAACTTTTTTAAAGAAAATTTAGATATGGCAAAACAAGCATCACGGCAGTTGAAAGTTTACGGTCTGAATCGTTCAGCAGACAACAAAGAAGTACCACAGTTGAGAATATCGGGAATATGGATAGAGCAGCTTGGTTTTAAAGTTGGTGAAACGGTGAATGTAACCACACGAGACAGGCTATTGATTATTGAACCCGTAGAAAGACAAGCCAAAGAAGAAACCAATTACAAAGCAGCTTTGAAAGAAGTGAAGCAAACACTTAAAAAGTTGTTGTAATGGAAATAGCAGAGATAAAAGAAAAGTTGTCGATAGGTCAGGTCTTGGAACATTACGGTTTACAAGCCAACAAAAACAAGATGCTGTGCTGCCCCTTCCATGATGATAAAAACCCAAGTATGCAGGTCTATCCCGAAACCAACACGGTACACTGTTTCAGTGGGAACTGCGAACATACGGGCAAAGCCATCGACCAGATAGATTTTATCCTGCACAAAGAAAAGTGTACCAAGCATGAAGCCATCAGTAAAGCTAAATCCCTACTTGGTTTTGTAGAACCAGTAAAAGCAAAGGAGGATCTAAACGAAATCTTCCACCAGTTAAAAGCCAATCTGTCCAAGAGCCGAAAAGCTACCGAGTATCTAAAGAGCAGGGAACTGTACGATATGAAACTGGAGATAGGCAGCAACCACCAAACAAGCATCAACGGAAAAACAGGCTATCACTATCCCAAACTTAAAAGCTGCATCGTGTTCCCACTGCGAAATCAAAAGGGAGAAATAGTAAGCTTTTATGGCAGAAGTTTAACGAAAGGACATTACTACTTAGAGAACAGAAAAGGGCTTTATCCAAGTTACCCAAGTGCAGAAACTCAAACCATCATTTTAACCGAAAGCATCATAGATGCAGCGACCGTAAATAAGTACACAGAATATCAGGCATTAGCACTTTACGGCACAAATGGACTAACACAAGAACACACGGCAGCACTCAAAAACTGCAAGCAATTACAGGAAATCATATTGTTTTTAGATGGAGATAGTGCAGGGCAAAAAGCGGTAGAAAAATATGCCAAACAACTAAACGAACTTTTACCAAATACCACAATCAGCCAAGTACAGACACCAGAAAGTGAAGACCCAAATAGCTTGGTTCAAAGTCATGAATCTGAAATACTCAATCACCTAATCGAAAACAGAACCGTTATTTTTTCTTCAAATGAAAAAGAGGAAATACAATCAAGTAGCTCAAAACTGGATGTTACCAATCAAGAGTACATCACATGGCGGAAAGACAACCTTTTAATATCCATCTTGGGCGGTGTAGGTCTGCATCCATTGGACAAGCTAAAAGTTACTTTAAAAATACAGCGTACCGATAGTAGAAGCCCATTGCACAGCATCCGTCACAGTCTGGATTTATATCATGATGACCAAAGCGAAAAACTGATTAGAAAAGCAGCAGAGCGATTAGAAACAGGCAGCAGAGAAATGCAACTGGCAGTTGCAGAACTAACCCAAGAACTTGAAAACTACCGACTGGAACAGGTAGAGCAACAAAAGCCCAAGAAAGCAGAAAAGCGGTTTTTAACCAAAGAAAGGGAACAAGCAGCCATCAAATTTTTGCAGACTTCTAAGCTACTACAGAAAACCAATGAACTGATAGGTAAAAGCGGCATGGTAGGCGAAGAAAACAATCGACTATTAATGTATCTGGTCTTTACATCGAGATTACGAGAACAGCCTTTACATATTATTAGCCTTGGAGCAAGTGGGACAGGAAAAACCTACCTGCAGGAAAAAATCAGTGAACTGATACCAGAGGAACACAAGTTGGAAATCACCACCCTATCAGAGAATGCACTCTACTACTTTGAACGCACAGAGCTCAAAAACAAACTGGTCTTAATCGAGGATCTGGACGGTGCAAATGATGACAAAATCTTGTACGCCATCAGGGAATTAATGAGCAAAAAACGAATCAGTAAAACGATACCGATAAAAGATGCGAAAGGGAACATGAAAACCATTACGCTACAAGTAGAAGGTCCGATATGCTTAGCAGGAACAACGACACGAGAAAAGCTCTATGAAGACAATGCCAACCGCAGTTTACTGGTGTATCTGGACAACAGCAAAAACCATAAAGAAAGCATTATGAATTACCAGAGAGGACTAAGTGCAGGCACAATCAATAAAAGCCAAGAAGAAGAAATCAAGGAGTTTTTTAAAGACATCCAAAGCGTACTGCAGCCCATCAAAGTACGGAATCCTTATGCTACTCAATTAATCATCCCCGACACAGTTTTTAAGCCGCTTAGAACCAATGCTCATTACCTGAATTTTATTGAGGTAATCACCTTTTACAAGCAATGGCAGCGCCATAGGCAAAAAGATGAAACCACAGGGGAAGAATTTATTGAAACCACTTTAGAGGACATAGAAGAAGCCAATCAATTATTGAAAGATGTGCTATTGGCTAAAAGTGATGAACTGACCAAAGCTTGCAGGGATTTTTTAGAGGTGCTAAAAGCACACTTGATTAGAGAAAATAGAAGCAGCTTTTACCGTTCTACGATTAGGGAATGGATGCGAATTAATCCCCACAATCTACGCTATTACCTGAATCAATTACAGCAGTTTGGTTACGTCAAAATCATTGGAGGAAACAAGCACAAATCAGGTTATGAATACGAGTTGACCAACAAAGAAGAATACACCAAGCTCAATAATAACATTACCAATGCTTTAGATAAAGCTTTGCAAACTATCCAAGCTGCGAACGCTGTTAACAGTTGCGAACTGACCTAACTAGCAACTCAACTCCTTGATTATGAATGCAAATAGTCCAGTTGCTAATACAAACCTCAAAACGCACAAGCGGGAGTTTTTACAATACGAAGAAAAGTTCAGTGAATGGATGATACGATTAGGTTACGCAGAAACGACCACAGAGAGTTACACCAGACAACTATCCACCTTTTTAAACTGGCTGCCATCCCAAAAAATAGAATCCTTAGAAACGGTACACCAAAGTGATATTGAAAAGTTCTGTGAAGAGTTACACAGAAAGAAAAACCGATTGTTCGGAGGTGCATTAAGTAGCAGCTACATCCAAAGCCATATCAACGTAATCAGACTATTAGACAAATACTTACAACTAACAGGACAAGGGAAAATACTACGGGGCAAAATCAAGGTAGAAAAGGGCATCAAGAAGCACAGAACCATCTTGACACAAGCAGAAATCAAACAACTTTATGAAGCCACAGACGATAGTCTTTTAGGATATCGAGATAGAGCAATCTTGGCTATTTATTACGGTTGTGGACTTAGAAACTCGGAAGGAGAACGGATAAAACTTAACCATATCCATTACGAAAAAAGCTTGCTTCAGGTGTTACCAGGAAAGAGTTACAAAGGTCGCTATGTTCCATTAAGTGCAGGAGTAGCCAAAGACCTGAAAGAATACCAGAAATACAGCAGACCGTACTTGGCCATAGAAAACCAAGAGTATTTAATTATAGGGAAGTTCGGCAAGTTCATGAAAGGCAGCAGCATGGGAAATAGAATCAAACAACTGGTAGAAAAAGCAGGAATCCAAAAGCAAATAAGTTTACATGGTTTACGCCACTCAATAGCCACACACCTTTTACAAGGCGGTATGCCACTGGAACAAATCAGTAGATTTTTAGGACACAACAGCTTGGACAGTACACAGATTTACACACGATTAATGGAGGAAATCAATGAATGACTTTATCCTTCATCTGGAGAAAAACGGCTATGTGGCCAAGAGCAGACAAAGAGCCGAGTATTATGCCACAGATTATCAGAACTGGCTCAATCAAAGGAATCTGGAAATACAAGAAGCCACTTACAACGACTTATTGAACTACATCGGGCATCTACAAAAACCTACCTCGGCAGGCGGGCAAGGCAGTAGCAAATCCAAAATCAATGAATCCCTAAGAAACATCAGGCTTTACTACGACTATCTACAAATCCCCAACATAGCCTACGGAGTAAAAATAAGGGGAGAACAACACGAAAGTATGCCGCTTTTTAGTGAAGCAGAACTGGACAAAATCTATCAATCATTTACAACCCAATCACAGAAAGGCTACTGGCGTTTTAGCGATAAAATTATACTTGGCTTAATCGTTTATCAATGCTTAGATACGAGAGATATTTTTAGAATAGAACTCACAGACTTAAACTTGGAAAAAGGAACGGTTTACATCCCTGAAGGCATCAAAAGAAAGGCAAGTAGAACCTTAAAACTGGAATCCCACCAAATCATACCGCTACACGATTACATCCAAAAGCACAGGGAAAAAGACACCACCGAAAAGCTATTTAGTCCACAATGTACATGCTTGGGAAGATTACAAGGGCAATTAAAAGACCTGTTCAAACAAGTAAAGCAGCAAGCCCAAGAAAACGAAATCAACCTGATACGTTTTAATCAAATAAGGCAAAGCAGGATTACCCTTTGGATAAAGCAATACGGACTAAGAAAAACGCAGTACATGGGTGGATTTAGAAGGGTTGACAATGTAGAAAGATACAGGCAACAAGACACCGAAGATTTAAGCGAATACGTGAATAAATACCATCCTCTGCAGTAATCCCCACCGCACAAGCCAACCCACCGAGACGTATAATTTTAGTTGGAAAGCCCCATCGAGGGGCAATCCAACTAATCTAGGAAAAGCGGTGTTCCGCCTTCAATCGTCAGCAAACAATCACGCCAAGCCATCACAGCACTTTTTTATAAGTGTTTATTTTTCAAATGAATAAAAAAGAGCTGTGCTGCCCTTCGGGTCTCCGCTAAAGCTCCGAGCTTGTCATGCTTGTTGCGTTCCTCAATCAGTTGTCACGGCAGGCTACTTTGTCTGCTTAGGCAGCTTCCTTCCACTGCGTTGCAGTCAGCAGCCACACATCCACCGCCTGCCATAATTTTGCTCGCCTGCGGGTCGCTGCGGGCTGCGGCTTGATTTTATTAAAAGCCTCCGGCAGGTAGGTAAGCCTTGTGTAAGTTCCTTTGCACTCCGCCTTTTTGTAATAGAAAAATTTACAAAAAAGCTGCGTTCCACTACACACATAGCTGCAAAACGTGTTCGTGCCTCACACTTCCTTTGCACCACCCTTGCCCCACTCGCAGGACGGCTCGCGAAGCTTGTCTACTGCCTATTACGCTGCACTCCACAGTCAGCAGCCAGCCGATTAGCTCAAGGCTGTTTTTCCTGTGTTTACGCACTTAAACGACCCCACAGTTAAATGATAAAAACCTTCCGCCCTTCGGTTGGATGCTCATTTTTTATGTTGCCTTGTCCGCTTCGCTCCCAAACCACCACAAAAAATCGAGCTCGAATTATAGGGGTGTTTTTTTCTTCAAATGAAAAGAAAAAACAGGCATAATCCGTATCTTGCGAACATGAAAAAATGGCTGTATATCGTTTTAAGTATGTTCTTGCTGATGGCAAGTACAGAAACTTTTGCAGTTCAAAAAGTGGACGTAAGTGTAGAGGATGCTGCTAAGTCGAGTACTAAGCTTTTGCCCATGTTGTCCCAAACAACAACCAAAAATGTTTTATCAAGTGCTCAAGTCCTAAATAAAAATGGATTGAGTGTAGCAGGTAGGGCATTACAGAAACATGCTGGTAGACCTGGGCCCTTTAGTAGTATTAAGTTTTCTCATAAAACAGGTAATCAACAAGGGTTAGATGTATTGAATAGTATTCTGAATTCAAAGAATCCTATTATCCAAAATGCAGGTAATGGCGGTTACAGAATTTTTGATGGAGCAACTGGCCGTGGCTTTGGATTATCAAGAAATGGACTATTTAATGGATTTAGACAATTGCCTTAGTTATGACTGAACAAAAGAGATATCAAATAATTATTGGGAGCCCAGTTGATTATGAGGAACTTGTAGCTTATATCAATATTGATGGAAAAGACGTAGCACTTCTCAACCAAGATAATGGGGCAGATAAATTGAAAATAGAATTTTTTGATGAGCCTAAAGTGAACGAAGTAGACTACTACGTGTTTTTAGAAGCTTTACAAGCCGCAAAAAAGGACTTACTACTTGAAGAGTAAAAGTTAGATATCAAAGCCATCCTACGGGGTGGCTTTTTTCAATCAGGTACGTACTGTAGAAGTTCTTCGAGTTCTTTATTGGTCAGGTTTTCCTTATCAGCTTTATCGTAAATGGAAAGCAGAAAAACAGAATCTTCCGATACAACAAAATTAGTAATCACCCTTGCACCGCCAGATTTGCCTTTTCCTTTGGATTTAATGGCAAGGCGTATTTTGTAGCAGTTTTTACCGAGAGGTGTACCTTGGGATGGGTCTTGTTTTAGTTCCTGAATCAGAGCCAACAGTTCTGATTTTAGAGAGGGATATTTTTTGATAAGCTTCTTGGCTTGTCGCTCAAAAACCTCAATGGATTTAACGCTATAACTCATTGAGGAAATCTTCTGCGTTACGAGCTTGCTTTTTACCTTCCCTGATTAACTTTATTTCTTCTACAGCTTCCCTAATCTCAGTCATTAGTTGTGCTTTAGCCTCTGTAAGCTGTTTTGCCTTCACATAGGGTAAGCTTTTAAGCACCTCCATTAAGTGGATTGCTTGGCTGTCTTTTATATCTAATAGAACCTTCATAATCAATAGTTTTTAAGATGAATATGCCTGTTGTGTCTTGTAATCCCTAATTACTGAATCAATTACGGAAAACAGATGCGTTCTAAAATCAGGTTTCATATTTTCAATCTCTTGTAATCTTTTCAATGTCTTTTTATCAAAAGAGGCGTTAATACCTTCACCTACTAAATAGTCAAGCGAAACACTAAAAGCATCTGCTATTTTTTTTGCAGCATCGACCGAAGGAATAGCCAGCCCTCTTTCGTATTTGCTAATCATCTCCCGAGATACCCCACTTTCATTGGCTAAATCAGATTGAGACCAGCCCTTCTCTTTTCTCAAATTTGCTATGATAACAGTTATTTTATCCATAATAAGACTGTTTTGCGTCTTTAAATCATAATTATATACAAATATACGGGAATATAGGACGATAAAAAAGCTGATAGTTCTTTGTGGTTTTGGGAATATAATCTATTTTTGCGTCTAATAGTTACAAAAAACTTTTTTAAAGAAAATTTAGATATGGCAAAACAAGCATCACGGCAGTTGAAAGTTTACGGTCTGAATCGTTCAGCAGACAACAAAGAAGTACCACAGTTGAGAATATCGGGAATATGGATAGAGCAGCTTGGTTTTAAAGTTGGTGAAACGGTGAATGTAACCACACGAGACAGGCTATTGATTATTGAACCCGTAGAAAGACAAGCCAAAGAAGAAACCAATTACAAAGCAGCTTTGAAAGAAGTGAAGCAAACACTTAAAAAGTTGTTGTAATGGAAATAGCAGAGATAAAAGAAAAGTTGTCGATAGGTCAGGTCTTGGAACATTACGGTTTACAAGCCAACAAAAACAAGATGCTGTGCTGCCCCTTCCATGATGATAAAAACCCAAGTATGCAGGTCTATCCCGAAACCAACACGGTACACTGTTTCAGTGGGAACTGCGAACATACGGGCAAAGCCATCGACCAGATAGATTTTATCCTGCACAAAGAAAAGTGTACCAAGCATGAAGCCATCAGTAAAGCTAAATCCCTACTTGGTTTTGTAGAACCAGTAAAAGCAAAGGAGGATCTAAACGAAATCTTCCACCAGTTAAAAGCCAATCTGTCCAAGAGCCGAAAAGCTACCGAGTATCTAAAGAGCAGGGAACTGTACGATATGAAACTGGAGATAGGCAGCAACCACCAAACAAGCATCAACGGAAAAACAGGCTATCACTATCCCAAACTTAAAAGCTGCATCGTGTTCCCACTGCGAAATCAAAAGGGAGAAATAGTAAGCTTTTATGGCAGAAGTTTAACGAAAGGACATTACTACTTAGAGAACAGAAAAGGGCTTTATCCAAGTTACCCAAGTGCAGAAACTCAAACCATCATTTTAACCGAAAGCATCATAGATGCAGCGACCGTAAATAAGTACACAGAATATCAGGCATTAGCACTTTACGGCACAAATGGACTAACACAAGAACACACGGCAGCACTCAAAAACTGCAAGCAATTACAGGAAATCATATTGTTTTTAGATGGAGATAGTGCAGGGCAAAAAGCGGTAGAAAAATATGCCAAACAACTAAACGAACTTTTACCAAATACCACAATCAGCCAAGTACAGACACCAGAAAGTGAAGACCCAAATAGCTTGGTTCAAAGTCATGAATCTGAAATACTCAATCACCTAATCGAAAACAGAACCGTTATTTTTTCTTCAAATGAAAAAGAGGAAATACAATCAAGTAGCTCAAAACTGGATGTTACCAATCAAGAGTACATCACATGGCGGAAAGACAACCTTTTAATATCCATCTTGGGCGGTGTAGGTCTGCATCCATTGGACAAGCTAAAAGTTACTTTAAAAATACAGCGTACCGATAGTAGAAGCCCATTGCACAGCATCCGTCACAGTCTGGATTTATATCATGATGACCAAAGCGAAAAACTGATTAGAAAAGCAGCAGAGCGATTAGAAACAGGCAGCAGAGAAATGCAACTGGCAGTTGCAGAACTAACCCAAGAACTTGAAAACTACCGACTGGAACAGGTAGAGCAACAAAAGCCCAAGAAAGCAGAAAAGCGGTTTTTAACCAAAGAAAGGGAACAAGCAGCCATCAAATTTTTGCAGACTTCTAAGCTACTACAGAAAACCAATGAACTGATAGGTAAAAGCGGCATGGTAGGCGAAGAAAACAATCGACTATTAATGTATCTGGTCTTTACATCGAGATTACGAGAACAGCCTTTACATATTATTAGCCTTGGAGCAAGTGGGACAGGAAAAACCTACCTGCAGGAAAAAATCAGTGAACTGATACCAGAGGAACACAAGTTGGAAATCACCACCCTATCAGAGAATGCACTCTACTACTTTGAACGCACAGAGCTCAAAAACAAACTGGTCTTAATCGAGGATCTGGACGGTGCAAATGATGACAAAATCTTGTACGCCATCAGGGAATTAATGAGCAAAAAACGAATCAGTAAAACGATACCGATAAAAGATGCGAAAGGGAACATGAAAACCATTACGCTACAAGTAGAAGGTCCGATATGCTTAGCAGGAACAACGACACGAGAAAAGCTCTATGAAGACAATGCCAACCGCAGTTTACTGGTGTATCTGGACAACAGCAAAAACCATAAAGAAAGCATTATGAATTACCAGAGAGGACTAAGTGCAGGCACAATCAATAAAAGCCAAGAAGAAGAAATCAAGGAGTTTTTTAAAGACATCCAAAGCGTACTGCAGCCCATCAAAGTACGGAATCCTTATGCTACTCAATTAATCATCCCCGACACAGTTTTTAAGCCGCTTAGAACCAATGCTCATTACCTGAATTTTATTGAGGTAATCACCTTTTACAAGCAATGGCAGCGCCATAGGCAAAAAGATGAAACCACAGGGGAAGAATTTATTGAAACCACTTTAGAGGACATAGAAGAAGCCAATCAATTATTGAAAGATGTGCTATTGGCTAAAAGTGATGAACTGACCAAAGCTTGCAGGGATTTTTTAGAGGTGCTAAAAGCACACTTGATTAGAGAAAATAGAAGCAGCTTTTACCGTTCTACGATTAGGGAATGGATGCGAATTAATCCCCACAATCTACGCTATTACCTGAATCAATTACAGCAGTTTGGTTACGTCAAAATCATTGGAGGAAACAAGCACAAATCAGGTTATGAATACGAGTTGACCAACAAAGAAGAATACACCAAGCTCAATAATAACATTACCAATGCTTTAGATAAAGCTTTGCAAACTATCCAAGCTGCGAACGCTGTTAACAGTTGCGAACTGACCTAACTAGCAACTCAACTCCTTGATTATGAATGCAAATAGTCCAGTTGCTAATACAAACCTCAAAACGCACAAGCGGGAGTTTTTACAATACGAAGAAAAGTTCAGTGAATGGATGATACGATTAGGTTACGCAGAAACGACCACAGAGAGTTACACCAGACAACTATCCACCTTTTTAAACTGGCTGCCATCCCAAAAAATAGAATCCTTAGAAACGGTACACCAAAGTGATATTGAAAAGTTCTGTGAAGAGTTACACAGAAAGAAAAAC
This sequence comes from uncultured Cryomorphaceae bacterium, assembly GCA_963976435.1. GTDB lineage: Bacteria > Bacteroidota > Bacteroidia > Flavobacteriales > Schleiferiaceae > CAKZNE01. Next base: position 32,373 of record CAXBKQ010000028.1, on the reverse strand, counting down.
CGATTGTTCGGAGGTGCATTAAGTAGCAGCTACATCCAAAGCCATATCAACGTAATCAGACTATTAGACAAATACTTACAACTAACAGGACAAGGGAAAATACTACGGGGCAAAATCAAGGTAGAAAAGGGCATCAAGAAGCACAGAACCATCTTGACACAAGCAGAAATCAAACAACTTTATGAAGCCACAGACGATAGTCTTTTAGGATATCGAGATAGAGCAATCTTGGCTATTTATTACGGTTGTGGACTTAGAAACTCGGAAGGAGAACGGATAAAACTTAACCATATCCATTACGAAAAAAGCTTGCTTCAGGTGTTACCAGGAAAGAGTTACAAAGGTCGCTATGTTCCATTAAGTGCAGGAGTAGCCAAAGACCTGAAAGAATACCAGAAATACAGCAGACCGTACTTGGCCATAGAAAACCAAGAGTATTTAATTATAGGGAAGTTCGGCAAGTTCATGAAAGGCAGCAGCATGGGAAATAGAATCAAACAACTGGTAGAAAAAGCAGGAATCCAAAAGCAAATAAGTTTACATGGTTTACGCCACTCAATAGCCACACACCTTTTACAAGGCGGTATGCCACTGGAACAAATCAGTAGATTTTTAGGACACAACAGCTTGGACAGTACACAGATTTACACACGATTAATGGAGGAAATCAATGAATGACTTTATCCTTCATCTGGAGAAAAACGGCTATGTGGCCAAGAGCAGACAAAGAGCCGAGTATTATGCCACAGATTATCAGAACTGGCTCAATCAAAGGAATCTGGAAATACAAGAAGCCACTTACAACGACTTATTGAACTACATCGGGCATCTACAAAAACCTACCTCGGCAGGCGGGCAAGGCAGTAGCAAATCCAAAATCAATGAATCCCTAAGAAACATCAGGCTTTACTACGACTATCTACAAATCCCCAACATAGCCTACGGAGTAAAAATAAGGGGAGAACAACACGAAAGTATGCCGCTTTTTAGTGAAGCAGAACTGGACAAAATCTATCAATCATTTACAACCCAATCACAGAAAGGCTACTGGCGTTTTAGCGATAAAATTATACTTGGCTTAATCGTTTATCAATGCTTAGATACGAGAGATATTTTTAGAATAGAACTCACAGACTTAAACTTGGAAAAAGGAACGGTTTACATCCCTGAAGGCATCAAAAGAAAGGCAAGTAGAACCTTAAAACTGGAATCCCACCAAATCATACCGCTACACGATTACATCCAAAAGCACAGGGAAAAAGACACCACCGAAAAGCTATTTAGTCCACAATGTACATGCTTGGGAAGATTACAAGGGCAATTAAAAGACCTGTTCAAACAAGTAAAGCAGCAAGCCCAAGAAAACGAAATCAACCTGATACGTTTTAATCAAATAAGGCAAAGCAGGATTACCCTTTGGATAAAGCAATACGGACTAAGAAAAACGCAGTACATGGGTGGATTTAGAAGGGTTGACAATGTAGAAAGATACAGGCAACAAGACACCGAAGATTTAAGCGAATACGTGAATAAATACCATCCTCTGCAGTAATCCCCACCGCACAAGCCAACCCACCGAGACGTATAATTTTAGTTGGAAAGCCCCATCGAGGGGCAATCCAACTAATCTAGGAAAAGCGGTGTTCCGCCTTCAATCGTCAGCAAACAATCACGCCAAGCCATCACAGCACTTTTTTATAAGTGTTTATTTTTCAAATGAATAAAAAAGAGCTGTGCTGCCCTTCGGGTCTCCGCTAAAGCTCCGAGCTTGTCATGCTTGTTGCGTTCCTCAATCAGTTGTCACGGCAGGCTACTTTGTCTGCTTAGGCAGCTTCCTTCCACTGCGTTGCAGTCAGCAGCCACACATCCACCGCCTGCCATAATTTTGCTCGCCTGCGGGTCGCTGCGGGCTGCGGCTTGATTTTATTAAAAGCCTCCGGCAGGTAGGTAAGCCTTGTGTAAGTTCCTTTGCACTCCGCCTTTTTGTAATAGAAAAATTTACAAAAAAGCTGCGTTCCACTACACACATAGCTGCAAAACGTGTTCGTGCCTCACACTTCCTTTGCACCACCCTTGCCCCACTCGCAGGACGGCTCGCGAAGCTTGTCTACTGCCTATTACGCTGCACTCCACAGTCAGCAGCCAGCCGATTAGCTCAAGGCTGTTTTTCCTGTGTTTACGCACTTAAACGACCCCACAGTTAAATGATAAAAACCTTCCGCCCTTCGGTTGGATGCTCATTTTTTATGTTGCCTTGTCCGCTTCGCTCCCAAACCACCACAAAAAATCGAGCTCGAATTATAGGGGTGTTTTTTTCTTCAAATGAAAAGAAAAAACAGGCATAATCCGTATCTTGCGAACATGAAAAAATGGCTGTATATCGTTTTAAGTATGTTCTTGCTGATGGCAAGTACAGAAACTTTTGCAGTTCAAAAAGTGGACGTAAGTGTAGAGGATGCCGCTAGGGCGGTGACACAAGGAACTAATATAGTTTATCGTGGACTTGATGCAGCGAGTAAGGTTCGATATGTTGGTATTACAAACCGAGCACCAGCAGTTCGTTTTGCAGAGCATCTAGCTTCAGGGACTAATAAATCACTTCTCAGATTTGAAGCTATCCCAGGCGCATCAAATTTAAGTCGAACTGGTGCTAGAGTTTGGGAGCAAGGCTTAATTAATCAGTATGGTTTAGGAAAGAATGGTGGGCAGCTATTCAATCAAATCAATTCTATAAGCCCTACTAAGTGGCATTTACACGGAATTAAGTGATATGGCTAAGAGATTAACAGTAAAAGAAGGGGACATTTTTGAAGTGCCTTTAGAAAATAATACAAAGGGTTATTTCCAGTTTATCATGCTGGATTTAACTCAATTGAATAGTGAAGTAATCAGGGTTTTTAAAAAGCGATATGAAGCCAATGAATCTCCCGATTTAGAGGATGTAGTAAAAGAAGAAGTTCAATGCTATGCTCACATAGTCATCAAATTTGGGGTAAAAATGAATCTTTGGAATAAGGTTGGTAATGTTGGATTAGAACCAAATATTGAAGCTCCTTATTTTAGGGGGAGCAATGACTATGGGAACTCTGATATAAAAGTGTCAAAAAGCTGGTATGTATGGAGAGCAAATGAAGACTTCGTTCAGGTTGGAGAATTAAAAGGAGAGCAGGTTAATTATGATATAGGATCTGTGTTAGCTACACCAGAAATCCCCGAAATCATGAACACAGGAAAATCAAGTTACTTTTATCCTGCTTACAAATGACACTTAACATTCTTGTTCCTTTTGATGGTAGTATGGAAACAGATTTATCTGTACGCTACACTTTGGTAGATACCATAGAAGACCGAAATATTGGTCAAGTAATCGAAGAAGGTATTGGAGAAGATGGTTTGCATGTGACTGTGCAAGTTGAAGGGAATCGAAAAGAGAAAGAATCTGAGCTGTATTCTTTGATTAAGAGCTTGGGGCTTGGAAATGCTGTGATAAAAGAAAAAGTAGAATAGAAATAAGCTATCAAATAGAAATTGAAAGCCATCCTTCGGGGTGGCTTTTTTTATTAAGAGAGCTGCTGTTTAAGATTAGATTTTAGCAGGAAAGCAGACAGCAAGTCAACTACAGTTTTCTTTTGGTCGTCTGGCAGTTGTTGTGTTTTATTGAAAAGACTAAGAAGCTCGTTATCCGCAATGCGGATGCGGGCTTTTTCATTTTGTTGGCCATAGACCATCTCATCCAAAGACATATCCAAAGCAGTGGCCATCTTCTCGGCAATCGGCTCCCCCTTTTATAACGTTATCGAACGGAAAATATCCTATCTTTCTGATTTTCAGCACCAATGTTTTTAACCCCAAAATTCAACATCGAACGAAATAGAGGGTTTTTAAAGTATATTTATGAAGCACAAGCGCTACCATACCTGCATAAAGCAATGTTATGCATTGGGCATAGAAAAGCTTTGCTACCACCTAACTTAATACATGCAATCCCGTGCTCCACGGCGAGTTACTGGAGAAACGAAGACAACAAGACATACGTTGGGGAAGAGTTTTCAGATCTAGTTTTTAAAGAGCGCGAAGACCTTAAAATCATGTGCGATCATCGCGTTCGACGTGTCAAGAAGGGGTTCATTCTCATTTCCTTTTACCAATTAACTTAATATTTCCATTTAAATCCAAAAATCTTGATGAATAAGAATATAGGGGTTACTAGCTTTAATTTTTAAATTTCATTGATATTGGCAATTGAAGAATTTAATAGGTGATGGAACTGAAAATCATGAATATAGAGAGTTCGATTTTGTAGAGGTAAATTTTTCTTTAATCGATAGTTTTGTTTAGTTTTGGTAACCTCCCAATGAGAATCTAAAATAATGAAAAATAGCTGTTCAACTATTCCATTTTTTTCTCTTGGACTCTTAAATTAAATTGACCATGAAACAGTCGCAAAAAAAATTAAAGGCTTATACCCTTAATGAATTACTCATTGTATTGGTAATAATTGGGATATTAATCTTGCTAGCTCTACCTAATCTTATGCCTCTAATTGGAAAAGCCAAAAGTATTGAAGCTCAGCAACAACTTAATCATCTTTATACCCTTGAACGAAGCCATTTCATGCTGCACTCCAAATTTTCGGATGATTTTATTGATATCGGCTTTGAACATCCAAAAACAATTGAAGAAGGGGGGGATGCAAATTACAGTATCGAGATAATTGAAATTGAAGCCACCAGGTTCAAGGCTAGAGCTACTGCTTTGGCTGATTTTGACGGTGATGGTGTTTTTAATGTATGGGAAATTGACCAGGATAAAAAGCTAACAGAGATCATTAAAGATTAATGGTTTACCACCACTTAGTCTCATATACTCCTTTGGTGGTATTGCTTCTAATTTGCTATCAGGATTTTAAATCAAGAGAAGTTACATGGTTTTTATTTCCCTTGGCAATGCTCCTTTTAACTCTAACTAAAAACCCGTTTCCAGATATGGACTTTTTTGTCTACTCCATTATTCCCAATTTGCTGTTTACCCTTTTCCAGTGCTCAGTATTAATTTTGTTTTTCGCCTTTAAAGGAATTTCTTTTAAAACTTTATTGGCAAAATACATTGGTCTTGGAGATCTATTGTTTTTTTTAGTTCTGGCTATTTCACTACCCTTTCCTTTTTACCAAATTTTTATGGTCATAAGTTTATTGCTTAGTGCTTTAGCTGGTCTTATTTTTTTTAAGGAAAAAACCATACCCTTGGCCGGTATTCAATCCTTAGTCTTAGTACTATGTTTGATTTTCAATATTCCCAGCTCAATGAATAACTATCTTTTGGATTTAATACTATATTAAAAATGGAGGATATTTTAGATTTAGAGGTTTCCATTCAACAAGAAATATCTTCGGATCAAGCCTATCATTATTGCATTATACCAAAAGAATTTTCAACAGAACAAATATCCTTTTACGCCTCAACTGACGATGCAGAATTAAAAGATGAATTGGAAATGGTTTTTGGAAAAGAGGTTTTACTGATAAAAACAGATGAGGCTAAGCTAAAACGCACCTTAGCCAAATATTATAGAAATACAAACAAAAGATCCAAGGAAACCTTAAACTACGATCAGGAAAAAGATTTTCTGCGTAAACTGATTGATGAAGCTAACAAACTTGGAAGTAGTGATATACATATTGAACCTTATGCCGATAAGTGTAGAGTAAGAATCAGAATCGATGGGAAGCTTGTAGAGCGATATCAAATTTCCATTGATGATTTTAGGCCTATTGTGAACCGTATTAAAATAATGAGCCACCTCGATATTGCGGAAAAGAGACTACCTCAAGATGGAAGAATTGAATTTGTTTTTGGAGACAGTAAATTTGATATAAGAGTTTCGGTTCTTCCCACATTATTTGGAGAGAAAATCGTTTTAAGATTATTAAGTAGGGATGGCTCAAAAATCGATTTAACAAAATTGGGTTTTCAAAAGGAGGAGTTAGAAATTTTTAAAGAATCTATAAAAAAACCCAATGGAGTTATTCTTATTAGCGGGCCAACTGGATCTGGAAAAACAACTACACTTTACGCTACTTTAAAGCTCCTTAACGAGGAGTCGAGGAATATTTTAACTATTGAAGATCCTATTGAATATACCATTGAAGGGGTGAATCAGGTTCAACTTAGGGAGAATATTGGTTTAGATTTTTCTGCAGCCATGAAAACCTTTTTAAGGCAGGATCCAGATGTAATTATGATTGGCGAAATTCGGGATGTGGATACTGCTCAAATGGCAATTCGAGCAGCACTTACTGGCCATTTGGTTTTTTCAACTATTCATACCAACTCAGCTATTGGAACTATAACTCGATTGATAGATATGGGGGTACCAGCCTTTTTAATTGCTAGTACTTTTAATTTAAGTGCAGCCCAAAGGTTGGTGCGAAAACTTTGCCGGCATTGCAAAATTGAAAAGAAATTGGACTCCCAACTATGGCCCAAATCTTTTAAACCTACACAATTAGTGGAATTCCATACTATACCTATAGGCTGTGATTCATGTCATTATACCGGATACAAAGGCAGAGTGGCGATATACGAACTTTTGAATATGGATTCTGAGATTTCTGATATTATTAAAAAGGATATTAATCAACTCCAGCAAGTGTTGCAACCTAAGGGCTTTAAAACCTTATCGGATAGGGCCTTTGAGCTTATACAAGAGGGAGAAACTTCAATTGAGGAAGTGTATTCAATTCTAATGAACTAGTTTATGAAATATAAAAACATTTGCTTCGTCTTACTATACCTGATTTGCGCAAGTCGAATTTTGGCTCAGGATCGATTTGTTAATCTCAGAAACCAACTTGAAGTGTTAACAGCGGATAGCCCAGGGCTTGAAGAAAAGGTTGACTTCTCGGTAGGGGAAACCATAGAACTAGCTGATTTTTTAGTGGGCCTAGGAAAGAGTAGCGATGTGAATATTAGTGTTGACCCTAATGTAAAGGGAAAGGTGATTAATAATCTATCGAATGTTACGGTTCTGGAATTATTAGTGTTTTTAGCCAAACAGCATAAACTTGATTTTGATATCACTGGTAATATTATTCACATCAAACCTTTTGAACAGGAAGTAGAAGTAATTGCCAAAATACGAAAACCTATTTCCATAAAATTTGACACTATAAACTCCTTATTAAGTTTAGAATTAAAACAAGATAGTTTGCCTTTGGTGACAAGGTCTTTAACCCAAAAAACGGGTAAAAACATTGTTTTTCAACCAGGTTTAGAATCGAAACTATTATCAATTTATTTGCAGGATGTTTTACTAGAACAAGGCCTGGAGCAAATTGCATTTGCAAATGACTTGCAGATCACCAAGAATTTAGAAGGCTTTTACTTAATTGAAAAATTAGAAAAGAACAAAAATCAGGACCCTTCTTCACGATTTCAAAGCTTAGCCCAAAATAGTCAATCCTCAATTTTTGAGTTTGACTCTGGTTTTGTGAGCTTAACCGTAGAAAATGAACCCATTAAGGAAGTGGTGCGATCTATATTTCAGGAAATGGGTTTGGATTATTTTTTGTTTTCAAAACTTGATGGAACAATAACCCTAAGTGTACAGAATGTTTCCCTATCAGTATTGTTACAAAGGATCTTTTCAGGAACTAAATACACATTTCGCGAAAAAGATGGTGTAGTAATAATAGGGGAGAGAACAGAAGAAGGCCTCAGGGAGTCTAAAAGGATCTTTTTGCAACACCGTTCTGTAGAAAAAATCATTGAATATATTCCTGAAAATATTAGATCAGGACTAAGCATTAAAGAGTTTACTGAACTTAACAGTTTGCTAGTAAGCGGTTCCTATCCACAAATTATGGAATTGGAAAGGTTCATCATTAATATAGATCAACCCGTTCCAGTGGTACTTATAGAGGTGATTATTATTGATTATCAAAAGAATCATAACCTATCCACTGGAATTGAAGCTGGAGTTGGTGAAGAACCAGGAACCTCTGGGGGTTCTGTATACCCAGGTTTTGATTATAGTTTAAATGCGAATTCACTAAATACATTGATTCAAAATTTTGATGGCTTCGGTTCCTTAAACCTTGGTCCAGTGACTCCAAATTTTTATGTAAACCTCAGATTGCTTGAAGATAATGGCGTGCTTAATGTACGCTCAACCCCAAAATTATCAACCCTTAATGGTCATGAAGCATCCATAAGTATTGGAAGCACCCAATACTATGTCAATCAACAAGCAAGTATTCAGGGAGCACAATCTCCAGTAACTCAAGTTACACGTACTTTTCAATCTGTACAGGCAAATTTCACCCTAACCGTAAAGCCTTTTGTGGCAGGAGATAGCAGTGTTACTTTGGAAATTCAGGTAGACCAAAGTGATTTTACTGCAAGGGAGTCTCCCGATGCACCACCAGGTGCTGTAAATCGGAATTTTAATTCTATGATCAGAGTGAAAAATGGAGAAATGATTTTATTAGGTGGCCTTGAAGAAAAAACCTTAGATGATTCAGGTTCTGGAATACCATTCTTATCTAGAATTCCCATTTTAAAATATCTATTTAGCAGCAGAACTACTAATGACAAAAAAAGTAAGCTAAATATTTTTATTAAGCCAAGTATTATCTATTGAGTTTATTAGAAAAAATAAAAGTAAGGTTTTCAGTACCTAATGAAATTTTAGCCATTGAATGTGTTAGAACAGAACTAGGTCAAAATTTCTATCTATCCCATTTAAAAATAAATAAGGGTCAGGTGGATTTGATGAACAATAGTTCCGCTACGCAAATCCCAGAAATGTTAAAACCTTTTGATAAGGCTCTGCCCATTTTTCTATTAATGGGGGGGCGAAAGATTTTAAATAATACCATTTCAGTAGAGAATGATGAAAACATAGTAAGGCAGGCCTTCCCAAATATTCCTAAAGAAGAAACTCTTTTTGATGTAGATAAATTAGCACCTTCAAAATATCATGTATCAGTGGCGAGGAAGGAGGTGGTTTTAGAAACTATTGAAATGATCCAAAAATTTGGGTTTAGAGTGATAGAATTGAACATAGGAATTGGTTCTATTCATCAATTACTAAAAAAACAGTTTGAAACTAAAAAGATAGAGCTTTCCATTTATCAAATTGACCTTAAGGATTTTAAGGTTCTTAGCAATGGCCAGAAAGTGAATAAAGAGAAGCTTAATTTATTTGGACAAATAATTTCCGATGAGTTTATTGTTTCCTATTTAAATGGTTTAAACTTTTTTTTAAAGAAAAAATACAATTCTAATTTTGAAAGTATTGAATTTTGGCGAAGGGATTGGTTTTTTGAAAACCTAATCCGCAAAACTGGAAAATTTCTATTGGCCCTATTTTTAGTTGTGCTTTCCACCAGTTTTTTGGTGTGGAATAACTATCATGATTCTAACCAATCTAAAACATTTAATAATGAGACTTATAAGGCGAGTTTACAATTGATGAAGAAGCTAGAGTCTGATTTTAATGAAAAACAGGCCTTTTTAGAAATAAACAAGTCATCGAATTTGCCTTATTCTAAAATGATGGATCAGTTGGCATTGAAAATTCCAAAAGGACTTTATCTAAAATCGGTAAACTTATCTCCTTTGCGAAAAAGGGAAAAGAGGACAAACCTTTTTAGATTTAAAAAAGAGGAGATTAAAATAGAAGGGGAAACTGTTAATTACATAATATTCAATTCTTGGTTTACGAGCGTTAAGAAATTGGATTGGGTATCAGACATTGAAATCCTTGGATATAAGGAACAGAATAAGGGACATAGGGCAGATTTTTCCATTAATATTCGGTTGAAATGAAGGCAAGTATATCTAAATTTCAAAGGCGATTTTATATTGGGCTAACATTGCTGTTTGCCCTAAGTATCCTTTCTTATCAGTTTTCCATAAAAAGGGCTATCCATGAATATAAGGAAAGCAAAAGATTCGAAACCTTAAGCGGCGATATTGAGGATCTCGAAAGTCAGATTTTATACTGGAAAGGAAGAAATTTGGAATTGGATAATTCCTTTGGAAGTATTAATAAACTTGATAATTTTCAGGAGAATCTATTAAATGATGTCGGCTATTTCTGTGATTCTTTAAAGTTAATATTAGTTGATTTTTCAGAGTCGATTAAGGGGATAGAAAAATCCTATGAGGTGGAGACTATTGTTGTAAAGATTCAAGGACCATTTCATCCCTTGTTAAAATTGGTTCAGCATTTGGAAAATTCCTTTGTAGGCGGCTCACTTTCCTCCGTAGATTTTGAACTTCAGAAAAACTTCAAAAAAAATAAGGAAGAGTTGTTTCTTAAACTATATGTTCAAAAGATTAAAAAAGTAGAAAATGAAGCAAGTTAAGTTTGTGATTTACCTTTTCAGCATTGCTTTAATGGGCTCTTGCAGTGAATTTCAAGAGCCTCAATTAAATGATGAGTCGGTTGAGGTTTTAACTCCGCGAGATAGTTTAAGAACCAGTATAGCAACACAGCAGTTTTTGTGGTATGAACTAGACGATGCAATTGATTATGAACTGCAAATTGTAAGCCCTTCTTTTGCCCAAATTGATAGACTAATAATTGATACCATTATTACCAGAAATAAATTTTTAATAACCCTTACTCCGGGAGAATATCAATGGAGCATTAGGGCCTTTAATTATTCTAGCGCTAGCCCCTATACAGTCCATACTTTATTTATTGATAGCACTATTAACTTAAGTACCCAAACTTTACAATTATTAAGTCCAAAGGATTTTGATACCAGTAATAATTCTACTCAAGTGTTTAATTGGCAAAAAATATACAACGCCAAAGAATATAGCTTTGAAATATGGTCTCCTACAGAGTCTGGGACATTAATTTTTCAGGCTGTACAAGAGGAGGATTCTTTAAGAATGGTAAACCTTGAAGAAGGAGCTTATGTTTGGAAGGTTAGGGCTCAAAATGATTTAACAAATTCTGTGTTTTCAAAACGTAGCCTTTTTATTGATACCACAAGCCCCAATTTACCAAACCTATTAGAACCGGATTCAAATGCGGTAATTTCAGATTATAGAATAGATTTTAAATGGAACCGTGCTGGGCTAAATAATGGTGCAGAAATTATGGATTCCTTATACATTAGTCAGAACTCCTCTTTTTCTAGTTTGTACAGGGCCTTTAGGACGAAGGACAATTTAGTAGTTGTAGACTCCTTACCTCTTGGTAGCTATTTTTGGCGAGTTAAATCCTTTGACGCGGCTGGAAATGAAAGCACTTTTACTGCATCACGAAAATTAACGGTTAATTGAAAAAAAAGGGACAAATAGCAATTTTGTTAACCCTTGTTCTGGCCATTTGGGGCTATATAGGGTTTAAAATATTCAGCAATCTTTCTGATTTTGGGGAACCCGACACCTCTCCTACCTATAATTTACCAAATCTTAAATCAGCAGATGGAAAAAAGGAAATATATCAACTTGACTTAAATTATAAGGATCCCTTCCTTAAGCCAAAATCTAAACAAAATAATGCTAGCCCTGCAGGAAATCAAATAAAGAAAGCGAAGATTGAAAAGAAAATAGTCAAGCCGAAAAAGAAAATAATTCAATGGCCTGCCATAAATTTTAAAGGTTCCGTAGAAAACAAAAATGGCGAGCCCCCATTGTATATAGTTGAAATTAATAGGGTGAATTATTTTTATAAACTGCATGATGTTTTTCAAGAATTAAAGCTTATCAAAGCCGCAGCAGACTCTATCCAGTTGGAATTTTTGGAAGAGGAAAAAAGGGTGTTTAAAATTAAATAATGCTCAGAGCAGGTTCACTATATTATGCTCTATTAATTTCTTTGATAATATCTATTATCTGCTCCCTTATGATTGGCCTGGCTTTTATGAGCAGGGCTTTTTTTATTCATTCTGATCAACAAGAAAAGGTTTTGGATAATTCAAGATCAGGAATTGAATTTTTGCTTTCCAAGCAATCGAATTTTGATGATAGGGATTGGGAAATGGATCTTTTTAAGGGGGGGGCTGATACAGTTAGACTAAAAAAGAGGAACTGGGGTCTTTTTCAGATTTTGATTTCTAAGGCGAGGTTTAAAAGAAACTCATATAGCCAAACAGCAATAGCGGGTTTCTTGTCACCAGAATTTGATTCTGTGGCGGTTTGGCTAGCCGACAGAAACAGGCCTTTGTTGGTGTCTGGGGAGGCTCTATTAAGGGGGAATCTTCATATTTCTGCTAAAGGCATTGATAGAGCCTATATTGAAGGAAAGAATTATACTAGGAGGCAATTGTTTTATGGTAAATTAAAAAGAAGCAAGCCAGTTTTACCTAAAATTGAAATAGACTATAAAGAATATTGGGGCGGATATTTAGATGGAAAATATAGGGAAGTGGATAGTGTTTTGGATTTTTCAAACTTGAGAGAAGCTAAACAGTCCCATCCCTTTTTAAAAAAGACCATACTCTACCATTCTGAGGAGCCTATTATTTTAAGTGATGTGGAATTAAAAGGAAACATCATAATTCATTCAGATAAAGAAATAGTGGTTAATAGCAGTACTTACCTAGATCAAATTGTTTTGATAGCTCCGAATATTAGCATTAATGGTGCTAAGGGCTCCCGAATTCATGCTTTAGCGAAAGACAGCATAATTTTAGAAAATAAAAGTTTATTAAACTATCCAAGTTCTCTACTACTTGTAAATAATAAAATGCAAAATGGAAATATTAAAATCTCAACAGGTTGTCAATTTAAAGGGAATATTATGGTTTTAGAAGAAAGAAGTAACAGAAGAAATAATTTCATTTCCTTAAATATTGTAAATGGAGCAGAGGTTTGGGGAGATATTTATTGTCAAGGAAACTTGCAATTAAACGGAAAGGTAAAGGGTACTGTTTTCACGAACAATTTTTTACTTACCACAGCATCAGGCATATATGAAAACCACATTTTGGACGGTAAAGTGGAGGGGACGTTTTTGGGTTCAGATTATGGTGGTTTTTATTTCGATAGTAAAGGAGGGAGCCCAATAATTGTAGATTGGATAAAATGAGTAAAAAGGTAAAGGCAAGTAGTTTAGTAGAAACCATTGTTGCGGCAACCATTATCTCTTTGGTAACAGGAATGGGTATGTCCGTGTTTTTATTGGTTTCCTCTCCCTCATCCTCAACACAGTCTCTCTTGGATGCACAGGAAATCAGTGCAGAAATATTAGATACCATTTCCAGTATTTCCCTGAAAAAACATGAATATTTTGAATACAAAGAAAAGGGTTTAGCCTTCGAAGGAGAGATTAAGTCTTTATCCGAAGATTTATATTCAGTGGAAATATTGGCTTTGAACCCTAAGGGAAGGAGGGTTTACACAAGAAATCGATTATTTAAGGTTTATGAAAAAGATTAAGTCCTTCACCATACTGGAAATGATAATTACTTTGGTGCTTAGCTCTCTTGTGATGATTTTAATATTGGGTGCTTTTAAAATGGTTGGCACTTATTTTAGTTTGAGTCAAATGAATCGTGAAATAAATGAGGAATGTATTAGCACTAGACTTGTTTTAAAACAGGACTTCATAGAAGCCGATAGTATTAGATGGAAGGAAGAAGTATTAATAATTTATAAAAAAACTAAAACAATAAATTGGCATTCAGACAGCGAAAAAATGATACGCGAGCCGGAAGATAAAGACAAAACGGAAAAGGCATTCTTAATTGGGCCTCACCTTATAGAAGCTAGTAAATTTAACGAGCGAGATTGGGTGACTTCAGCCAATTTGCATCTATTAAATAATAATAAACCACATCGCAGCTTGACTTTTTATAAGGACTACCCGATATCAAATTATATTAATTAATATGTCCGTTTCCTTAAATGAATTTGAGAATGAAAACCAAGGAACTAATGGGGAGCAAGGAACTAGTGCTTCTTTAATTGGTCAAATATCCACTGTTCTTTCCAAAGAAATTGGTGGTAACAAATTAAAAGACGCCCAGAAAGAAAACTTTTTTTCCGAAATGGCTTTATTATTGGAAGCGGGCTTAAATATAAAGGCCTCTCTTGATTTGATTCTTGACCAAACCAAAAAGGAAAAGCAAAAAAAGATTTTTTCCCAGATTATTGAAAACATTACTCAGGGAATGAAGTTTTCTGAGAGTTTAAAAATTCTACCACAGTTTTCGGATTATGAGTATTATTCCATAAGGATTGGAGAGGAATCTGGCACTTTAATAAAGGTTCTAAAGGGGCTAGCTAATTTTTATAGCCAAAAAATCAACCAGAAACGTTCCATTATTGGAGCTTTAACCTATCCCTTTGTTATTTTATTAACCGCCATTTTAGCCATTACATTTATGTTGGTTTATATGGTCCCTCTTTTTGAAGACGTTTTCCAAAGAATTGGTGGAGATTTACCTTGGTTAACAGAAATGATCCTTCGTGTATCCGAAGGTTTTTCCACCTATTTCACTATTTCTATTTTCATATTTGCCTTCTTTTTTACACTACATCTTTTGTTTAGAAAAACAGATCGGTATAAGTCTATTTACTTTTTTCTATTGCTGAGAACACCAATTGTAGGGGAATTAATTAAAGAATCTAATATTTTGAGAATGGCGCAAAGTCTAGGTTTATTATTGGAGTCAAAGGTTCCTTTGACAGAAGCCTTAAACCTTACCAGTAAAATGATCGTTTTTTATCCCATTGAACAAGCACTTCTATCAGTTGAAAAACAAATTTATAAGGGTCAAAGCCTATATGAAGGAATGAAATTGTTTTCCATTTTTTCGAAAAGATTGCTAAGTTTAATAAAGGTTGGCGAAGAATCAAATCAATTGGGAATGATTCTAAAAAAATTCGCAATCCAAAAAGAAAGCGAATTACAACATAAGGCTAAAATGTTGGGCAATGTGATAGAACCATTAATTATTGTTTTTCTAGGAGTTTTTGTTGCCATAATTTTAATAGCCATGTACTTGCCGATGTTTCAGTTGAGTACTTCAATGGGGTTTTGAGAATTAGGCAAGGGCAAATAGTTTCACTCGGACGTCATTTCCTTTTTACATTGTTGATTTTTCATGCAAATGGTTTGAAACAAAACAAAATTCTATTGACCATAGAGTAAATCTCTCATGATTGGATAAATAATTATATTTACAAAATGTCAAATTACCTTTCTTGACTTCGACAATGTTGTTAGTGTATTTTTTTTGCTTCTATACCAAGATTTCCGAACAAAATTGAACATCAAATGGCCAGACCCAAATCTAAAAGGTTTATTCGTCTTAATTTAGACGGGGAAGATCCGAGGCCAACGTAACTCCTTTCCTTGAGTATTTTCTCTCTGGGATGGCACGATCCTTTGGAAACGTAAGAAATGAAGTAGAAAAGTGGAGAGACCTACCAGCGTTGGATCAGTCAGAAAAGCTGAGGGAGCTGCGTCCCTTGCAAAGACAACTTCTTTCTTTATTTGAAAAATCAAAAGAAGTGAGTTTACAGGAGATGGCAGACCATCTGGGAATGTCAAGCCGATCGGTTTACCGAAACCTTGCCGAATGGCTAGACTCCCATTTTATAAATATTAAAAACCCATCCAAGAAAGGTCGGACCTACAGCCTGACCATGGAGTGGGAAAAGATTCTTAGGGAGGGGGATTCCAAGATATTGGGTTTGGAAAGTTCTCGTTCAAAGTCAAAAGACCACCCTGGTCAAGATAGATAGTATACCAACCGCAAAAGGTCAGCATTAAAATTTCGAAGATGCTGGTTAAGAGAAGGTTGTGTATCTAAACTAGTGCCAATAAGCGATTGGTTAGTTTAGGATTTTTCTTGGGTATTTTTTGGCCAAAAGGGGGAGCCAGCCTAAGGGACAGCCGGCCAACAGGAAACAGGTGTCATTTTTAAAAAATATTTTTTTTCAATAATATTTATTGAAAATCTCTCGGCACAAAAAGATGGTTTTCAATTTTTTAAAGTTAAAAATTGGTTTTTTTGTTATAATATTGATCGTTTTTTTTTATGATTTTGAAAGAAAAAAAGTATATATTTATACCAAAGAAATAAAATTTCCCTTCGTTTTAGAGCTTTTATTTCTTTTAGAAATTCTTACTAACCAAAATTTCTAAAATGTCGCATTTAAAGTTTTACTCCCGAAAATTCATAGGTGATTTTGCTTTGCCCCTAATTTTTCACCCTTCTATTTTTTAGGGTTTCCCATTGATAAATAGTCCAAAATTCCTAAATATTGATTTTAAATTGACCTCACTCATGAGTTTCAAACAGATAATTATACAATTGGTTCTTGCCGTAATTACCGGGCTTGTATTGTTTTTCTTGTTGCGCCCCTCAAACACCTATTTTATCGATAATAGTAGGGTAGTTGCCCATTATGTAAAATTAAAGGGAATTGATGAATTATTGGAAGAAAAAAAGCGCCAAATGCAAGTAGAAATTGATTCTGCATCAATTTATTTAAATAGTATTCAAGGTGAAAAAGCAGATGTTGATACTGTCCGACTTGCCAAAGAATTATCGAGAGTTAATCAATTAAGACAACAGTTTCAGGGGCATTTGCAGGCAGAAGATCAACGCCTTTCTGCAGAGGTCAGAGATGAATTAAATTCATTTATTAGGTCATTTTCCAAAAAAAATGGAATAGATATTCTTTTTGGAGCGACAGGTGGTGGAAACGTATTGTATGCAATAGATGAGATTGATATTACGCAGGAATTAATTGAATACATAGATGAAGGAGCTAGGTAGGTGTTTATTGGTGTTAGGTTTAATTTTTATTTGGGCGTCATGTGAAGTTAAATTTGATGATTCTTTATTTACCATTGCCGCCAGGGGTGATAGTAATAATAATTATGTATCAAAATTGAGTAAAGGTGATTTCACTTTTAAAATGAAATATGAAAGTGACGAAGGATACTATCAAGAAAACCATTTGGATTCTGTACGGATTTTTGTCTTTTCCATGAGCTACCAAGGTTTTGACCCCTTGGAACAATTGGCTGGCGATCCTGAAATCTTTACAAAAGCTTTGGAAGAGCATTCTTTTAATACAGGTTTGACCTTTGGAGCGATAGGTGCTGATGGAGATACTATATTACCATTGCTTACCTCTGCTCCAAGAACCTATGGAATGAGTGGTGACTTTACAACTTTGCTATGCTTCAACCAAGAGAATATTAAAAAATCATCTCCAATACGTATTTTTTATCAAAACAAATTTATTGCAAAAAAACCCTTGCTTTTTACATTCAAAAACTAAAAGTTTATGAAAAAAACGAAAACAACAAAAGTGCTTTCCTGCTTATTGGTAGTAGTATTTTTAAACAGTACATTATTTCCTTCAGTTTCATGGGCTCTAACAAATGGCCCATCTCAAAGAGAGTTTCAAGGGTTTGAGCCGATTGGTACCAGCGATATGGTGGATCTCAAAACTGGTGATATGACCTATGGTATACCCTTAATTAGCATCCCTGGGCCAAACGGTGATTTTAGTATGCCGTTATCTTACCATTCGGGAGTGGGGTTGGAAACTGAAGCTTCATGGGTTGGGTTGGGTTGGTCATTGAATCCAGGGGTTATCGCTAGAAATGTATCTCAATTTCCTGATGATTTTCATGGTCAATCTTTGGTGAATACGATGGTGGCTGAAGGTAGTAATGGATTTGCAATGAATTTTTTTGGAATATATCAAGGCGGGTGGGATTCTGAAAAGGGGAATAGTGGTTCTGTAGGACTGAGTAATATTTTTAGAGTGGGTTATGGATCTCAATCGGGGTTTACTGCCTTAGGAGTAAATTATAACTCGCATACAGGCACCGTTACGGCTAATCCTTTTCAGGTAGGAATGGCGGTTTTAAGTGTTGTTACAATGTCTTTGGGTTCGAATGTTCAGCAGTCTACCGCGCCCTATGCTAGCCAAATGAAATCCGCATTTACCGTTGGTAATGCTGCTATATCCGTAGTTTCAGGAGGGTTAAATAGTTCATCCATAAGTGTAGATGATTGGAATCTTAAAGAATGGGGTTTTTGGGTTAAATATTACAAATACAATTTAGATGCAAGCAGAACCGATAAAATGTATGGTAGTTTGTATCTGGGAGATATGGAAAATTCAGATAATCCCTTAGCTGTAGATTTAAGTTTAGCGGATGGAACTTTTAATAGGCTATATGTTCAGAACAATTCAGAAAGTTCTCCGAATTATGCAAAGATTTTTAATAATGATCAAAACGTGGATGAGGACATTGTGAGTGATATGCATTATCACGTGAGTGGGAATTATGGTCAAACCACCAATCCAACCAGTATTGCTTATGATAATTATCAGGTGATGGGGCAAGGTATTTCAGGACCGATAAGTCCATATCGAACTGATATTGGAAGTGTTTCGTATCCCCATGATATTAATGGAAATGGAATAAATGCCGTGCCTTTTTTAGAGGCCTTAAATAATTCAACAAATAAAGTTGATTTTTACTACAAGGGTGAATTAGCGAACAATTATCAGTATCATGCTACCAATGGAAGCAGTTTAGGTTTCCATGGCGAAACCTATAATTGGGGATCCTCAAGTACAGCTTTAAATATGAAAGTTACAGATCCCTATTTTTATAGTGTACGGAATGAACCTAATCGATCAGACGGTTCGCTTATTAATAATAAACTGGTGAAAGGTAGGAATGTACAATGGTTCACCAATAAAGAGATTACCAATAATATAGCTAAGGCTAAAGGCTTTATTAGCAAATTGGACAGAACGGGCCTACCTGAATATGGAATTGGTGGCTTTATGATAACTGCTGAAAATGGCACAACATACCATTATTCTATTCCAGTATATAATAAAAGTTATTTCACTAAATCACAACAAGCCTCGGCCAGTGACTATGCAACTGGCTCCATTCAGGATGACTATGCAACAACTTGGCTCCTAACGGCAATTACGGGTGCCGACTTTGTAGATAGGGCTTCGATAGGGACTTCAGGGCAGCTGGATGAAACAGATTGGGGGTATTGGGTTGAATTGGACTACGGTAAATTTTCATCTGAATACAAGTATAGATTTCCATATTTGACGTCAGATTTAAGCCCGCATCCTGATGGCTCCAATGGCGGGGTTTTTACTGAAGGGACTAAGGAAATCTATTATTTAAATTCCATTAGTACCAAAACCCATATTGGTCTTTTTATTAAAGATGTTCGTCAAGACGGACGTGGTTCCTACACAAGTACCAGTAATCCTGCCTCCTCGATGTACCTGAAAGAGATAGTAGTTCTTGCCAAAGAGGATTATAGAGATTTAGTCGCCTCTACCTCCAGTGGTGGTCAAGGTTTTACTATTGCGTCTTCCAATAATTTGAATTTGGTGGAGACCAGTGTAGATGATTTAGATCAGGTATTGGATTTATATGATATTGCCAGTGATGGTACGTCTCAAACCGCAATAAGAACATTTTTGGATCAAAAGCAATTGAACCGCACTAAATTTAATTTTGACTATTCTCTATGTACCAATTCTCAAAATTCATTTTCGAGTGCTACAAGTCCCCCTTCCTATTCGGTAGGTGGTACAGGAGGGAAGTTGACATTAAAAAGTATAGAAATTTTAGGTAAGAACAATAACAAACTAATTCCAGATTATGATTTTGATTACTCTTCGAATAATCCCAATTACAACAGACATAATTGGGATGGCTGGGGAATGTATGCCCCAGATGGGACTTCTGACAAAAGTACACATTACGCATCATCGTCCTTAGATAACTGGCACCTTACAGAGATAAATTTACCTACTGGCGGAATTTTAGAAGTTGAATATGAAAGGGATGAATATAGTTCGGTGAGTGGAGATCCTGTTGAGGTCAACCTTGAAGGTAGTTCATTTACTTCAACTAACGGTACCCTTGTTCTTCCTGTGTTGGAAGATGTGGATATGACCAAGGAAGGAATTTATATTGGGATGAACCTTACTTTAGAGGCAGAAGTTCTGGTTAATGGTTCTCCCCACACCCCTCCCATTCTCCAAAACCGAACTATTAGTGTGACTGTTTCAGCTGTCAATTCCAATAACATTGAAGTTTCAGGCCTGAGTTTTGAGCAGGGAGATGAAAGTATGACTATAAAAAATCTAAGAATTCCTGTAATTTACAATATTGGTGGGAACTTAAGGGTGTCAAAAATTTCTATTACTGATGAGTTCAATGAAAGTATGGAAACGGCTTATATCTATACCAAGGATGGAACCCCAAATGGAATAAGTTCTGGGGTGGTTTCCATTGAACCCTTGTATATCAGGCCAGAAAATAACCTTCCTGATTATTACAACTATTACGACTATTCTTCCACTGGTGTGATTTATGGAAAGGTGACGGCGCTAAATAATTATAAATCGGAAAATGATTACCTCTCCAAGTCAATTTATGAATTTGTAACTCCACATAAAAGTATGATTTCTATTACTAAAAGTGGAAGTGATTATCTTGTGAATGGTGATTCAAAGCGAATTGTTAAGGCCTATGATATTGATGTAGAGGTCAACACAGCTTCTATTGGACAATTAAAATCGATAACCAACCTAAATTCCTTTGATGAGTTTACAAGTAGTGTTTCATATGAATTTGCTGATAATGCCAACTCCAAACCCTATGGAGATTTAGGATTATATACTGAGGGTTCGATTCTGACGGATAAATATATTCATCCCGGAGGTTCCGGTACATGGGATACGTATAACCATATGTTGCGTACTACTAAAACCTATAAGCCAAGTATCCCTCAGGCAGTTGTCTTTAAAGACAATACTGCTGAAAAAAGGGTTTTGAATACAAAATATGATGCTACTACAGGGGTAGTTTTAGAAACGGAGTACTATGATGCGTGGGGTTCTAAATTTAGAACCCAAACGGTACCAGCCTATACACTATCCGAATATGCCGCTATGGGTTCAAAAACGACAAATAGTAGCTACAAAAATATGATGAACCAATTGGCGGGTCAATACTTGTATTCCTATAATGATGATGGAACTCAAACATTGGTAGGAGCAAGCGTGACTACTTGGAATAACGATTGGTCCTATCGCGAACTTTCCACAAGTGGCAATACTAGCTCATATTCGGATGTATCCTATACAGATGAAATTTTTCGAACACACCAAAACTATGGTTGGGAATCTGAGTTAAACCCTGATGGAACTTTTGCCAATTTTACTGCCTTTGATTATAGTCCAACTGCATCAAATACGAATTGGCGAAAACAGTCGGAGGTAACAGAGTATGATCATTATTCTCGAATTATGGAGGTGGAAGATATTTATGGAATTAAAGCTTCGAATCTCTATGATGTTTCTGGGAATTTTAATCTGATGTCAGCGGCAAATGCTGGCAGAGGAGAGATTGCCTTTACTGGCTTGGAATTGCCACCGGTAAACAATCTATTGGCCGATGGAATGAGCTTTAATAATACAGACGCTTTAATAAGCACTGAATTTGCTCACACTGGGACTAAGAGTTTAAGAGTTAACGGGGCTCAAGGCATGATCGCTGAAATAGATCTTCAATCGGAGGATTATATTATTAATACCTGGATTCATTCAACCAATTGGCAGAATGCCAAGTTAGTAGCTGACCTTTATGTAGGAAGCGCAAGTTCGCCAATTCAAACGATTGAATTAAGTGCTAGCAACGCACAAGTTTTAAAGGCTGGAGACTGGTATTTGCTATCGGCCGACATTTCTACAGGGGCTTATCCAACTGCTACTCGGATGAAAGTTTATGTCAAAAACTCTTCTCCAAATTCAGGTACACCTATTTATGCGGATGACTTTAAGTGCAACCCTTTAGAAAGCGGGGCAATATGTACTGTTTATGATCCAGAAACACATCGTGTTACTGCAACTCTCAATGCAGATCATATTGCAAAGGTGTTTGAATACGATGGAAATGGTGGTTTGAAGAGAGTTAAACAGGAAGTTGGAGACAACCCCAATTACACGGGAGGTATGAAAACAGTTCAAGAGTATTTTCATAACTACGGCAAAAACTAAATCCACACCTAAAAAATAAAAAAAATGAAAAAATTCAATAAAATTATTTCATATTGGGGTGGGGATTCAGCTTCAAAAAGAAAAAATTCTAAAATTATTTTCACCTTACTGTTTGGATTTATATTCTCGTCAGGTTTTGCACAAAGCCCACCGTTGGATGATCATAAATGTCAAACCTCCGATGACAATACCAATTGGAAAATGTCTCGCACCTATTCCTATAATGGCCAAGTTCTAGGGGCTGAAATTGAATTTAGTGATTATAGAGGTAGAAGTCTTCAGAGCCAAAGCTGGAGTGCTGTGCACGATGAAGTTTTTGCAACACAACCCTTGTACGATACTTATGGACGTATGGCGATTCAGACTCTTGGGGCCCCTATCAACACGGATAAATTTTGTTACCAATCTACATTTATTACCCAATCTAATGGGACAGCATATTCTACCGCCAATTTTGAGGATACCAAATTAAATAACCCAGATGTGATAGGAAATTCAATTCAAGGCACCTTGGGTTGGTGGTATAGTGATAACAACACTGATGAGCCCTATCAGGCGACTTCTTCTTTCCCCTATATTCGAACCGAGTATAGCTCACGTACAGGGAGAGCTAGAAGAGTTGCTGCTCCAGGTGATGAATTGCGAATGGGTTTAGGAAGAGAAAATGAATCGTACCTTATGCCAGCTGCTGGAGAGTTGTATTATGTATTTGGTTTTGGTCACGGTTGGAATATGAACTCTGCTAACCAAAGCGTAAGCACACCTTCCTATCAAGTTGTAAAATCGATTAGTGTTGATCCAGAGGGAAATGAAATGGTTAGCTTTACTGATAGGGATGGGAAATTAATAGCGACAGCTCTTAGTGGTTCTGTAAACGGAGTAAACAAAAGAACCTTACATGTAACATCAGTAATTGATGAAAAGGGTTATGTTGATATTCATTTGCCCAATGGTTGTCAAAGTTCCTTGAGATTATATAATCCACATAATAACATTAAATATCAAATTATTGATTTAAAAACAGATGAGATCTTAAATTTTGGAGAAAACCCCTATTTTACAGGAACAGCCCCCAATCTTCCTGCTGGATTTTATCGAATTCGTGATTTAAAAGAAGTAGTAGACAATTTAGCCTCTGGAAATTTAGTTTCCTTACTTCCGGGTACAATACATGCCTTTTCAATGCAGATAAATCTTCCTGTTAATTATGATCTGAACTATTACGAGTTTGCCCTAAATTACTTTGATAAAGCCGGACGGGTGGTTAAAACGATACCTCCATTAGGGATTGCTACAGGCTATAGTCCATCACCTATAGTTCAGCAGGATAATACCGCAACTTTTTCACTTTATAATTACAATGGTGATCTTAGTTTCTCTTCTACTTCCGCCATAAAAAACGATCGAATTACTATTACAGGCCAGTCCTCAACTAGTGAATATAAAGAGATAATTGTAGAATTTCGTCATAAAACCGTAGCCAATTCAACTTTAATTACACAAGCTGAAATTTTGAATGCAGCTTTAACAGGTAATACCGAAGATATTACAAAGGCTGGAGATGATTTGTACTATGTGCAAGCCATGCACGAGCATTTAGAAATTAGCAGTACAAATACCCATTTGCGATCTGAATTAGGTGAATCCTTTAGTTTTACAAATTCCAAGAATAAAGATTATCCTCCACGTTTACCTGTCGGTGTTTCTATGACTTGCCCGCACATGGCTGAAGTATATGAGATTCATTATGATGTTTTCAGTGGAGGTCAATACACAAGTAATCCCAATAATCCAGATATCGCGTCAAATAGGCGAATTTGGATTATGAAAAAGTACAATGAGGAGTGTGAATTGGAAACTATTGAATTGAATGGAGATAAATTTATCATTAGCAATGCCCAGATTACTGCGGGAATTAGTGAGGTTCAGTTGGTCATAAAGAGCTTGAAAAAAATTGTTGTCAATAATGTTGGTGGGGAAAAGTATGTTAATCTTCAGGCTTCTGATTACAATTTCGTTGATGATTATAATCTTTTCCTTTCGGAAAAAACTCATGTATATGGTGCTCCAGCTCATAATATGGAATCTACGTTTGTATACAATTCTTTGGGTTGGTTGATAGAATCTACTTCTCCAGAGGAAGGAAAAACAGAATTTACTTATCGGAAAGATGGACAATTACGCTTTAGCCAAAACTCAAAGCAAAGGGTTGAAAATAAATTTGCGTACGCAAATTATGATCATTTTGGAAGGGTTACCGAAATAGGAGTGTATACTAAGCCAATTCAAGGAGGTTATACCTTTCAGAACTATACTACTACTTCTAATTCTGATGGCTCAAACTCTCTTTTAGAAAACAATTTTAGTTATACAAATTACCTAGAAGATGGGTTGGATGATAATCATTGTACGGAACAAGTATTTACCTTATATGACAAAGGAGATGTTGGCTTTTCATCAGCAATTGGATCATCCCTTTCTCCTCATTACAAGCAAACTTTTGTTCGAGGAAAAGTGAGTAAAACATGGGATCATAATAGTACGATATGGTATGGATATGATGAGTTGGGTAGGCAGACATGGCAAATTCAAAGTATTAGTGGTTTAGGAGGGGTTAAAACAATGGATTATAGTTACAATGGGTTTGGAGTTTTGGAAAAAATAGAATATCAAAAGTATAATCCAGATGAGCGTTTGGATCATATCTACACCTATGATGTTGAAGGGAAACTTAAACAAGTTTATACTAGTTTAGATGGAGAGTTTAAAACCAAACAAGCAGAGTATTTTTATTATAAGGGTGGTGGGTTAAAAAGAACAGAAATTGCTGATAAATTACAGGGGGAGGATTTTGTTTACACTTTAAATGGAACGTTAAAATCTGTAAATAGCCCTAGTTTAGATAGATCCCAAGACCCAGGAGAGGATGGATTGGTTAGTGCTAACAATGAATTATTTCAGCCTGATATTTTTGGAATGAGTTTAGATTATTACCAAAATGATTATAAACGATCAGGCACTTTCATTAATGCAGAGGCTGGAAGTCAAGGCTCTTTTTTAGGTAACATAACGCAAGTTCGCTGGAACAAGCGAAAGAACCCAAATGATAATTTTACTCAACAACAAATGTTTCAGTATGAGTATGATCATCAAAACAGGCTCACCCAGGCCGAATATGGACTTTACACAGCAGGGAATTGTATCAATTTGCCTGTTGGTCAATCCTGCTCGAATCCAGTCAATCCAGCCTTTGTTGCTAATTCATCAAACAATTATAAGGTTTGGAATATTACCTATGATGCCAATAGCAATCTATTAAGTTTAAATAGGAATGGATACGGAAATGCTTCAGAAACTCCAATGGATCAGTTTACCTATAACTATGGTATAACCAATGGAAAAAGAACCGATAACAAACTATTGTCTGTTGCCGACGCTGGAGACAATAGTAATGCTAGCCGGTACTTAGATATCCGTGATCAGGGCTCTAGCAATTTTACTTATAATAGCCTTGGGCAAATGACCTCCAACGAGCAAGAAGATAGCCATATTAGCTATAATGAAAGAGGTTTGGTGAGTATGGTTTATGGCAATTTTGGATTGAGTAACCAATACAAAAAAGTCGAATATATTTACAATGCTCTGGGCCAAAGAACCCAAAAAATAGACTATAATAACGTTTCGGGCGCTTCTAATACGGCTTTGCGAAAAACCTGGTATGTACGAGCCGCAGGAGGAACCGTATTGGCTGTATATGAGCAAGACCTGAGTAATGGAGGTATTGTAGAATTGACAGAACAATCCATCTACGGTAGCAATAGATTAGGAAATTACAAGAGACCTTCTGCACCACACGCTCATATTGGTTATGCCTATGAATTTACCGATCATTTGGGCAATGTGCGCTCTACCTATGCCAATGAACCAAGTGTCGATTATTATTCAGATTTCAGAGGCGGTAATTTAGATTCATGGGATTTACGGCCGAATACTTTAGGTGCCATTTTTGATCCAGATGGGGTGACAATTACTACTCATACAACAGGAGGAGTAAAGGAAGTCTTTGATAATATTCCAACAGGAGGTACTTATACAATTGAAGCGAACGTGAAATCAATTGTTTTGGGTCAACCGAATGGGCTTGTGGGAGTGAAATTAACGGTGGTGGATATTACTACTGGCAGTATTATTTTGGGTTCTCAAACAACTGAAACACCTGGATCTCTATCTATTACCTTTAAAAATGTGGCTACCACTAAAATAGCCGTTCATGTATTTGTACCCAATTCTCTTAAAGGGTCGGGTAATAGTTTTACCTTGAGAGACGTAAGTATTACTCAAAATGAACTAACTGTTTTATCTGAAAGAGATTACTACCCCTTCGGTATGGAAATGCCAGGTAAGAGTTATACAGCGGCAGGAGGAAATTATCGCTATGCCTTTCAAGGGCAAGAAAGGGATAATGAAGCTGGAGCCAGCCATGAATTCTTTACCTTGCGGACATGGGATGGTCGTTTAGGTAGATGGACAAGCCCAGACCCCTATGCGCAATTTTTTTCTCCGTATAATGGAATGGGGAATAATCCAATTAATGGTGTGGATCCAGATGGCGGTTTGTTTATTGTAGATGATTGGATAATCGGCGGTGTCAAAGGACTATTCAGTGGAGAAGGGTTTTTTCAAAGCGCAAATAGGCATGCAATTAATTCAGCAAAGATTTGGGGTGGGCTTTTTACCTCAGATAAAAATAAATCATCTTTTGGACAATATTGGCAAATTTTTTCCAGATTCAGTTGGGAGTTACCACAAACTCTGGGAGGTTTTTTTGGTGCCCATGCCACTAACACTTTTGGTACTATTAATTCCGTCAATTATTTGGCAGGGGCAACAGTCATGAATGTTGGATCCAAAGGGTGGGGTGGACTCACAATAGGGTCTTATATTTTTGGAGATTATAGAATTCAGGCTTCAAAAACGAATTATTTATTTCTGCACGAGTATGGACACTATATTCAATCCCAATATCTGGGTGTTACTTACCTTCCTGTAATTGCCTTACCAAGTTTATTTAGTGCCGCTTTTGGTTCAGATCATCATTCTTTTTATACAGAAACTTGGGCAGAATCTCTTAGTGGAGAATATTTTTATCCTAAAATTCCACTGAGTTCATTACCAAGTTTACGGGTGCCAACATCTGTCTCGAGTCCTACTATCTTACAACCACGATCCTTAATTCCCCTAATTGCTCCAGGGACTAATATTTTAGAACCTCGGATAATTTTAGGAAATAAAGCTCCAAAACTTAAAGGTTAGAAGGGAAGTAATTAAAAAAAATATCATGATTAGAAATGTATGTTTATTGATAGTTGTTTTTGTCCTAAGCGGATGTTCATTTAGAACAGGTCTTTTTATTAGAAACTTTAGTAATGAAAAGGTGAAATTGAAAATTGTTAAAACTTCAAATTTAAATCGACAATATTTTAAAGAATTGACTTCAATTTCTCAGGCAGATTCTTTGGTTGATAAAATAGATTCTGAGACTATAGATGATCCAATATTCCGCATTTTAAGTGAAATAAATTTGGAAATAACTGAAATAGAAATAGAGCTTCCGCCAAAGAGTACAACGGTTATTGTAGATAGGAAGAGTATACAATCACTATCTTTTGGAGAAAAAACAAATGGTGCTTTTTTTCTAGAAATAAGTGATGATAAAATTACCAAGGTCCAAAAAAAAGGAGACCGTACTGCTTCCTTTTACCCAGTTTATTTTGATCTATATAGTGGTATTGATGGATTTAGGGTAGAATAGATTTGTAAAATTTGGATTGGTATCTAGTCCTGAGTATGGGTTTTTTGGGGAAATTCCCCAACATTGCTCCCCAGCTCAGCTCCCCCTTGCTCCCCCTTTTATAACGTTATCGAACGGAAAATATCCTATCTTTCTGATTTTCAGCACTAATGTTTTTGACCCCCAAATTCAACATCGAACGAAATTCTGTTGCTTATAAACGAAACCGTTTAAAATCAGTTTCAGAAGCATCAACATATAGTGGTACAGACTTGGCCAACGGAACCCATCTTTATTATTATGATGCTATCGGAAATTTAACCCAAGATGTGGCAGAAGGATTGAGTCTAATTGATTGGACATTAACCAATAAAGTACAGCAAATCCAAAAAACAGGTGGCGATGAAATCAATTTTAAATACGATGCCCTTGGAAATCGCACACAAAAAAGTGCAACTGCAAGCACTATTACCAATAAAACCTATTATATTAGAGATGCTCAAGGAAATACAATGGCGACCTATTATCAAGCACATGGACAAAGTACAGCAAGTCTTACCGAGACCAATATTTTTGGTTCTAGTAGAGCTGGTTTACTTAATTATTACGCTTCACGATCTTCCTCCACAACAGGCACCAAGTATTCCCGTAAACTTAGCAACAAGCGATATGAATTGAGCAATCATTTAGGTAATGTTTTAGCCGTAATTAGTGATGCCCCTTTATTAGAAAGCCAAGATTTAATGCTCCATGAATGGGATTTTAGCGATGGAACAACTTCAGGTTGGACCAATGGGGGAACTACGGTAATTTCAAATTTTGAGGAAAAGCTTTTGGTAACCACTACTACCTCACATGGCAATGCCTACCAAGTGCAAAATTTAACAGCAGGAGATTATACTTTCCAAGTTGAATTAGGGGATTATACCGAGTCTGGCGCCAATCCTTACCCTCCTGAAATACGAATGACAATCCAGGATATTACCTCTGGTGCTGTAACCTTGGCCAATGCGGTAACGACAGGTCAGGGGATAAACAGCATTAGTTTTACCGTAACCGGGGGTGGTATTCGTAGCATTCGCATGATGGTACCCGTTCCGGCTTACCAGCGCACCGAACCCTTTCAGTATACGATTGATAATGTAACAGTAACTGAGGATGATGCCACCGTGTATACGGAGGCCGATGTGTTAAGTTATCAAGACTACTACCCGGGCGGGATGATAATGCCTAATCGTTCATTTACTGGTTCCGAAGTACATCGTTACGGTTTTCAAAATCAGGAAATCGACAACGAGATCAAAGGAAATGGGAATAGTGTCAACTATAAGTACAGAATGCATGACCCTAGAATCATGAGGTTCTTTGCGACTGATCCGCTTGAGAAAAAGTATCCGTATTTAACCCCTTATCAGTTTAGCTCAAACCAACCTATTCATGCACCTGAACTTGAAGGTCTTGAGAGCGGTAATGAGTTAGGACCAAATGGAACCTCTCAATAATCTCTTGGTCTTACTTACAGTTTTGGTAATAAAGAAAATAGAGTAGGAGTAGGTTTTAAAGGGTCTTATCAATCTGGTTCAAATGCCATTAACTACGAACTTGGCTACTCTAAGAACTTTGTGACTATGGGTACGGGCCGAAACAGTAATCGTTTTAGTGCTAATCTAACTTTATCTGTAGGACTGGGTGAAAATACGAGCTATGATTTTGGATCTACTCTTTACTTAAATAATGACGGTACTTCTCAACGAACAGGTAATATAGGCGTTAACAGTGGTGATTTCAGTATGCGCTTTGAAGATGATTTCATACCAATGGTATTACCCACCTTGTATAGCGTTGTTAATTCATTAGCAACAGGGGATAAGTTTAAATTATACTATAATCCCTTGCTAGGAGATGGACGCGATCGTTTCAATTCAGCTCATTTAGATCTAGGCTACAATGGAGGCGGAGTTAATGCCAATATTGGAGCTTTAGTTATAACTGGAGAACCGAAAGCAACTTCTGGTAACAGACCCGGTTTTTTGGGAACAGCAGTACTTGACCAGAATGAAAGAGTTGTAATGGGTCAACTACCTAATTTGGGTATAGGTATTGGTTATGGCTCCTTTGGCTTGGATAGCTGGAGTAATGGATCACTATACAAACCACAGCTAACGATGGGATACGATCATGGAGTTATACAGAACGGTTTCCAAAATGGTTTCCATAAGCTTGCTAAAATGAATATCCTTAATATTGTTCCAAATGAGAAACGTATGCAAAAAGAAAGTTTCTTATTCCTATTTGGTACTAATTTCGGGTACCAATAATCGAAATCTTGATGAAAAGAATTTTTGCGATAATAATTTTTCTAGGAACTTCGCTACCAAGTTTAGCGCAAGACAAGAATGAAGAAAAATATGTTAATGACGAACCCCATTACAAGTTAGACGTCTTAGGCATAAGAAATGTTACAACAAAAACTTTTAATGGTCTTAGTCTGGCAATTGCGGTTACTCCTAGTTATAGGGAAACGATTAACGGAGGTCTTATTGGAGGAATCGTTGGCGCAGGTGCTAAAAAGGTAAATGGGTTTGCTTTTGGTGGACTATATACCAGTATTGATACAATGAACGGAGTCATTGTTTACCCTGGCTTTGGGCAATTTCAACTAACAAGAGGAATAGGTTTATCCTTAGTTCAAAGTTGTCAAAAAAGCCAAGGTGTGTTTCTTACAATTGGAGGCGGTGCATCCGAATATCAGGGTCTTTTAATTGCAGGGCTCGCTAGCGGAAGCAAGGTATTTAAAGGTGTATCGCTCTCTCCATTAAATTTAACACAGAATCTTCTTGGATTACAAATCGGACTATACAATCAAACAAAATCAGCAAAAGGTATCCAATTTGGTTTGATCAACTACATAAAGGAAAACCCTATAGGGTTAAGAATTTTACCCATCATGAATATGCGCTGGGCAGATAAGGTTGATGATTAAAAACCATCCTTAATCGTATCCGTCCGAGCAACTACATGTTTACATCGCCTCAAAAGGTACTTAGTTTAGCCCCAAAAAAAGATGGGTATAAAAGTAAGCAAAGCAGAAAAATCGAGGCGACAGTTACACTTTGACAGTTGGTATGGATCAGGAAAAAGTATGCGAGCCTATAGTCAGCAAGCCGGTTTAAACTACAACAGTTTTAAACAATGGTGTTCGGTATGGCGCAAAGCTCAAGGCATTGAACTTTTAGACCAACGAACAAAAGGGAGTTTTGTACTGGTGGCAGTAGTGAGTAGCCCATCGGTTAAAACAACTCCACCACTCCCCATTCCTAGTAATGGAGTATATCGATTTGAGCTCAAGTTGCTTTTTGGCCTACTCCATTATCGTATCGGTTAAGTTTTGATAGGAGGATGGTTAAGTAAAGTACGGCTATACTGGCGGCTCTCCAATGCCCAATAGGAGCTATACCAGTTCAGATGAGCTCCCCCTTTTATAACGTTATCGAACGGAAAATATCCTATCTTTCTGATTTTCAGCAATAATGTTTTTGACCCCCAATTTCATTATCGAACGGAATAGAGGGTTTTTAAAGGATATTTATGAAACATAATCGTTACCACACCTGCATAAAACAGTGCTTTGCATTGGGTATTGAAAGGCAGTTGTTACCACCTAATTTGATCCATACAATCCCTTGCTCAACAGCGTTTACTGGAGAAACGAAAACAACAAGACATACCTTGGAGAAGAGTTTTCAGATCTGGTTTTTAAAGTGCGGGAAGACCTTAAAATCATGCGCGATCATAGCGTTCGACGTGTCAAGAAGGGGTTCATAGCGATTTGTAGGATACAATTGACCCTAATTTCCATTTTTGGAGAGCAGAATTTTAAGAAAACCATCGCCCAAAACAAAGAGACTATTTTAAAACTCATCCAAGGAACATCAGAAGCTTTAGGAGGAACTGCACTATTGTGCAAAGCTCTGAAGATAACGAATGGTACATATAATAACTGGAAGCGTATCCAAAACTACTATTGCCCATCTTCGCTCACCCAACTTTGTTTCAAACGAGTACCCGGACAAGTATCCAAGCAAGAACTGAAGACAATGGAAACGATTATGAAAGACAAACGCTATTCCCACTGGCCTACTTCTTCCGTCTGGGGATATACTCTTAAGCAAGGACTAGTAACGATGTCACGAAGCAGTTGGTATAAATACAGCTTATTGCTAAAGCTGACAGAACCTCGAAAGCCAGGAAAGAAGCCACGTCCTAAAATATCAGTACGAGCCGAACGGGTGAATGAGATCTGGCATATGGATGTCTCCTTGTTTAAAACTCTGGATCGTGTCACCTATTATATTTATACCGTAGTAGATAATGTCTCCCGTAAGATCTTGGCTTATAATGTTAGTTCTAAGTTATCAGCTGAAACCAGATTACAAAGTCTTAGATATGCTATAGAACAAGAGTTTGATGTAACCCTCCAAAACCAAGCAGTAGATTTAATTGTAGATGGAGGAACAGAGAACAATAAC
>CAXBKQ010000027.1:0-45331 GCA_963976435.1 uncultured Cryomorphaceae bacterium | reverse complement strand
TACCATAGTTTTTTTCTTTCTATAGTTTCTTCTAACATATCTAAAATTTCCTTAGCATCTCTTACGGGTATTGGCATTTATTTCACCTTGTATTTAGGATGGTTAAGAGGTAGGCGATGAAGCCTCCTTTCAGCCATATTATTTAATAGTTTAGCAATTGAACGAACAGAAGAGTTAAACCTTTTTTCTGCCACTTCATCGTTAGCAGGCACAAGATTATACTTTAACTCTGCAAGGTTCTCTGCCACGACTAATGAATCTAGTAAGCATTGAATTACTTCATACTCCCCCTGCGATACAGTTTTAATCCTTGCCATCTACATACCTCCTACAATTATCTAACTGGGAGGCAAAGTTTTGCATTCCCAATTCATATCCTTTCATATAGTTTAAGACTTTTTCCAATTGGGAAATCATTTTATTATGTCTTGCTTTCTCTGCCATTTCAATTGCTATTTTTAATTCTTCAATTACTTGTACAAACTGTCCAGCAGCCATTAGGCTAGGGAATGTTCCTGTATCCAACCAAGCTGTTCCCCGGTCTAATATTCCTACTTGAAGGCTTCCTCGGTTTAAATATTCCTTATTGATATCTGTAATTTCATACTCTCCTCTTGGAGAAGGCTTTAAATTTTTTGCGATTTCAATTACATCATTATCATAAAAGTAAAGACCTGGTACAGCAAATTTAGATTTGGGTTTTGAAGGTTTCTCTTCAATGGAAATTGCTTTTAGATCTTGGTCGAATTCAACAACCCCATAGCGCTCTGGATCCAAAACTTGATAGGCAAAAACCACTCCACCTTGAGGGTCTTTACAATTTTGAAGTAATGGTCTCATTTCCGTTCCATAGAAGATATTATCACCAAGAACAAGGGCCACACTATCCTCGCCAATGAAGTCAGCACCTAAAACAAAAGCTTGGGCCAAGCCATTTGGTTCTTCCTGGATGGTATACTGAAAATTGCATCCAATTCTGCTTCCATCACCTAGAAGTTTTTGAAATAATGGCATATCATGAGGAGTGGAAATAATAAGGATATCCTTTATTCCAGCTTGCATAAGGGTGCTTAATGGATAATAAATCATGGGCTTATCATAAATGGGCATCAGCTGTTTGCTAATGGCCAATGTAAGTGGATGAAGTCTTGTACCTGATCCTCCGGCGAGTATAATTCCTTTCATAATATTATTCTATTTCTAAATCTTTTTCATTTTATTCCTCATCATCATTTTCCTCATCATTTTTGTCTTTATAGATTCGGATCAATGGTCTGTCAAAATCTTTATTGGCCACTAGTTTTTCCAAGCTCATCAGCAAGGTAGGAAGTAAAATTAAATTACTCACCATGGCTACGATTAAGGTTACAGAAACAAGGATTCCCAATGAAACAATCCCACCAAAACTTGAGGCGATGAAAACACTAAAGCCAAAAAACAAGATGATGGAGGTATAAAACATACTGACCCCTGTTTCGTGTAGAGCATTTTTAATGGATTGTTTTATATTCCAATTTGAATATCGAAGCTCTAATCTATATTTAGCTAAAAAGTGGATGGTGTCATCAACAGAAATTCCAAAAGCTATGCTAAACACTAAAATAGTGCTAGGTTTTAGAGGAATTCCAGCAAAGCCCATAATCCCTGCCGTAATCAATAATGGAAATAAATTGGGAAGCAAGGAAACTAGCACCATGGCAAATGATCTGAAAAGAAGGGCCATGATAAATGCGATAACCATGATGGCTATTAATAAACTAAGAACCAAATTTTTAATAAGATAATCAGTCCCCTTGAGGAAAACTACGGAAGCTCCAGTGATGGTAACATCATAACGATCAGGTTCAAAGATAGAATCTATTTTGGCCCTTATTTTTTCTTGAAGAATATGACTTTCATCGGTGCCCAAATCTTTTACTTGCACCGTAATTCTGGCAATTCCTCCAGTGGTATCAACTAATGAGGTAATAATATCTCTTTGGGTTTCTTCTTGAGGGATATATTTAAAGATAAAATTTTTCTCTTGGCTGTTTGGTAAATCGTAGAAAGAGCTATCCCCTCTAAAATAGGCCTGTTTGATAAACTTTATAGGGTCAACAATGGATACTGGCCTTGATAATTCTGGAAATTTTGAAAGTTCAGATTGTAGTTTATCCATTCTCTTGAGGGTGGATAATCGTTGTACACCATTTCTTTTTTTGGTATCTACCAAAATTTCGAGTGGCACTACACCTCCAAATTTTTGTTCAAAATAACGAAGGTCAATTTTTAGGGGATCATTTTCTTGAACTTCCTCTGCCATACTGCCTGTGGTGTACATTTTTGAAGTACCATAAATGGCTACAACAACGAATATTAGGGCCGTGAAATAAACATGTTTTCGTTTATTTTCCACCAAAAAGGTTAGGGTTTGAATAAAAGAATTAACCCATTTTTTTTCAAGGTGCTGGTAATGTCTTTGTTTGGGAAGTTTTGAAAAGCTATAAAAAATGGGGATGATAATAATAGAAATAGCAAACACCATTAAAATATTAATGGCGGCTACTATTCCAAATTCCTTGAGAATAACACTATCGGTAAGGGTTAATGCTGCAAAGCCCAGAGCTGTTGTAGTATTAGTAAGTAGGGTAGCGGCGCCTATTCTTCGAATAACCCTTTGTACAGAAAGAACTCGATTTCCATGTTCTTTAAATTCTGCATGATATTTATTGATGAGAAAAATACAATTGGGTACTCCTATTACAATTATAAGAGAGGGAACCAAAGAGGTGAGCATGGTTATTCTAAAGCCAAAAGTGGTAATGAGTCCAAAACTCCAACATACTCCAAGAACCACCACTAGTAAGGAGATAAGCATGGCTTTAAAACTCCTTAAAAAGAGGTATAATAAAAGGCTTGTAACAAAGAGAGAAAGACCAATAAACATGAAAATTTCTCTGGAAGTTTTTCGGGTGTTGGCCATCCTAATAAAGGGTAAACCACTACTGTGAATTACCAAATTATTGTCCTTTTCAAAGTTCTTAACCTTCTTTTTTAAATCTTCAACTAGGTAAAGTACCTTTTTAATATAAAGGACTTCAGGATCAATTTGTACTAATAATAAGGTAGCGGATCTATCCTTACTATAAAGCAAGCCTTCATAAAAAGGCATTTTATAAAATTCACTTTTTAAAGAGTCAAGATCAACATTAGTATATGCTCCAGGAAATGGGAAAAGTTCTAATTGTTCTAGGCTGTCATTTCGTTCAAGGTGGAAAGTTTGTGTAGGAGATAAAACGCTTTCTACACCATCAATAGCGGCGATATCACTTTCAAATTTATGCCATTTTTCAAAGTTTCCTTCTGCAAAAACATCATAGTCTTCTACAGCTAAAACAATAGTGTTTCCAGACTGTTTAAAGGTTTTTTGAAAATTATCGTAGATTACTTGTGTTGAATCCGTAGTGGGTAATAACCTGGAAAATTTATAGCTAATTCGAGCATCTTTAGCCTGAAAAATCATAAAGGCTGTGCAAAGGAAAAGCCCCACCAAAAAGGCGGTTCTATTTCTAAGAATTTTGCGAGCAAGAATCGTAAACATAATTTTAATCAGCAGTTCCTAAGGGGCAACCAAAATAAGCACTTTTAAAGAAACCCATAAGTGGCAAGGTTAAATAAATTTGCTTTAAAAGATCAATTTGGAGGTAATCTTTAAGGCAAAATTGTTTTCAAATCCATCCAAGCTATATGGGCCATAGCGATAATAAGTTCCTAATCCTATACTCGCATTTATAGAGCCAATTTTATTGCTTAATAGATTATTAAACTCCAATCCAGACTCATAATATCCTTTTTCTAAACTTCTACTGGATAAATTGAAATGGGATTCTGGGTTTCTTAGGGTCCCCCAAGCCATTCTGGTTACAATTTCCAAATGTGGAGCAAATTTCTTTCTTCTAAACAACATTGTTTTCAAATCTTGGCGGAATAGAAATTGAAAATAGGTGTCAGACAAAAATTCATTTACCCTCATGGTTTCAAAACTATGACGATCCGCTAAGGCTGCATATCTTTTTGCTGCGGCATCGGCATTTGTCATATTAGACATATTGGTGTATAATTTTGAATAGGGTAATGCGGTACTTACCACACCCGCTTGTGCGATAAGGGTAAAAGTCCCAAGCCAAAGGGTTGGAAATTGATTTTCATACAGTGCATCTACTTTGTGATAGTCAAAGTCTGAGAGCCAAACATCTTTCAAACCCCTGGTATATTGCAAATATAAAATGGGGTAATTTAATTCGTAGGCAAACTTTCCAAAGCCTCCACCTTCAATAAATTTTTCGTTTGGAGCATAGCGAATGGAGCTAATAAGTTCTGTATAGTTAAAACCATTTCTCAGTGTATTACTATTTTCGTCAGAATCTATTAAATAGCCATAGTCGCCAACGGTATACCTATTTTCCCTTTGCATTTTCACTTCCAAATGAGCTTTGGGTAAAATATCGTAGTTAAAACCTGCGTAATACCTAGAAACTTCATCCCATTGCATGATTTTCATAGCTCTGTAGATATTCACTGAAACTCCATAGTTTTTTCTTTGTAAAAACTCGGCACCTGCACTTTCAAAAATGTCGAATTGGTAACCCCCGGTGATTTTAAAATTTTTCTTTTTATCAATAAAAACTTCGCCATCCCAACCATATTTTAATCGTTTATCACCTAAGCCATATCCAAAATAGCCACCTACTCTAAACCATTTGGAGACCTTAGAATTTGTATAAACATTTCCTCCAAGACGGATTCCTTCATAAAAGTTATATCGAAGGGTTTTGTCCATACCAAAATCTACAGGCCCCCAAGGAATATATCCCCTGGCAAGGGAGTTTAGAAAAAGCATTTTAGCTTCTATATTTTCTGCTTTACTTAGGGAATCAATAAACAGGTAAGTGGTTTCTTCTTGCAGATTTAGGCTGTCATTTCGGTATTTTGGGAGGATTATTGCGGCTTGCTCCACAGCATTATCGAGAATGGTAATTTCGGCAGAGCTAATATCCTTTGCTTCAAATACAGGGTTTATTTCAATATTCTTTAGTGAGGTGCGAATCCGACCATAAGGAACAATATCATTAAAGCTTAGCGAGGTGAAATTCAATTCTGCATTCAATTGCACAGGAAACCATGTATGCTGACCAAACTTCTTATATTCTTGCTCAATTTTTATTTGAATATCATCACTTTCAAAGGGTTGTGAAATCACATTTTGTATGGCCCAATCGGAGGAGTTAATGTATAATAGCCCTTTCATGGGTTGGAAGCCATAATTGGGTTTAGGTCTAAAGGAAATAACAAATAAGCTGTCTGTAGGAGAATTAAAAAGGGTGTCTTCTAAAATGAAAAGGTATCGAGAATCACTGCCAGGTGTAATAGGATTTAAATATTCCTTACCCATAATGGTTATGAAGTTTTCATAAAATGAAAAAGACTGCATTTGGGATGAAATCAAGGAAAACATAGGGCTTTTAAAGCCTGATGTTCTACTGGCAATTACGGTTTCATTATCGCGGTAGGGGGCCAAATAGTTTCTCTCCGTTACAGATTCCATAAAGAAAAGATGCTGTTTTTGTATAAAGCTATGGACCTGGTAATTGGAGGAGTCAATCTCCGTGTAAACCGAATCGACCTTCACAATTTCACGTTCCTCTATTTCAGGATTTATAGAGTCTGTATTGAGGCTGATTAGGAATTTAGAATAGGTTTGATAACTAAATGCGGGGATATTATTGGGGTTATTTTCCTTCCTGAATTTTACAGCATTTTCAATAATTCTATGGGCGGGGTTTTCACCTGGTAATAAGGTGATTTCGTTCAGTTGAGCACTAATTTCCTTTAGTTCAATTTGCTGTCCATCCTTTAAATTTGTGATGGTCTTTTTTTCATATCCTACATAGCTAAGGCTGATGAATTTTATTTCTCCCACATATTCAGGTAGGATAAAATTTCCGTCAATATCAGTTGCGGTTCCATATCGTTCGCCATTGATAGTGATATTTACAAAGGCTAATCCCTCTTTGGAATTACTGTCTACAACTGTGCCTGAAATAGACTGTGCCCAGGCAGAAGGAAAGGAAAAAATAAATAGGAGTAGAAGCTTGCTCTTCATGAATAAAATGAAAATTTTATTGGGTTGCTTTTACTACCGCTTTATTTAGTTTTTTCAGGTCTTTGCTTTTCGCATTTTTACCTGCTTTGCTGTAGGAAAAAACTATTTCCATAGTTCTAAGGTTTACAATTTGATAAAGTTTTAGACCGGTATTGCTAAAAAAGAGGAGCACGTATTTATCTTCCTCATGATTTTTTAAAAGTTCCTTTTCTAATTTGGAAGATTCCAATACCTCATAATTAAAATCATATTTTTCAAAAAGCTCGCTTTCCTCGAACCTGCCATTTGTTTTTTTAAAAAGATTCTTTTCGATTAAAATACTTGGGTGAACGATCAGTTTGGACTTGGCAATTTTTTTTAGGGAGTTTAAGTCCTTTTTTTTAAGCCGGAAATTCAGGGGTTCGTTTTCCAGCAAAGATTTATGAAGCAATTTCATATAAAGAAACAAATGGCCAGCACTATAGTTGTGGTACTTCAATACTCCTTTTGAAATTCCCATCTGGGCTTTTTTTGCCTTAAAATTAGAATCACTAATATATTTTTTTTGAATCATATCTACATAGGATTCTCTGGTATAGTTCAGATGAATTTGTCCCATAGAGTATTTCGTGTCATCCCTATAATAAAAGAGATCCCTATACACCCTAAAATTTTGAACATAGGTACCTTTACTACTTCCAGAATTTATGATGGCTAGGTTGGTAAGAAAGAAAAAACTGTATTGGTTGGGATTCTTGCTTTTTAAATAACGATCTTTTTTAGAGACTGGGACAAATTGAATATCGGTGATAGTCCAAATTTTGATAATTTTTTCTTTTACCTCTTCAACTAATTCTTCTTCAAAGGCTTCATATAGAAAAATGGTTTTGGTTTTTTTAAAGGCTTTAAGGTTTTCTTCGCTAAAAGGGGTGGATGGACCTGCAAACTTGTAATAATTGCCATTTTGAATTTGAGCCGTGATTGGCTCTGCATTAAAAATGAAAATAGCAATGTAAAACCAAATAAATGTTTTAATGTTCATGATTTAAAATTTGACTAAATGGGGTAATAAACTGATTATATGAAAAAAAGCCTTTTCATTTTTTGAAAAGGCTTTTTTAATATATTTAAAGGATTAAAGTGTTCCTCTAGATTCTTGCTCTCTTTCAATAGCTTCGAAAAGAGCTTTGAAGTTTCCTTTACCAAAAGATTTAGCACCCTTTCTTTGAATAATTTCAAAAAACAAGGTAGGTCTATCACCTACTGGTTTAGTAAATAATTGTAGGAGGTATCCATCCTCATCTCGGTCAATTAAAATTCCAAGTTTTTTAAGAGCTTCAATATCTTCATCAATATGTCCAACACGATCTAAAAGATCATCATAATAGTTAGTTGGAACATAAAGGAATTCTACTCCATTGGCTTTTAGTCTGCTTACAGTTTCCAAAATATTGTCGGTTGCAACTGCGATATGTTGAACTCCAGAACCGTGGTAGAAATCTAAATACTCTTCAATTTGTGATTTCTTTTTACCTTCAGCGGGCTCATTAATAGGAAACTTAATTCTCCCATTTCCATTGGTCATTACCTTACTCATAAGTGCGGTATAGTCTGTAGAAATATCTTTATCGTCGAAAGAAATTAGTTGAGCAAATCCCATTACTTTGGCATAGAATTCAACCCATTTGTTCATTTCTCCCCATCCCACATTACCTACCATATGATCTATATATTTTAGGCCTGCTCCAGATGGATTGTAATGAGATTCCCATTTTTTGAAGCCCGGAAGAAAAATACCCTTATAAGCACTCCTTTCCACAAATATATGTTCTGTGTCGCCATAGGTTTTAATGGAGGAAAGAACCACTTTTCCATTTTTGTCTTCAATTGTCTTCGGCTCAAAGCCAGATTCTGCTCCTCTACTTGTTGTTTCCTTATAACTTTTTGTAGCATCATCCACCCATAAGGCAACATACTTTACACCATCACCATGTTTGTCTAAATGTTCGTTTATTTCTCCACCAGGTCCTAATGGTGAAGTAAGAACTAAACGTATTTTATCTTGCTTTAATACATAAGAAACGCGGTCTGTCATTCCCGTTTCCAAACCTGCATAGGCCAGGGATTGAAAGCCAAAAGCTGTTTTGTAAAAATGAGCTGCCTGTTTTGCATTTCCAACATATAGCTCCACGAAGTCAGTTCCATTTAAAGGAAGAAAATCCTCGGCATCAGAAAACTCTTTCTTAAGTTTCAGTGAGCTATTATCATATATAGTATCCATAGGCTTATTAATTTTTGCCAAAGGTAAGAAATGTGAGTATTAGATTTGGGCTTAACCAATAAGGCTCATTGAAATTTCAAGATTAAATATTGGGTGATAATGGAATCAAATAAAAATACGATTTGAAAATTTTAAAAGATTTATTTTTATTGATTTTCGAATGTTTTCTAATATATTTTTAATTTATATCTTGTGCCAAGAGAAAGCCGAAAATCTTATAGAGTAGGCGACCAAACAAAAATTTCAATTAAAGATGAAAAAACAAATTATTAACCTATTTATCGCAGCTGCAATGTTAACCAGTTTTTCAGGGTTTTCACAACATGAAGAAGGCCAAAGCAATATTAACCTTGGAATAGGATTCGCTGCATTTGGTTTAACAGGTGATGCTACCGTACCACCAGTTAGCGCCTCCTATGGATATGGTATTAATGACAATATCAGTGTAGGGGCCTTTGTGGGTTATACTGCTTCAGAACAAGATTTAATTTTTGCAAAAGCAACTTATTCCTATTTAGTATTTGGAGCTAGAGCAGCTTATCACAAAGAATTTATTGATGACATTGACACCTATGCAGGTATTATGGTAGCCTATAATTCTGTTGGATTTGACATTGACGATGAGGCTTTCGAAAACCTTTTCGACACGGATTTAAGTGGTGTTGTACCTGGATTTTATCTTGGTGCTAGATACCATTTCACCGATAATTTAGGAGCATTCATGGAATTAGGTTATGGTGTTTCAGCTGTTAATCTAGGCTTAACATTTAAGTTTGATTAGTAGTTAAAAATATTAACTATAAAATAACCCAGCTTTTTTCAGAAGGCTGGGTTTTTTTGTAGTATAATTTTAAGCAATATAACCCGGGTATTTCACTTTACTTTTTACGATGAATAATATGTTTAATTATTTGGTGCTTAGCATTTTGTGCTTTAATTTCTGCTATTCTCAAGGAAAAAGCGATTTAGAGATTGCGCGAACTATTTTTAATAGCTATAATTTTGATTCTGGCTCTACTGGAAATAATGAAATCGATAGTCTTAATGGGGAATTATCTTTTTACAAAAAATATATTTCATCGCAAGATCAGCAGGTTTGTACATTTTACCCTAGCTGCTCAGAATATTCTACCTTGGCCTTTTCCAATTTTAATTTTATTCTAGCCTGCCTCATAACTTGCGACAGAATTCATCGTTGCCATCATTTAAGTCCTGAGAAATATCCTATTCACTTTGCTAGTGGCCTTCAACATGATCCTATTCCAGTAAGTGAAAGCAAGGATGACTAGGATCGTTGGCTTATTATTCTCCCTCGGCCTTATTTTTTTGGCAATTCCACAAATAGCTAAGGGCCAAGAAAACATTTTTGATTTTAAAAACTCCCTTATATATGCCGAGCATCTCAGCTCAAAACAGGAGTATAAATATGCGGCATTGGAGTATCAGAGGCTATTAATCCTTAAACCTGAGGATGATAGTATCCGCTACCATTTGATTCGATCCTATCGACTGGCCAAACAATGGGATTTAGGGATTGGATTTATTGAAGATGAATACCCAGAAATAAAAGCAGTTCCGAATTTAGTTTCACAAGAGTATTTAAAAATCCTATTTCACAATGAGGATTTCCAAAGAATTGACGGTTTTTTAAACCATAATTCTAGCCTTCCCGTAGATTATAAATCAAATATGTTAGTAGGAAGATTTCTTTTGGCAAAGGATTGGACAAGGGCCTATAGCTTATCGCAAAACCTTCAAATATATGATCCTGTTTTATTATCATTTGCCGAGCAAGGGAAATCTATAAAAAGAAAAAGCCCGGTACTTGCATCTCTGCTTTCTGTTATACTTCCCGGACTAGGAAAGGTTTATAGTGGAGACTGGAAAAATGGTCTCGTTTCTTTTGTATACGTTGGCACAGCTGCATTTGGAGCATATAGGGGGTTTAAAGTTGCCGGTATAAATAGTGGATTTGCATGGGTTTTTACAGGAATAGGAAGCGCATTTTATTTGAGTTCTATTTATGGATCACATCGAGAGGCTAAAGGACATAATCAAAGGCAAGAAGAAATACTTAAAAATGAGGTGGCCAGTTATTTATATTCTAATTTTTAGCGTTTTTTCCTTGGGCCTGGATGGGCAAAGTATTGAAGAAACTCGGCATTATTCCGATCATAAATTTGATGAAGGGGAATATGAACTAGCATTACAAGGCTATAATAGGATTCTATTTTTCGATAGCATAAAGGAATGGCAAGATCTTTACAAAATTGCTGTTTGCCAGTGGAATCTGAATGAAAAGAATAAGGCCTTAAAATCACTCAATCAATCCTAT
The DNA here is from genome assembly GCA_963976435.1 of uncultured Cryomorphaceae bacterium. GTDB lineage: Bacteria > Bacteroidota > Bacteroidia > Flavobacteriales > Schleiferiaceae > CAKZNE01. The sequence continues at coordinate 34,594 of CAXBKQ010000027.1, read as the reverse complement.
TTTTTATGTGAGGAGGACAGTGGTTTGGCGGCCATCTATTTTAAAAAAATTGAATTTTTATTGAGGCTTTCTAAATATGAAGAGCTGTTAGAAGAAATCAAAATTTCGGATCTTAATTTGGATTCGAGCAAGCTCCAACGTGAGTTTTTTTACCAGGGTGTTTGTTATTATACCTTGTGTAATTATTCTCAGTCTATTTCCAATTTTTCCATGTGTTTTCCTACTGAGGATTCTTTGGCTTTGAATAGGCTGGCACTAATTTTTGATGATACTTTAAATTTTAATTCTCCAAGCTCAAAAAAGGCAAAAATTCTAAGTTATTTCCTGCCAGGATTGGGGCAGACTTATGCAGGTAACCATGGTGATGCTTTGAATTCTTTTATCCTAAACGCCGCATTTATTGGCTTGTATATTTACAGCGCTCAAGCTTATACAATTTTGGATGCTACTTTATTTGTCTTTCCCTTAGTGCGTCCATATTATGCTGGGGGGGTGGAGAATGCAAAACAAGCTGCATTAGCAAGGCAGGAAGAAAAAAAGGCCCAAACCTATTTTAAGATTTTGGCCCTATTTGAAAAATAATTTATTCCAACCAGCTTTTCCAGTAAGTTCCATCATCTAGTTTTAAAGCGGCTTCTGTTACCTGAAGGGGTTTAAAAGTATCAATCATCACTGCCAATTCCAAAGTCTCCTTTTGCCCAACGGATTTTTCGTAAAGGCCGGGATGTGGACCATGGGGTATTCCTGCTGGATGCAAACTGATAAATCCCTTATCCACATGCGAACGGCTCATGAAATCACCATCTACATAATAAAGGACTTCATCACTATCTATATTGCTATGATTATAGGGTGCAGGAATTGCCTCCGGATGATAGTCGTACAAGCGTGGGCAAAACGAACAAATTACAAAAGCATTGGTCTCAAAAGTTTGGTGAACTGGGGGTGGTTGATGGACTCTTCCAGTGATGGGTTCAAAATCTTTAATATTAAAGGCATATGGGTAATTATAGCCATCCCAACCTACCACATCGAAAGGGTGACTAGCATAGCTTAGTTGATGCAACATATTGCCTTTTTTGATCTTTATTAAAAAAGATCCCTTTTCATCAAAAGTTTCCAATTCTGAAGGAGTACGAATGTCTCTTTCACAAAATGGTGAGTGTTCTAGCAATTGACCAAAATAATTCCTATACCTTTTTGGAGTATAAATTGGGCTAAAAGATTCTACAATTAATAGTCGATTATCCTCGCTTTCAAATTCCATTTGATAAATCATCCCCCTTGGAATTACCAGGTAATCCCCATAATCAAAATCGATATTTCCTAAAAATGTTCTAAGCTTTCCTTTCCCTTTGTGAACAAAAATAAGCTCATCAGCATCTGTATTTTTATAAAAATAGTCAGTCATGCTTTTTTTAGGAGCAGCTAGGCCGATATGTACATCACTATTCACTAATACACGAACTCTAGCATCCAGAAAATCATCTTGAGCTTTCACATCCCAGCCTTTGAGCATTTTGCTGGTAATATTATTTTCCACGGCAATCTTGGGACTAAGATCTATGGCCTTGCCAATTTCTTTTACTTGAGTAGGACGATGAAGGTGGTACATTAGTGATGACATGCCATCAAATCCAATGGTGCCAAAAAGCTGCTCATAGTGAAGGCCTCCATCCGGTTTTTTAAAGGTAGTATGTCTCTTATGAGGTATTTTTCCTAGTTTTTGGTAAAAGGGCATAGTCTTATTTTTACTTAGTAAATGTAATAATATAATAGGTCTTTACTTAGGGTTTATCCACCTTAAGTTTTGCTTTTCTATGGCTGTGGAATCGCTTAGGGTTTTTCCTTCCTTTTCTTAATTCCTTTTGCTTTTCAGGAGGTAATTGGGCAATTTCCCTGCATTCTATAGAGCAGCTATGTTCATATTTCTCTGAGCATGAATCGCATTGAATAAAAAGCAAGTTGCAATCCTTATTGGCACAATTTACATGAACATCACAAGCTTCTCCACATTGGTGGCAATTTGAAACTACTTCACCGCTAATTTGCTCCCCTAATCGCTCGTCAAACACAAAATTCTTCCCTCTGAATTTATTGTCAAGCTTTTCTTTTTTTATTTGCCGGGCATAGTCTATTATTCCGCCATGTAATTGATTTACATCTTGAAACCCATGATGCTTTAAGAAGGCACTGGTTTTTTCACATCGTATACCTCCTGTACAGTAAAGCAAAACCTTTTGGTCTTCTTTGCCTTTAAGCATATCTAAAACTTCGGGTAATTCTTCTCTAAAGGTTTCAGCTTCAGGAAGGAGTGCCCCTTCAAAATGTCCTATTTCACTTTCATAGTGGTTTCTAATATCTACAACAATTGCATTTCCACTTTCTATAGCTTCATTCCATTGTTGAGCGTTGAGGTGTTTTCCAACATTGGTAACATCAAAAAAACCATCATCAAGTCCATCTGCTACAATCTTCTCTCGAACTTTTACAGTTAGTTTTAAAAAGGAGGTATTTTCATCTTCCACAGCAATTTTAAAAGGGACTTTGTCAAATTCTTTTAGAGAATATAGATGCTGAACAAATTCTGTCCAATGATGCTCAGGAATGTTCATTTGAGCATTTATTCCCTCCGATGCCAAATAAATTCTACCCAGGCAATCCATCTCATTCCATTTCATAAAGAGCTGGTCTCTCATTTCATCAGGTTCGGAGATCATCACATATTTATAAAAGGAAATGGTTCTCCTTTTAAAATCTTCAGCTTCTAATTTTTTTCGCAATTGCTCAGGTCCCATTTTATTATAAAGACCTTTTTTTCCGGCATTCGGATCCATCTTCCTAAATTTATTTGGATGCAAATTTACAATAGATACAAAGAAACATAGCTATTCTATTTCAGCTTATGACAATTGTCAGTTCTATTAAGAATAAATTAAATAAGCTCTAAGTCAGCATCTTCAATTTTAGCTTGGAGTTCTTTGATTTTTTGCCCTTTCTATACCTTATATTTGTTCAAATAAGACAATTTTATGGAGGACAAAATATTAGTTCTAGGAGCATCTGGTCAAATAGGAACAGATCTAATCATGCAATTGAGGTCGGATTATGGGAATGACAATGTTATTGCTTCCGATATAAAAAATCCAGTTGATTTTGTGTTGCAAAGTGGACCTTTCGAAATCATTGATGTTTTAGATGAAAATCGCCTTCTTGAAGTTGTAAAAAAATATAAGATTAATCAAATTTATCATTTGGTTGCCATGCTTTCTGCCACGGGTGAAAAGTTTCCTGCTGCGGGTTGGAAATTAAATATGGAAAGTCTTTTCTCAGTTTTAAACATGGCCAAAGATGGTTTGATAAGCAAAGTGTATTGGCCTAGTAGTATTGCTTCCTTTGGACCAACAACTCCTAAAACTCAAACCGAGCAGTATAGTATAATGGACCCGGGCACCGTATATGGAATTAGTAAATTATCTGGAGAACTTTGGTGTGATTATTACCACAAGAAATATGGGGTTGATGTAAGAAGTGTTCGCTATCCTGGTTTGATTAGTTATAAAACACAACCTGGCGGTGGTACTACAGATTATGCTGTAGATATTTTTCATCAAGCATTGAAAACTAATTCTTATGAATGCTTTTTGGACGAAGAAACTATTTTACCAATGATGTATATGCCAGATGCTATAAAAGCCACTATTGGAATTATGGAAGCACCAAGCGAGAAGGTGAAAATCCGGACTTCCTATAATCTAGCAGCATTTAGTTTTGATCCAAAAACTTTGGCGGAAAAGATAAAAAGCCATTTACCAGAATTTAAAATGTCTTATAAAATCGATTCTCGAAACAATATTGCACTGAGTTGGCCACAAAGTATGGACGATAGCCGAGCCAGAAAAGATTGGGGATGGCAGCACGATTATGATTTGGATGCCATGGTTGTAGATATGCTTAAAAATCTTAGATAATTAAGTTTTTACAACTTCGAAAGAATATCTATCCACGGATTTTATTCCTGTAGTTAAATCCACATCTTTAAATTCATAGATGATGATCATGCTGCTGGCGGTTCTCAATCTGGTGTTATATCTAACTATGGAAGAACTTTGTCTGTCATTTACCTCAATAAGATCTTCATCATTCTCAACAAGAGAATAGTACCCATTTTGACTAACCTGATCTGCAACCTGAACAGATTCACCTTCAACTGGAAATTGGTAAACGAAGTTTACATCGTGGTAGGTAGAATCACTTGTAAAGGTAAAACTACCAACAGCTTGAATACTTTTATAGCTAATAGCTGAGATGCCAAATTCTGAAGTGTATTTTACAGAAACCACCTTCCAATTACCTACCAATATTTCAGCTAATGCTGCTTGGCTAACATCTTCAATGGGTTGCTTGCTGCAAGATGTGCTTGCAAACAATGAAATAGCAAAAAGGCCAGCAAATAGAATTCTCATTTTGGTTATTTTTTGGGAAAGCTCAAATATAATAAAAGATTAAACTTTTAAATCATTTAGCTTTTTTAAGGGGAAAAGCCAAATGGTTATTGTGCTTAAACTCTTTTCAGCCTTTATTTCGATAAATAGATATACAATAAAAACCCAGCGTTTTGCCCCGTAATGGTTGTATTTATCGGAGTGGATAATTCCAAGCTATTATTGGTTTTATTCTCTACAGTATAAAATACTTTTTGATTGGAGGAGTCCGTAAAAACTATGCTGCTATCTGCATCAAAAGCCCATGTTCCACTGGTAGTAACCGCAGGCACAGGAATGGTTGGAGTTTGATTTGGGATGATTGGATTTTGAAATTTAATATCCAATTTCATATCATATTCGAGGGTGGAGTTTAGGGTGTTTGGGTTTTCACTAAAAACCATGGTTCCGCTAACATTTTCGCCAACACCGGTAAAAGTGCTTACCAAGGTAGAAGTTCCAGGCAGGAAGTTTTTTCCTTCCTTTTGTTCAACATCATCTACATTCCAATTTCCAGGTAGAATTTTTTTTATGGAAAGACTAGGATTGGTGTTTGGGTTGGTATTACTAGAGCTGCTGCTGCTGCTGGAATTGTCGTCTTCACAAGAACAAAAAACAAAAACGAGACAAAAAGCAAAAGATTGGAAAAGAAATTTCATGATAGGATTTTGATTTAAAACTGGTCGAAGCTAAGAAGAAAAGGCTTTATTCTTCCCCCTGATATTTATTAAGTTTCAACACTGTTATTTCTGGCCAAATCCCTACCCTTCCTGGGAATGCGAGATATCCGAATCCTCTATTAACATAAAGGTACCTTCCTAATTCCTCATACAATCCTGCCCATTTTGGGTATTTAAATTTAACGGGACTGAATTTTATAAGTCCTGGAATTTCTATCCCAAACTGCATACCGTGGGTATGTCCGCTTAGAGTTAAGTGAATAAACTTTCCAAATGTTTTTACTTGTTTATCAAAATGGGAAGGATCGTGAGACATTAGAATTTTAAAGGAATCTCCAGACAAACTTTCTGTTGCCGCAAGTAAATCTCCGTGTTTTACAAATGAATCTCCCCAGTTTTCCACACCAATAAGATCTATTTTTTGTCCATCTCTTTCAATTTGAACATTTTCATTCCTCAAAAGTTTAAAGCCAATTTCTTCATGAGTGCTAAAAAGCTTTTCCATGTTTTTTTGCTTGTCTTCCTGGCTGTCCCATTGCACATAATCTCCATAATCGTGGTTGCCAAGTATGGAATATTTCCCCATTGGTGCTGATAGTTTTGAAAACACCTCCTTCCAAGGCTCCATTTCATCGGCAACATTATTTACCAAATCACCTGTGAATAGGATTAAATCAGATTTCTGGGCATTTATTAAATCCACCCCATAGGCCACTTTTTCAGCATTGTCAAAACTTCCGGAGTGGATGTCGGAAATTTGAGTAATAGTTAGACCATCGAAAGCAGAAGGTAAATCTTTGAAAACCAAGTTTTTTTGAATAACCTTATAATTGTACTTACCCTTCCAAATACCATGAATAATTCCAAGAAAAGGAATTGATGCCAAAGCTAGAGCCCCTTGGCTAACAAATTTTCTTCGGCTATCTAGAAATTCTTCTCCCTCATTTCCAGAAATTTTTCGAATTATGCCCAAACCAATACGCACCATATCCTCACCGAACATCACTAAGATGAGAATCAATTTTGGAACTATGAATAAAATAAGTGAGCCCATTAAAATTTGTACCCTAGCACTGGCACTTGCTCTTCTATCCAAATTAAACATGGCCCATAGAATAAAGACAATAAGCCCTATAGAGGTAATCCAATAGATCCACTTTACAAGGGTATTGTCCTTAAATGCTGTTTTGAAGGATTGAAATGCATAGAAGTCCAGGAGAATCATAAAAAGCACAAAAACTATGATCCTAAAAATGATGGTATTTGAATTCATTTAGAAAAACTACTTATTGATATAAACAAGGCATTTGCCCTTTTTTATACTGTCCTGAACAAGAAAAATAAAATTTGGTTCAGGAAAGATTGTCAATATTACTGTTTACACGAATAGAATATTAATTTTAGCAGAAAATAATTTTACCTATGTCCGAGAACCCTAAGAAACTATTTCTTCTCGATGCCTTTGCATTAATTTATAGAGCATATTTTGCTTTTATCAATAACCCCAGAGTAAGTTCTAATGGATTAGATACTTCAGCAATTTTTGGTTTTGTGACTACCATGCTGGATGTTTTAGAAAAACAAAAACCATCGCATATTGCTGTTGTTTACGATACTTCGGCACCAACGGTAAGGCATGAAGCCTTTAAAGAATATAAGGCCAATAGAGACGAAACTCCAGAGGCAATAAAAATTTCGGTTCCCTATATCTCAAAAATTCTCGACGCTTTTAATATTCCCTTTATTGGGATTGATGGCTATGAAGCTGATGATGTAATAGGCACTTTGGCAAAAATGGCTGAAAAGGAAGGTTTTGAGGTGTTTATGATGACACCGGATAAAGACTATGCCCAACTTGTTTCCGATAATATTAAAATGTACAGACCAGGAAGATCTGGAAACCCTCCAGAAATTTGGGGAATTCCAGAAGTTCAGGAAAAATTTGGTATTGAAAGAGTGGAGCAGGTTATTGATTATTTAGGGATGATGGGTGATGCAGTAGATAATATTCCTGGATTTCCTGGTGTAGGACCAAAAACCGCTCAAAAGCTTTTGGCCCAATATGGGAGTATGGAGAAAATGTTGGAAAATTCCCATGAAATAAAAGGAAAGCTAGGTGAAAAAATAAGAAACAATAGAGAACAAGGGATTTTATCGAAATGGTTGGCCAGAATAATTACAGATGTTCCAGTAAAGTTTGATGCCGAAGAATTTGAAAAAAATGAACCTAATAAAGAAAAAATAACGGAAATATTTTCTGAACTAGAATTTAGAACCTTAATAAAAAAGGTAACCGGTGGAAGCTTGGAAAAAACAGCCAGTGAGAGGCCAAGCCTTCAAGAGGGAATGCAAACCGATCTTTTCGCTGCCCCAGCAGTGGCAACAGATAAAGGAGGAGTAAGTAATGGGTTTAGGACCTTGGAAACCAAAGATCATTTATATCAACTCGTAAATCACCCCTTGGAAAGGAAGTTATTAATGGCAAACCTCCTTAAGCAAAAATCGGTTTGTTTTGATACAGAAACTACTGGCCTGGATGTGAATAAGGCTGAAATTATTGGAATAGCTTTCAGCTATGAAACAGGAAAAGCATATTATGTGAACATCCCTATTGGGGAGGAGCAAAGTATTTTAAATGAGTTTAAACCCTTTTTCGAAAATGAGGAAATTGAAAAAATTGCTCAAAACCTAAAATATGATATCTCTATACTAAAGAGGTATTCTGTACAGTGCAAAGGGCCTTTATTCGATACTATGTTGGCTCATTATCTAATTCAGCCTGATATGCGACATAATATGGACGTATTATCAGAAACTTATTTAAACTATAAACCACTTAGCATTGAGAGCCTTATTGGTAAAAAAGGTAAGTCACAGAAGTCTATGCGAGATGTGGATCTTGATCTTCTAAAGGAATATGCCGGCGAAGATGCGGATATAAGCTTCCAACTAAAACAAGTTTTTAGCGAAAAATTAAATTTGGGAAAAACCAAGGAAGTTTTTAGCAATATTGAAATACCCCTAGTTTCTGTATTATCGGAAATGGAAATGGAAGGTATCCGATTGGATGTTCCCGCTTTAAAGAGTTTATCACAAAAGCTTGAATCTGATATTGCCTTATTGGAAAAAGAGATTAAGGAAATTTCTGGGGAGGACTTCAATATCGCTTCTCCAAAACAATTAGGAGAGGTTTTGTTTGCTAAAATGAAATTGGTGGAAAAACCTAAAAAAACCAAAAGCGGTCAATTTTCCACTGCCGAAGATGTTTTGGTGGAATTGGCTAAAGAGCATGAAATAGCACAAAAGATTGTCGATTATAGGCAGATGGTAAAACTAAAGTCTACCTATGTAGACACCCTCCCGGATTTGGTAAATCCCAAAACGGGTAGAATTCACACTTCCTACAACCAGGCTGTTGCGGCAACGGGCAGACTGAGTTCTAACAATCCAAATCTCCAAAATATCCCCATCCGAACAGAAAGGGGTAAAGAGGTGAGAAAAGCTTTTATTCCAAGAGATGAAAATCATGTTTTATTAGCAGCGGATTATTCGCAAATAGAATTGAGGCTTATCGCAGAATTTAGCAAAGACCCCTCTATGGTAGAAGCTTTTGTTAAAGGTGAAGATATCCATACCGCTACAGCTGCAAAAGTTTTTGGAGTTGATTTAGCAGAGGTAAGTAGGGAACAAAGAGGAAATGCCAAAACAGTAAACTTTGGAATTATTTATGGCGTAAGCGCTTTTGGTTTAAGTCAACAAACTACCCTTAGTCGTTCAGAATCTTCCGAGATAATTAAATCCTATTTCCAAACTTATCCTGGAATTAGAGATTATATAGAAAGTCAGAAAGAAATTGCTCGCCAGGAGGGTTTTGTAGAAACCATGTTGGGAAGAAGACGTTATTTAAAAGATATCAACTCCAGAAATGCCGTGGTTAGGAGTCATGCCGAAAGAAATGCCGTAAACGCTCCTATTCAAGGTAGTGCTGCGGATATTATTAAATTGGCCATGATAAAAATTCACGAGAAACTTAAAAATTCGGAATTAAAAACTAAAATGCTTTTACAAGTTCATGATGAATTAGTTTTTGATGTTCCTAGAGATGAGTTGGACATCGTAAAACCTATAATCCAAAAAGCTATGGAAACTGCGGTAAAAACTGAAGTGCCACTTATAGTAGATTTTGGTTATGGTGAAAACTGGCTAGAAGCACATTAAGCTATTATTCCTTTAAAGTTAAAAGCCCTACCAGTTTCGGTAGGGCTTTGTTTTTTTGATCGGTGAGAGTTCTACTCAATAATTAATTTTTTGAAAGCTTTTTGTTGATGGTCATTTTCAATCGCTAAAACATAAACTCCTGGCGCCAAATTTTGAGATTCTAAGTTTATATTCCATTCATCTAAATTCCCATTTTCATGGTTTTTAAGCTTTAATATTTCCTTTCCAGTGATATCTAAAAATCTTAGGCTAGCGCCTGAAAGCTCAAAATCATTGGAACTGCTTAAAGTAAAAGATTGACTAGCCGGATTTGGAAACAAACTAATGGAATTGGAGAAATACTCTTCCAGGCCAATTGTTCCTGTAAAACGAATATTATCTAGGTAAAAATTATTTCCGCCGCCAGAAATGAATTCAAATTTCACCAATAAAGGATTAGGCCCAATATAGGCATCAAAGCCAATTGATTTTGTGCTCCATTCGGAAGCTCCAGATGGGGTAAAAGCTTGGGTGTTAATTGGAGCGGTTTCCAATTGTCCACCACGGTAAAATCTTCTTAGGGTCCAAGTTTCGCCACAATCTGTTGATGCATAAATTCTCAATTCATCATCATCTGTACTTGTTTTAGAAGCGAAGGCATAGTCAAAACTAAGATCCAGGTTTTTGGTGAAAATGGTGGAAATAGCCGGGGAGACTACTTCATCTATTTCTTCATCAAAGTCAACATTAAAATTATCGAGTTTTAAAGATTGTGTGCCGCTACTCCCGGCCTGGGTAAATAATTGAAAGCTTACAGCATCTCCATTATCAATAATAGTAATATCATCACTAGGGCTGCTAATATTTTCAAAATCATCCGACCAATTTGGATAATAGGTGCTTGAGCCAGGTGCCTTTACACTTACGGCTCTGCTATAAACTACTGAATCTGTACCCGCACCAGTGTTAATACTCAAATGAACATCATATACCCCTGGGATAGTGTAAACAATGGTAGGATTTTGTTGATTTGAGCTGGAGGGATTTCCACCAGGGAAGGTCCAATTCCAAGATGTTGGGTCACCATCTTCAGAGGCATCAAAGAAATTAATTGATTCTCCAGCGCAAATTAAATTTTTATCCTGTTCGGCAATGGCCTCAGGTTGTGTGCAATTTGGAGGATTGGTGATTCCGGTATTGGCTAAATTTGTAGTACTTCTTAAATTGAGCCTCAAATTAGAGTTTTGCAAAGTAGCTCTCATTCTTAAAGCTTGCTCTGCAGTAAATGTATTTTGGCAAGACCCATTAGTATAATCCATATAATTTTCAATCATATCTGGCATATCGGGATTATCAGTGCTACAAGTATTTGTAGTAGGGTCGCATCCATCGTTTGCTTCCAATACTGGTGGAGTGTCTGATACTCCGTCACCAGAACCATTGCAACCATTTTGAAAGGTATGTCTCAGGCCTAAATAGTGACCTGCCTCATGAGTAATAGTTCTACCTCTAGAGTTGGCTGCGTTTGAAATAGGGGAGTTTAAGGCAGTTCCAATCATTCCTACCTGGTCATGCCTTAATACCATTCCATCTTGGCTAGCAGGTTGAGATCCGAAAACGGGCAAATAAGCATAACCTAATACTGTTCCTGTTGAGGTGGAGCTTGTGTTAATACTATTCACTAGCCAAATATTTAAATACTTACTATTGTCCCAGCTTACTAAGCTTTTTACATTATCCCTAGCATTAATAGAAAGAGGAGATTGTGTTCTTGTAATTCCTTCGGTACAATTGCCATTGGGATCAATTTTCGCCAATTCAAATTGAATCTCTACATCTGCGGCAACACTAGTAAAAATCGAACGAAGGTTTGAGGCATCTGCATTCATCCTTCTAAAGTCTTCATTTAATATTCGCAGCCCATCTTCAATCTGTAATCGGCTAATATTGTCGCGGTAATCATTATAAATAACATGAAATACAACGGGTATGGTATAGACAATACCTTGAGACTTTTGTTTGATATCTGCAAGGTCCAAACTTTGGTAATAGGCTTCGAGTTGGTTTAACTTCTGGGCGTATTCGGGATCATTATTGATCAGTTCTGCAGTAAATTCATCTGTTGCACAATGTTGAACATGTTGGGAATAGGACGTAGTTGTTCCTATAAGTAGCAGAAATAATAGGGTAAATTTTTTCATCAAGATTTTATATAGCTAGCAAAGTTATGATATATATACTAAAAGCCACGTTCGGAAATCTGCAAAGGTTGGCCATTGATCGAGGAAATTTATTTTGTTTTAGGGCTTTTTAGGCTTGTAAAATTGGGTCTATAAGTGTAGAGATTAACGGAATTGAAAAACTATATTTGCCCGCATTATAGAATTTTTGAAAACCTGATGATAATTCAATGAATTTAAGCAAACTATGTTTGGCTAATTCAGATTTTTAGTTGTAAATTCGCAGCCCCATTTTAGGGGAGGTATAATTGTATACGTAACAGATTAAAAATAAAATAGTTGTGAATACTATCAGTTACAAAACTATATCCGCAAATAAGCAAACTGTAACCAAGAATTGGGTTGTGGTTGATGCTGAAGGACAAACTCTAGGAAGATTAGCATCAAAAGTTGCTTTTGTTTTAAGAGGTAAGCACAAAACAGATTTCACTCCACATGTTGATGGTGGTGATAATGTAGTTGTGATTAATGCTTCAATGGTAAAGCTTAGCGGAAGTAAAGTTGAAAATAAGGAATATGTTTCTCACACAGGTTTTCCTGGTGGACAGAAATTTAGTACTCCTGCAGAACTTTTTGCAAAGCAGCCTATTAAGGTTGTTGAGAATGCAATTAAAGGTATGCTTCCAAAAAACAAATTAGGTCGTCAGATGTTTCGCAATCTTCATGTATATGAAGGTGCAGAACATAAACAAGAGGCTCAAAAACCTAAAGTTTTAGATTTAAATACTATTAAATAATATGTCAGTAACGCACGCTATCGGTAGAAGAAAAAAATCCATTGCTCGTGTATTCGTACAAGAGGGTAAAGGAGAAATTACCATAAACAAAAAAGACCTTAAAGAATACTTTGACACTAAGCCCCTACATTATAAGGTAGAGCAAGCATTTGCTATTACCGAAACTTTAGGAAATTATGATGTTAAAGTAAATGTTGAAGGAGGAGGAATTACTGGTCAAGCAGAAGCTATCCGTTTAGGGATTGCTCGTTGTCTTTGTGAAATCAATCCAGAATGGAGAGCCATGTTAAAGCCAGACAGCTTATTAACAAGGGATCCACGTATGGTTGAGCGCAAGAAATTTGGACAAAAGAAAGCTCGTAAGAAATTCCAATTCTCGAAACGTTAATATCCTATTTGGTTTAGTATCCAAATTTATTGGGCGAGTTCTCTACGAACAACCACCAATAAGTTGATTTTAGTGAAAGTAAACAGATTTTTAAAATGGCAAATATCAAAGTAAAACAAATGTTAGATGCAGGGGTGCACTTCGGTCACCTTACACGTAAGTGGAATCCTGCAATGGCTCCTTATATCTTTATGGAGCGCAATGGTATTCATATCATTGACCTTTACAAAACACATGCAAAATTAGAGAAGGCTGGAGAAGCAATGGCCAAAATCGCTGCTTCTGGAAGAAAGATCATGTATGTGGCAACTAAAAAGCAAGCGAAAGAAATCGTAGCTAAAAATGCTGAGGCAGTAAATATGCCTTATATCACTGAGCGTTGGCCTGGTGGGATGCTTACCAATTTCGTTACTATCCGTAAGGCCGTAAAGAAAATGCAAGGTATCGACAAAATGAAGGAAGATGGTACATTCATGACTCTTTCTAAAAAGGAAAGATTACAAGTAGACCGTCAGCGTGCAAAACTGGAAAAACAATTAGGTTCTATTTCCGATATGACTCGTCTTCCTGGTGCATTGTTTATTGTTGATATTAATAAAGAACATATTGCAGTGGCTGAAGCTCAGAAATTAGGAATTCCAACTTTCGCAGTTGTGGATACCAATTCTGATCCTAATGAAGTGGATTATGCTATCCCTGCAAATGATGATGCTACAAGATCTATCGAATTTATCGTTAGTGAAGTAACTGAATCTATTAAGAGCGGTTTGAATGAAAGAAAAGCTGAAAAAGCAAAATCTTCTGATGAAAAATTAAAGAAGATAGCCGCCAAAAAAGCTGATCTAAGTGAAGCTCCTGCCCCAAAGAAAGCTGAAAAAGCTGCTAAAGAAGAAGCTCCAAAAGCTGAAAAAGCAGTAAAAGCCCCAAAAGCTGAAGCAGCTCCAAAAGAGGAGGCAAGTGCAGAAACCCCAGAAGTAAAAGAAGAGGCTAAAACTGAAGAATAATCAGCTAAAGCTTTATTATAAAATGACTTTAAGAGAGGGGTGAAAAGCAATTTTTATCCCTTTCTTTATTTTTTATTAAGACAAAAATTTTTTTAAAAATGACTAAAATTACAGCAGCAGAGGTAAATAAATTAAGAAAGCAAACAGGTGCCGGAATGATGGATTGCAAAAAAGCTCTTCAGGAAGCTGAAGGAAACTTTGAAGCAGCTATTGATATTCTACGTACTAAAGGACAAAAGATCGCCGCAAAACGTGCCGATCGTGAAGCAACTGAAGGTTGTGTTTTAGCAGCTACCACTGCTGATAACGCTTTTGGTGCTGTTGTTAGCCTGAATTGCGAAACTGATTTCGTAGCCAAAAACGAATCTTATATTGCCCTTACTCAAAGCATCCTAGACCTTGCTATCCAAGAAAAAGCAGCAGATAAAGATGCTCTTTTAGCTCTTTCTTTGGATGGTATGACTGTAGCTGAAAAGCTAACAGAACAAACTGGTGTTATTGGTGAAAAATTGGAAATTGGTGGTTATGAAGTGGTAAATGCACCTTTTGTAGCTCCTTATATCCATGCTGGAAATAAACTAGCCACCTTAGTAGGTCTTAATGAAGAAGCTGCCGAAGCAGGACGTAATGTTGCTATGCAAGCCGCAGCTATGAACCCTGTGTCTTTAAATCGTGATTCTGTAGCCCCAGAAATTGTTGAAAGAGAACTGGAAGTAGGTCGCGAACAAGCACGTGAAGAAGGAAAGCCTGAAGCTATGTTAGACAAAATCGCTCAAGGCCGTTTGAATAAATTCTTTAAAGAAAGCACTTTATTGGAACAGGAATATATCCGTGACAATAAAATGAATATTACTAAATATTTAGATTCTGTAAAAAGTGGATTAACTGTTACTGAATTTAAAAGAGTGGGACTAGGTATTTAATACCCATTCCATAATATTTTATAAGCCCGGTTTCTTGAGAAGCTGGGCTTTTTCATTTTTAAGAACAATCTATTTCAGGCTTTTTATACCTCCACCTTCTCCAAGCTTATTTTCACCATTTTGGAAGTTGGTGTATTGCTTTTATCAGCAGCAGAATCTATAGGTACCAGCACATTTGTTTCTGGAAAATAAGTGATAGTACAATTTCTACTTACATCATAAGGAATCACTAAAAATCGAGGGGCATATCTTTTTTCTCCTTTAAAATGACTGTAAATATCTACAACATCGCCACTTTTTAATTCAGCCTTTTCCATATCCTCGGGGTTCATTAATATTACCCTTCGTTCATTCATAATGCCCCTATACCTGTCGTTTAATCCATAAATAGTAGTGTTGAACTGATCATGGGTGCGTACCGTTGCCATTAAATACTGGTTTGCTCCCAAATTAAATTCAGGGATTTCTGTAATGCTAAAATGTGCCAATTTATTTGGGGTGTTGAATTGGCCTTCCCTTGGACCATTTGGCAAATAAAAACCAGAAGCTTTTCTAATCCTATTATTATAGTCTTCAAAACCAGGAATACAGGCTTCTATTTTTTCCCGAATTAAATCATAATCCTTAGCCATTGCCTTCCAATTCACATCATATTTATCTTGGAAAATGGCCTGTGCTAATTCACAAACAATTGCTGGTTCACTTTTCAATTTAGAAGAAAGTGGTTTTAATTTTCCACTAGAAGAATGCACTATGCCCATAGAATTTTCTACACTTACAAATTGAGCAATACCATCCTGAAAATCTTGATCAGATCTACCCAAGCTGGGTAAAATCAAAGCTTCCTCTCCTGGCACCAAATGCGATCTATTTAGTTTGGTGGAAACATGAACTGTTAGTTTACAATTCCTTAAAGCATCTGCAGTATAGCTAGTGTCTGGAGAAGCCGACAAGAAATTTCCACCCATAGCAAAAAAGACCATTCCCTTTTGGGAGTGCATTTTTTTTATGGCTTCTACTACATCCAAACCATGTTTACGAGGTGCAGAAAATTGAAATTCTTTTTCAAGAGAATCTAAAAATTCATCCTTTGGCTTTTCCCAAATCCCCATGGTTCTATCTCCTTGTACATTGGAGTGACCGCGAACTGGGCAGGTGCCAGCGCCTTCTTTACCAATGGAGCCTTTTAAAAGAAGAAGGTTAAGTACTTCTTTGATATTATCAACACCATTTTTATGCTGGGTAAGTCCCATTGCCCAACAAGCAATAATTCGATTTTTTCCAGCAATAATTTCCGCAGCTTTTCTGAGCTCGATTATATTCACCCCGGCATTTTCGCAAAGTTCATCCAGCTGAAAAGATTGTAAAGATTCCACCAAAGCTTCATATCCGGATGTTTTATTTTGAATAAAATCATGGTCTAAAATAGAGCCTCTCTCCTCCTCAAACTGTAGGAGTAATTTTGCCAGTGCCTTGAAAAGTGCAACATCTCCATTTATCCTTACCTGCAAAAACAAATCACTTAATTTGCTGCCGCTGCCAGCCATTGCCCTTATACTTTGTGGGTCTTTAAAATTTATTAGACCGGTTTCTGGAAGAGGGTTTATGCTGATAATTTTAGCATTGTTTTCTTTGGCCTTTTTTAGTGCCGATAACATTCTCGGATGATTGGTTCCCGGATTCTGCCCAATTACCAAAATCACTTCAGCCTTACTAAAATCCTCCAATTTTACAGAGCCCTTCCCAATTCCCAGAGTTTCAGACAGAGCAACACCGCTGGATTCATGGCACATATTTGAACAATCTGGTAGATTATTGCTGCCATACATTCTCACCATCAATTGATAAAGAAAAGCGGCCTCATTACTAGTTCTTCCTGAGGTATAAAAAACTGCATCATTGGGACTTTCCAGCTCATTTAAGCGGTCTGCAATGAGGGAATATGCCTTTTCCCAGCTTATTTCCGAATAGTGGTTTTGCCCCTTGGCTAAATGCATAGCTTGGGTAATTCTTCCTCTTTTTCCTATCCAAAAATCACTTTGTTCTGATAATTCTTGGATGCTATATTTTTGAAAAAATGAAGTTTCTAATTTTTTTGTAGTAGCCTCTTCCGCAATGGCTTTTGCTCCATTTTCACAATATTCACCCAGTTTAGAACGATCTTCTGGATCTGGCCAAGCACAGCCCGGACAGTCTATACCACCCTTTTGGTTCAGTTCAAAAAGAACCTTGCTGGCGCGAAGCGGATTCATGGCCCCTAAAACATGATTTACGGCTGCCCATACTCCAGCTAGGCCTGCTGCAGAGCTTTTGGCTTTCTCAAGTTTAAGGCCAGTGAATTTTTCGGGACTAAGCTCAGGAGCTTTTTGATTTTTTTTCAAACTATTATCAGGATATTCTTTGGCTTCCACTGTAGATATTAAATTGAGAATTTCGGGTAAATCCGCAAAGACTCAGGTTAAAATTAATAGCTGTTTCTACAGCTAAACTAGATGGTGCTCCAATAGCGGCAATAATGGGAATTTCAGCCATTAGGGCTTTTTGGATTAATTCAAAACTAGCTCTTCCACTCAATAATAAAATAGACTTCTGAAATTTTATTTTTCTAAAAAGGCCTTCACCAATAAGTTTATCCAAAGCATTATGCCTTCCTATATCTTCCCTCAAAATCTCAATTTTTCCGTCTTGATTAAAAAGAGCTGCGGCATGCAATCCACCCGTATGTTCAAATACGCTTTGAGCTTTTCTCATTTGGGATTCTAAGGAGTGGATAGTTTCTGATTTTATTTCAAAACCATTGCTCAATTTATTGGGGCAAACTTTCTCCAAATTTTCAATGCTTGCCTTTCCACAGATTCCGCAGGAGGAGTTGGTAAAAAAATTTCTTTGAAGATCTTCCCATACTATATCTAGACTTTCGCTGAGTTCAATACGGATAATGTTTTTGTTGATCTCCCCATTATCGTCTTTGCAAAAGCCTATATAGCTAATTTCTTTAATGGATTGGATAATATTTTCACTAAACAAAAATCCCAAGACCAAGTTTTCATCATTACCGGGAGTTCGCATGGTGATGGCTAGGCTTTTCTGTTTTCGTTGGGATTTAGGGCCAAAGCCAAGACGAATTTCTAGAGGCTCTTCCACAGCTAATAGGTCTTC
The DNA here is from genome assembly GCA_963976435.1 of uncultured Cryomorphaceae bacterium. GTDB lineage: Bacteria > Bacteroidota > Bacteroidia > Flavobacteriales > Schleiferiaceae > CAKZNE01. Next base: position 16,782 of record CAXBKQ010000027.1, on the reverse strand, counting down.
TTTAAATTGAAAATCAGAATGGTGGAAAACCTTGGTTTTTATAGCTGAAACCCTTTGGCTCATATGGGCAATGAAATTTTAATACTAGGATGATTTTCGAAATTAAGCATTAAAATCTAGAAACTTTGATAAAAGAAAAGCCCTTGCCTAGATGTTTTTAAGAGCCATAGATTAAGAACTTATAGCCTTGACCACGAATGTTTATAATTTCCACAGTAGGGTCCTTTTTGAGATGTTTTCGAAGTTTGGAAACAAAGACATCCAAGCTTCGAGAATTAAAAAATGAATCATCCCCCCAAATCTTATTGAGAATGGTCTTTTTGTTCAGAAGTCGGTTTTCATTTTCACAAAATAATTGAAGTAATTCCGCTTCCCTACTGGTTAGTTTTTGAATTTTACCCTGATGATACAACTCCATTTTTTTGCTGTTAAATTCAAATGCCCCAAGTTGGAAAATTTGACGGTCAGACTTTTCCAGAACATCCAAAACACGGTTTGTGCTTAGCATCACCTTGATACGGATTAACAATTCTTCTATGCTAAAAGGTTTGCGTATATAGTCATTTCCTCCAGCTTCAAAACCTTCAATCACATCTTTGGTTTGCACTTTGGCACTGATGAATAGAATTGGAGTTTTCCTATCTGCGGCTCGGATGTTTTTAGCCACTTTAAAGCCATTGGATTTAGGCATCATCACATCCAATAATACAATATGAGGATTTACAAAAAAGAATCTTTCCAAGGCTTCTTCACCATTTTTGGCGTGGTAAACTTCATAGCCATTGCTTTCTAAATTTTCTTTAACCAGCATAGCCAAGGCCATCTCATCCTCTACATATAATATTTTTTTAGAATTTCCCAAAGCAATTATTTATTCAGTTCAATGAGGAATGTACTACCTTCCTTGCTGCTTTTTTTCAAACTAATAGTAGCATTCATTTCAATTAAAATGGTTTTTACATAATAAAGGCCTATTCCTAAACCTTTTTCATTTCCTGAGTTGGCCCTGTAAAACTTATTAAATATTTTGTTTTGATCCGATTCTTTGATTCCCGCACCATTATCCTCTATTTCAATTTGAATCGTATCGTCAAGTTCCGAAACTTTTACTTTTACCTTAATAATAGGCTGCTGACAATATTTAATGGCATTATCCAATAAATTATTGATGCAGTTGGTTAGATGCTCTTTATCCGTTTTAATTAATAATGACTTTGGACCTTGTACTTCAATTTCTACTCGCTTTTCACTTCTTTCTATATGATAGTGTTTGAGATTTTCCAATAGCCCGATAAGTTCTGTTTCTGAAAAATTCAAGTCAATTTTCCTGTTTTCAAAAGAGCTGCTTAATAGAACATTGTGGAATAGGTCAGACATCCTTTCCAGTTCTAGATGGGCAATATTTAGGTATTTTTCAAATTTGGCCTTGTCTTTTTGGATTTCAAAATTCTTAATGCTTTCAAGGGCTACACTTAAAGTAGAAATTGGGGTGAGCATTTCATGACTAATATTATCCATAAAATCATCCTTCATAGCGGAGAGTTTCTTTTGTCTATTTAATATTCGCATTAAAAGGATAAAGGAAAAAATCAACATTAAAATTACCAAAACAGAACTGCCTATTAATAAGGCAGATCTGGATAAAATGGTGAAAAAAGGATTGTTAAATTCAGCGATGTAGGCGTTTTCCTCAGAGTGGGTTTTCCATTCCATCGGCCGGGAGTACAAGGCTCCTTCTTTGGTGGTATGAGTATTACTGTCTAAGCTTGTAGTAAGAAGGAAATATTCGCTTTCAATATTTCTATTTCGGAGCTCTTTGTCAAAATCAATTCTTAGCGCCTCTTGATTTAGAGGCATAGAATCTTTATAGTTTTGGATGAGGTTCATGAGAGGGTCATCCCAAATGATGATATTTTTTTTGGAACTCTTATTTTTTATTCCTTCTTGAATATATTCTCGTCCCATTTTTAGTACGGCATCCAGCAAATCTTTTTTGCTTACCTCTTTTTCTTCTCCAAGTGATAGGGTTATAGATATCCCTCCGGTTTTGGGATCGATCACAGCAATTCTCAACCCTTCAATAGAATCTTCTAAAAATTTGAATTTTACAATGCTCGTATCCAAAGCATCTCTTTCAAATAGTTTTAAAATTGAATCTGCCTTTCTTTCTTCTGCCTTGGTGATAGCAATTTCCAGGGAGCGATTGACATCTTTTACAAATTCAATTTTTTGGGCATGGTATTCCTTTTTGGAATACAGAGTTTGAATAACTATTAAGCTGCCTAGGCAGATAACAATTAAAATGGCGATGGTTTTTTGTGTTTTTTTCATAGCCTAAAAGTAGCAGGGCTTTGATTTGGCCTTAAAATATTAACAATCATTTACATTATTTAATGCTTTATAATTAGGATGAAACAAGAGGCTTTGGAAATTCGAAATCACATTATTTAAATCTTTCATTTCCGGGCTATTCGCATTATATTGCAGAGGCTAACAACACATTGCCGCCTTTCGGATGTCCAACCTAAGGAAATTTCTGCTACTACTTCTGTTGATCTTTACATTTCAACTTACTGCTCAAAATATTTATTTTGGTATTGGTGCTGGACTAAGCAATGGATTAGCCAAAGAATCTTATCTAGATTTTTACAATATTGAAATTATAGACGAAGACAACAGCCTTGAAACTACTGAGCCCATGTCATTCGGTAGTGGTTTTAATGGACATTTAAAGATGGGCTATCGTTTCCATAAAGATTTTGATTTTGTTTTAGAAGCCTCTCGATTTGCAGGTGGGAAGTCTAGCTATTCCAAAGACAGGTTTGTTTCGGATGGTAGCGTGCTTAATGAAAGAACAGATTTGTATGGAAATTTTTGGAGTATTAGTCCGTCATTATTGTTCAGCCCACTCGAGGGTAGATTCTCTCCATATTTTCGTATTGGACCAAGTTTAAACTTTGTAAAAAGCTATGCAGCCACGAGTCATTCAGGTACTTCTGTAGATATAGAAATACTGGAAGAATATACTGGAGATATGGCCCTAGGGTTTTTAGGGAATTTGGGATTCAATTATATACTTCATGAAAATTGGGAGTTTTTTTGTGAACTTAGATTTCACAGTTTTTCTTTTGAACCAAGCAATGGAGAAATAATAGAATTTAGAAATTCGGGTCAGGATGAATTGCAAAGTTTAGAAGTAGCTGAAAAGGAAACGGTTTTTAAAGAGAAAATTTCAGATCCAAATGGAGAGGTAGGATATACGGGACCAAATGATCCCCTTCAAAGGTTGAGTATTAGTCAGCCATTTTCTAATGTCCAATTTGTTATTGGGATATGTTTTAGTTTATGAAGAGGTTAATATCAATGTGCATTCTACTCCTGTTAATGAACCCTCAGGAGCTTCTAGCTCAAAAGTTCTATATGAAATCCAATTTGGGCTATTCTATGGCAACAGGTCCACAATCCATTGTGGAGTTTTATGATTTAATTGAAGAAAATACCGGTTCAATTTATATAGAACAAAATAAAATTTCACTAGGCCAAGGATTGCAAACAAATTTGGGATTTGGCTATGGTATAAATCCAAATTTCGCCTTAGAGTTGAATTTTTCCTATTTCCATGGAGCTAAATCCAAAAGAGAAATAGGAACCTTAGATAATTATTTTGAAATGTCTTTAAGGGGAAGAATGATTTCTATTAGCCCCTCAATAGTTTTAAGCTCAGACAAGGGATATTCTGATTTGTCTTATTATTCTAGGGCTGGCTTAATTATGGGATTTGGGCCGAGTATTGTTTTTTTAACTCAATCCTTAGGAGAACGAATAACCTTGTATGAACAAAGGTTTATATTGTCGGGTTCCAGTGCATATGGATTCAATGGGGCATTTGGTGTGAAGAAGAAATTTGAGCGCTTAGATCTTTTTTTAGAATTGGATTATCGGGCCATTTCCTATACACCCTCCAAAATGACTATGGTAAAAAGCACGGTTAATGGAGATTCCAATTTGGATAGGTACAATACAAGTGAAATTGAAACGGTTTTTTTAGACGAACTGAGGGTTGATAATCAAAGTTCAAATAATCCAAGTAAAGCTTCAGAAGCACTAACGAGTTCATTTGCTTTTTCCAGCATAGGCTTAAATTTTGGATTATCCTTTATTCTCTTTTAGAAACCTACTGCTTACTTGCCATTCTGGATAATTCTTGTAATTCTGTATTGAGCTTTTGAGAAAGTATTTCCAAAGAGGCGGCATTATTTTCTGTGGCTAATACTGGAATCAGTTTGCGGCAAGCGAAATAATGCATAAAGGCCAGTTCTCGGATTTTGTCGTCGTGGATTTCCCAAATATCCAGTACAATACTGAATAGATCTGGTTCTTTATCACTTTTTAAATTGAGCCCAACTAAGTTCAAACCCTTTTGAAATTGTTGGTTTTTTAAATCTTGGAGAATGATTTTTTCGGTGTATGGCTTTATTTTCATTACTAAACTTTTTATTTCGGCCTAAAGTTAAAGTTTAGTTTTTGTTTTCTTTGTAGTTTTTATTCTACAAAACCCCTGGAATTCTTGATGACATCGGCAATTACAATAAAATCGGGAAGAGGTTTTTTTAATGACTTTTGAGAGCAAAACATGACTTTACACTTTTGGGAGAAACAATTTCTTTGTCAATATAAAATCGAAGCTGGAAAGAAAGGATAAGGAATGAATAGGGTGGAGAAATAAAAATAAGGAATCCTATTTTTCAGTTTCAAAATAATCTTTAATACCATCAACCAATTTTTGTAGTTCAATTTCTGGTTTAAGTAAGAAAGGGTGAAAAACGGAAAGTATGGAGTTTTCAGCCATGTTTGAAAATGGAAATTCTTCTTGTGTTTTAAATGCACCTTGCAAACGTTCTTCTCCTCCAATAAATTTATAACCTTTCAATACGGGCAAACCTTTTTCATTCAAATATTGAAGAAGACTCTCTCGAATAGATCTTTTTACTTTAAATGAATACCTCATTTGAGCCCTCCTTTTTGTTCCTTCAAAGGCTTGAAAAATTTCAATACCCTCGATTTTTGTCAATTCTCTATCCAAATAATTCATCGCAGACTCCCGCTGTTTTCCCAATTCATCAAGCTCACTTAATTGAGCCAATGCCATTGCGGATTGTATTTCCGAAAGTTGGTAGTTTTCACCTATTATTCCAAAGGGGTTCATTTCCTTATTTAGTAACAATCCACGGTTGCAAATGGCATAGCACTTTTGGTAATCTTCTTCTTTTTTACAAAGGATTATTCCACCCTGACCTGTAGTGATAAGTTTTACTCCACCAAAGCTGAATAGGGAAAAATCACCAAAGCTTCCTACCTTTTTATTTTTGTAAATGGCACCATGGGCCTGTGCACAATCTTCAATAAATATGAGTTTATGATCACTGGCGATTTTGGCAATCGCATCTAGCTCGGCCACTGAACCATCAATATGTACCGCAATAATAGCCTTTGTTTTAGGACCTATTTTGGCTGTAATATTTTTAGAATCGAGGGTGAAATTATTTGGATTTACGTCGGCAAACACAGGCTTTGCGCCAAAGTTCATCACACTTTTAGGAAGGGAGTAAAAATCATAGGCCGGAAGGATTACCTCATCTCCTTCCTTTAATCCTATTGTTTTAAAAATTACATCCAAGGCTAGGGTGCCATTGCAAATACTTACAGCAAAATTAGAATCGTGAAATTCTGCAAAATGTTGCTCTAATAAATTAGCTCTATGGCCTTTGTATTTCCACCAATCTTTACTTTCATAAACTTCCTGCAAGGCCTTTAATACTTTCGGATTTTGATGGGGTTCAAACATGTGCTTTAGTTTTCGGAATCAAGGTGAAATTTATTCATTTTTTAGGTCGAGATCAAAATCTGCATAAAAGCCTAAATCTTTTTTACTGAATAATTTTGTCAATAAAGCGATTTGCCCAGTATGGTAGGAATAGTGTTCCGCAACATGAATACAGGCAGCTAGACCTGTCATTTTGAAACCTTGCACGCTTCTAACTTTTTGGAGCTTCTCCATGGAAGATCCATTTATTACTTTAATGGCTGCGCTACAGGTGGTTTCCATTTTTTCATATAGTTCATTTTTAGTGAAACCTTTGCGGCTACTAAATTCCAATTCTCTATGGCGAAAATCTTTTTTTTCGCCTAGCGAGGAAATTATAAACTGGCCAATATTTCCACATAGATGCAAAATTAAATTGGCGATACTATTGGTTTCTGGCCCCGATTGCAACCAAACTTCTTCTTCTGAAAGCAAGCTCAAGCATTTCTCTATCCTAGAACTGTTTTCCTGTATTCTAAAAACGATTTGCTCCTTGAAATCTTCCTCAAATGTTAAGGCCTTATTTGGCATTTGTCTCGCGCTTTTTCTTATACAACTTAGCCATTATAAAAAAGATCAAGCCCATAGCAAGTAAAAGAATTAAGCCAAACCACAATCCGTCCAAATTTTTCCAAACTGCAAGCATTACAATTGCAATTAAGATTAAAGTAGGAAGCTCATTATATAGGCGATAGCCAAAACTGGATATACCTGAACTATTTTCCTTCAACTTTTTCATTTGCTGGGCACAACTAAAATGGTAAACACTTAATATCAATACCAAAGTTAATTTAATATGCATCCAAGGTTGCTGGAGCCATTCACTATTTATGACAAGCATGGATATTCCACCGATAAAGGTTAATACCATTGCCGGAGTTTGAATTATAGAATAGAGTCGAGATTCCATAATCTCGTATTGCTTTCTAAGAATGGGACTAGCCGTATCGTTTTTTTCCCAAGCTTCTTTATGGTAAACAAAAAGTCGGACTAAATAAAATATACCGGCAAACCAAGAAACAAATCCAATTATATGGAGGGCTTTAAAGAAGAAATATAGACTCATAGCTATAAAATAATAGCAAATATGGGAAATAAAAAAAACGGAATGGCTCCTCTCCATTCCGTTTTAAAAATCTGAATTCAAATAGACCTTATCTTGTTGAATTCAGCAATCCCTACTTGTTCTTTATTTTACTGAATTGAAAAAAATGCTAAAAGTGCAAACCATGCTGTAGCCAGAACTCTTCGCGTTATTATTTTGGCTTTTGGGTGATTTAAATAATTTAAAACTATATTTTTCATCTTTCTTTAATTTTCTTGTTTTACTGGTGTAAATGTAGTGGTAGCATGTTTTTTAGAAGTTTTATTTCGATGGATCTTAGCATTTGAAGGATGGAATTTTGATTTTAATCGATAAAGGATTTTTCTACATTTTCAAACAAAAAAAAACGACGAGGCTCCTCTTCCTGTCGTTTTTTTTTGATCACTATCTACTAAATCATGAAAAATCTATGTCATGGGCAAAATCTATTTTTATTAAGAAATGATAAAGAAATAAGCTGAGGATGCTAAAATGCCAATCCAGCTGAAGCTTAATATTCCTCTCATTATTTTTTGAGTTTTCTCCTGCTTAAACTTTATTTGAATTCTCTGAATCATAAGGCAATTTCTTTTCTTGTTATTACTGGTGTAAATGTAAGGCTAGTAGGGCTTGTGGAATTTTAAATTCGATAGAACTTCGGTTTTAAAGGATGGATTAAGGAATAATATCGATAAAGCTTGGATGGAAAGAATTGCCATAAAAAAAAACGACCGGGCTCCTCTCCCAGTCGTTTTTTTTGATCAATTACTACTATTTTATGAATCTTCTATAGGCTTAATATTAGAGTTTTACAAAAATGAAAAAAAAGAATAAATAGGTGGTTAAGGCTAACAATCCGGACCAAGCTATTATAAAGGAAGCCCTTAATACTTTTTGAAATTGAAACCTTGGAGAGTATAATTTTATCTTGTTTATCATGCTTTTTGTTTTTAAAACTGATGTAAAAGTACTATCCGCCAATTCCCTTACGAGTTGATTTCGTTGGTTAATCCTTTTTTCAAGATGCTTTAGACTTATCCTTCGATGAATGGAATTCCATCTCCTGATATATATCATAGTTCAGGCAAATGGCTGGGATTATTTTTGAAAAAATTCTGATACCATGTTCATCGACCTTTTAGAGAAGTATAATGTTGCCGTTCCTAGATATACCAGTTACCCTACCGTTCCTATGTGGGATAATATTGAAGTAGATAGCAAAAAATGGATTTTTCAAGCCAAAGAATGCTTCGATAAAAATGAACAAATCAGCTTATATATTCACCTTCCTTATTGTGAAAGCCTATGTACCTATTGTGGTTGTAATAAATATATAACCAAGAACCATTCGGTGGAAGAACCTTATATAGAAGCTCTATTAAAGGAATGGAGCATCTATGTTAAAGCTTTAGGAAGATTGCCAAAGGTGAAAGAGCTCCACCTCGGAGGTGGCACACCAACATTTTTTAGTCCCGAAAACTTAAATCGTTTAATACAGGGAATTTTTAAGTTCTCACAAATCGATGGTAAATGTGAAATGAGTTTCGAGGCTCATCCATCTTCTACCAATTATGAACATTTAAAGGTATTAAAGGAAATTGGTTTTAATCGTATGAGTTTGGGTGTTCAGGATTTTGATGAGGGAATAATGAAAACCATTCACCGCTTTCAAACCTTAGAACAAATTGAAAATATTAGCAGCTATGCCAGAAAACTAGCTTATGATTCCATAAACTACGACCTCATTTATGGCTTGCCAGGGCAAAACAAGGAGCATATCCAAAAAAATATGGAGCTTCTAAAATCTTTAAAACCAGATAGAATTGCTTTTTATAGTTATGCCCATATCCCAACGGTGAAGCCTGGGCAAAGGGCCTATAGCGAAGAGGATCTTTTGAAAGGCAGAGACAAGCTAGAGCTTTACCAATGTGGAAGACAATTGATGTTGGAAATGGGCTATGTGGATATTGGTATGGACCATTTTGCTCTGAAAAATGATTCCTTATACAAATCCATGAAAAACAGAAAGCTACATAGAAATTTTATGGGCTATACTGCAATGAAAACCGATCTTTCTATTGGCCTTGGAGCGTCGGCAATTAGCGATTGTGGGAGTGCCTATGCCCAAAACGAAAAGAATGTGAAACTCTATATTCAAAAATTACAAGACAGAGAGGAAGTTCCCCTGATTAAAAATCACTTTCTAAATGAAGAGGATAAAAGAGTGAAAGACCATATCTTAAATTTAATCTGTCATTTTGAAACCAATTGGTTGTCTGCAAGTGATGCCTATCTTTTTGAAAATAATGAGCTTCTAGTCCAAATGGAGGAAGATGGTTTGGTAAGAAGGTTTCCGAGGCAAATTAAAGTTAGCCCAAAGGGTAAAAACTTTATTCGAAATATTTGCTCAGCATTGGATATGAGGATGAAGGCTAGCCAAGGAACAGCTGTTTTTAGTAAGGCGGTTTAGCTTCTTGAGTTTTTAAGTTGTAGCGAAAGGAGCTAATCACAAACTTGTGTATCACCCATTGCGGGCTGTAAATCGGGAGATAAAAAAGGAATTCCTAAATCCATTCCTCTTAAGATTAATAGGCCCGCAGTAATCACAATAATAATGGGGCTAATTTTTTGAAGTAAGGATCTTCTTCTTTGGAAAAAACTAGCTAAACTGATATTACTTAAAAACAATATGGGAATAGTTCCCAAACCAAAAATCAGCATATAGATAAAACTAAAAAGTGGTTGATTTAGTCCCATTGCTGGGAAAAGAGCCAAATAAACCATGGCACAGGGTAATATTCCGTTTAAAATTCCGGTGCCCGTAAAATAGGCAAATTTGGAATTTTTGTTTTCTTCAAGTCTGCTTCTCAATCTATGGATATAAGGAAACAATAATTTAAAAAGCCTTTGATCTAATTTTAAGAAAAAGAATAGGAGAAAGGCAAACAATAGTAGTAAACCACTTATTAGAGATGTTTTTTGTTGCCATTCTTGTAAAGAACTAAGCCTTCCAAAAAAACCAATAACAAGGCCTAAAATGCCGTAAACGAGAATTCTGCTAAAATGGAATAAAAAAAGAAAATAATAGTGTTTTTTACTAAGAAGGGAGCTTGTAAATGCAGCTTGTAATGGACCGCACATCCCCAAACAATGAAGGGAAGATACGAGACCTAAAACAAAGGCGCTCCAAAACATTATAGGATAATTTCAGGTTCAAAATAATAGTCTATGCCTTCACAATTTAGCTTCACCTTGGCGATCCACCTTCCATCTCGAAATCTGGTAAACGGGATGATAGACTTGTTGATGAGAAGATTTTTTTCATCCCATTCAAAATCCATTCGGGCATCTTTTTCACAATACATCAAAGCTGAAAAACTTTTGTTTTTGCCTTTAAAATCATCGGGAAATTCCAATGCGAATCCTTCCTCAGTTCTTACTATTCTGGCCTTGTCTTTGAGCTTTAATGAATTGCTTTTTTGGTTGATCACCTCTTGGTAATTTAACTCCTCTTCATAATAGTTTTCACTTACCAAGTCAAATCTCTGCTGTGTGGCTTTATAAACCATTGTAGTCATTAAACCTGCAAAAAGGAATAATGTAATGGCAATGCCTGTTCCCCAATTTAGTTTCATTTTCTTTGTATTGGTCCGTTAAAACTAGTTTTTATTTCATCAATTAAAAGCCCTTCTTGGAACAATCCGATTAGGACTTCGGTTTTTCTTCCGGTGAGTTTATTTTTATCTAAATAAATCAGTAAAACACCTTCTTTTAAACCACTTTCTGGAAGAACAATTTTCCCTTCCCCAGCAATTTTAAGGCGACCATCGGGGCTCAATAATTTCATTTCCATATTAAGGTCTCCCGTGGTTTTATTGATCAATTTATAATTGTAAACATTGGCCAAAGTATCCTGGCTAACCGTTTGGTATAATTGCCCTGGAGTTCTAAGAATGATGGCTTCTACCATTACCCTACTGTTTAATAAAAATCCAAAAACAAGCAATAGCACACTTAATACAGCAGTATAGGCTATCACCCTTGGGGTAAAGATTTTCTTTTTATTGCTGGCAATATTTTCTTCACTATCAAAGCGGATTAGGCCTCTTGGACGATTTATTTTGTCCATTATACTATCGCAAGCATCAATGCATGCTGTACAGTTTATGCATTCCAGTTGAGTACCATTTCGAATATCAATTCCTGTAGGACAAACATCAACACATTGATGGCAATCAATACAATCTCCTTTTCCAGCTTCTTCTCTATTTTCCTTCTTCCGAAATTTACTTCTTATTTCACCTCTAATATAATCGTAGGCAATCACCACTGAGTGTCTATCCAACAATACAGATTGTAATCTTCCATAAGGACAAACGATAATACAAACCTGCTCTCTAAACCAAGCAAATACAAAGAAGAACACTCCAGAGAAGATTAGGATGCTGAATAAACTTGACAAGTGATTTGCGGGATGATCACTTACAATTGCCCACCATTCTTTTTGGCTGATGAGGTAGATCATAAAGATATTAGAAATACCAAAGCTGATGAGGTAGAAGATACTATTTTTCAGTACCCTCTTCCTGATTTTTTCGGCATTCCATGGCATTCTTTTAAGTCTCAACTGCTGGTTTCTATCTCCATCAATCCAATATTCTATTCTTCGGAAAACATGTTCCATAAAAATAGTTTGGGGGCAAATCCAGCCGCAAAAAATTCGTCCAAATGCCACGGTAAAGACCACCACGAATAATACGCCGATGATCATCGCCAAAACGGCTAAGTGGAAATCTTCGGGCCAGAAAATATTCCCAAAGAGGATAAATTTCCTCTCTAAAACATTAAAAAGGAAAAGAGGATTTCCATTTACATAAATGAAAGGAAGCCCAATAAGTAGTGCAAGTAGTATATAACTTGTCCATTGGCGGTAATTGGTGAATTTTCCTTTGGGCTTTTTTGGAAATAGATATTTACGGTTTCCATCTTCATCGATGGTAGCTATAGAATCTCTAAATCCATTTTCTTCTTGGGCTTCCATAATTTTTAAAGACTATCCTGTGCGGCGGTGGTGTCTGTAGTTTCTGCTAGTGCGGGTTTATACAAATCACCTTCAGCATCTTTTGGATTAGCGGGAGTAGTTCCTTGAAAACTTAAAATATAAGAAGCAACTTTTTGCATATCAGCGGCGCCAATTTCAGATTTCCATTCGCGCATTCCCTTTCCTGTAATTCCATATTTTATAGTGGTAAAAATATCCTTGATATCACCACCATGCAGCCAATATTCATCGCTAAGGTTTGGTCCTACTAATCCTCCTCCATCTTTCAAATGGCAAACGGCACATTTTTCATTGTAGATTTTACCACCTTCTTTGAGTTTTACTTCATCGGTTAATACTACTACATTGGTTTCATCCACTAAATCGGCTGCATTTTTTAGATATTCCTCTCTAGCCTTTTCGGCTTCGGCAAGTTCTAGTTTATATTCTTCGATTTGAAGGGGGGCATTGCCTGTAATATGATATCTAAAAACATAAACAATGGCAAATAGCATGGATAGGTAAAAACCTATTAACCACCATGGAGGAAGGTTATTGTCTAATTCACGAATCCCATCATAGCTGTGATCCAAATCAATTTCTGCTTCTTCCTCAATCGGGCGACTATCCTGTAATTTTTGCCATAGTTTGGTGAAAAAGTCTTCAGTTTCTGGCTCTTCCTCTTCTAGTTCTGCTTCGGTAGAATTATTTTTTTTAACCAACCATTGCAGAGTTTCCATAGCCTTAAAAACAGCTAAAAAGGAAAGGATCAGAAATAAGGCAGCTACAAAAACCAGCCAAACCACGGGGTTGCTTAGTAATTCATAACCTTTTTCAGGTTGTAGGCTAGTAATTCCTATTGCCATAGCAAATACGAGAAGCCCGAAAACAATAAATACATTATTTAGCTTTTTCATAGTCGTGGTCTTGGTTATTTTCTAAGGGTAAATTGCTTAATACTTTCAGTCTCTGCTTGTCGGCTTTTAATACGTAAACAAGCATTAAAACAAAAAAGGTGAAGAAGATGAGAAAGGATATCATCGGAAATATTTCTATTCCCGATATACCTTCCATATGATGTTTTATGAATTTTAACATGGCTTTTTAATTTTGGCTAGTTGCAGTAGTGGCTTTGGTGGCGGCTGAAGCTTCCCCAGCCTTAATATCTATTCCCAATCTTTGGAGATAGGCAATAAGGGCCACTATTTCATCACTACTATTAATCTCTACATTAATTTCTCGCTTAATTTGACCTGCGATTTCCTCAGCTTGTTTATCCATTTCAGCCTCCCAATTGTCAATATATTCCATACTATAGGGTACTCCCAAACTCACCATTGCTTCCAGTTTGTTTTTAGAAATACTTCTATCTAAAGTGTTTTCAAATAACCAAGGATAGCGGGGCATAATGGATTTTGGACTCATGGAAGTAGGATCCAACATATGGTTATAGTGCCAGCTATGAGAGTATTTACCTCCAAGACGGTGAAGATCTGGTCCAGTTCTTTTAGAACCCCATAGGAAGGGATGGTCATATACAAATTCACCAGCTTTACTATACTCACCATACCTGGCCGTTTCAGAACGGAATGGTCTTACCATTTGGCTATGACAAGCATTGCAGCCTTCTCGTATATATAAGTCTCTACCTTCTAATTCTAGTACGGTATAAGGTTTTACACTTTCAATAGTTGGTACATTGGTTTTTATCATCATGGTGGGAACTATTTCTATAATTCCACCAATTAGAATTACTACTAAACTTAAAACCATCAGCTGAACAGGTCTTCTTTCTATCCATCTGTGCCAGTGTTCTCCTTTGGGTTTCAAAAAGGTTTTTACCATGGGCATAGCTTGAGCTTCTTCTTCTGCTTGGAAAACTCCACTAGCCACTGTTTTCATCACATTCACAACCATAATTCCCATTCCAATGATATATAAACTACCACCCAGGGCTCTAAGGGCATACATGGGAATAATTTGGGTAACTGTTTCTAGGAATCCATATACTAAAGTTCCATCCGCATTGAATTCCTTCCACATTAAACTTTGTGTAAATCCAGCAACATACATGGGAAGTGCCCAGAAGATAATTCCTAAAGTTCCCAACCAGAAATGTGCATTGGCTAATTTTTCAGAAAACAAACTGGTTTTGTAAATGCGGGGTAGCATCCAGTAAATAATACCGAAGATCATAAAGCCGTTCCAGCCCAGAGTTCCAATATGTACGTGTGCCGGAATCCAATCCGTATAATGGGCAATAGCATTTATATTTTTCAAACTCAATAGTGGCCCTTCCAGGGTAGCCATACCATAGCAGGTAATGGCAACTACAAAGAATTTTAAAACGGCACTTTCTCTAACCTTATCCCAAGCTCCGCGTAGCGTTAACAATCCATTTATCATTCCTCCCCAACTTGGGAAAATGAGCATGATACTAAACACGGTTCCAAGTGTTTGTGCCCAATCTGGAAGTGCGGTATATAATAGGTGGTGTGGTCCGGCCCAGATGTAAATAAAGATTAATGCCCAAAAGTGAACAATGGATAATCGATAAGAATATACAGGCCTGTTTGCTGCTTTTGGCACAAAATAATACATCAGCCCTAATACCGGTGTGGTAAGGAAAAAGGCTACGGCATTATGTCCATACCACCATTGAACCAAGGCATCCTGTACTCCAGCAAAAACAGAGTAGGATTTGGTAAAAGATACAGGTAGCTCAATATTGTTTACGATATGTAAAACGGCTACAGTTACAAAAGTGGCGATGTAAAACCAGATGGCGACATAAAGGTGGCGTTCTCTTCTCTTAAGAATGGTCCAAAACATATTTACTCCAAAAATCACCCAAACCAGAGCAATGGCAATGTCAATAGGCCATTCCAATTCTGCATATTCCTTAGAAGAAGTAATACCCAATGGTAGAGTTATTACAGCAGAAAGAATGATTAATTGCCATCCCCAAAAATGGATTTTACTGAGCAGGTCGCTCGCCATTCTTGTTTTTAATAAACGCTGAAGCGAATAGTAAACCCCTGCGAAAATGGAGTTTCCTACAAAGGCAAAAATGGCCCCATTGGTATGAAGCGCCCTAAGCCTACCAAAGGTAAGCCACGACAGGTCCATATTTAAATCAGGGAATACAAGTTGAAGGGCTGCTGTGAGTCCTACAAGGGTAGCAATTACCCCCCATACTATTGTAGCAATAGTAAAATTTCGAACCGTTCGGTTGTCGTAATAAAAGGTATCCTTTAGCATAAATTAAGGTTTTTTAGTTCCTTTAGTTGTTTTTATTTGGTCATCCATCAGCATGCGTACTGAAGGCGAATAATCATCGTCATACTGGCCATTTTTTATGCTCCATAAAAAGGCAATAAGAAATCCTAAAGCCACTAAAAAGCTGATTATGATAAGTATATAAATGGCGGACATATAACTTTAATTTGAAATCAAATGTATTGGCAGTGTATGGTCTGTGAAATGATAATTATCATGTTTTTTAATGTCCTAGGTTCCTTGGCTTTTTGAAGCTTTAGATAGTTCTCTAATGCTCAGATATTGAGCAGATAAGGTGCTGAAAATAATTACTGAAATGGAGCTGATAGGCATCAAAAGTGCAGAAACTAATGGGCTCAAATATCCAGCTAGGGCAAAGCTTAATCCCACAATATTATAGGCAAAGGACAAGGCGAAAGACCAGTAAACAATTTTTTTACTTTTTCCACTAAGCTTTAGAAAAGATGCTAAAAGTTTAAATGAATCGGCTTTTAGCAAGGCATCGCAAGCGGGAAAATAATTTACATTTTCCTCACAAAGACTCAGCCCTACATTACTTTGTTTTAATGCTCCAGCATCATTTAATCCATCGCCTATCATCAAACAAGAATTTCCTTCCTGCTGATGTTTTTCTATAAACTCTAATTTATCCGAAGGCTCCTGTTCAAAGTACAGTCCTGATCTTTCACCAAATATGGATTTCAATTGTGTTCTTTCTTGATCTGTATCACCACTTAAAACATTGAGCTGATAATCTCCTTCAAGCTCCGCAATAACATTTGGAAGATCTTTTCGCATTTGATGATAAAAAGAAAAGGAACCTAATATTTCCTGATTTTTAGAAAGGTAAACGGCCGTGCCAGAAACGGTTTTTTCAACTCCAATAAAACTATGTTTACCTAGTTTAAATGCTTCTCCTTCTACTTCAAAATAAATACCCTGTCCAGGTGATTCTCTAAATGCCTCAATTTTTATATCCAGTTCTTTGGAATCTTGAATATAGGCTTGTAAACTTCTCGCTAAAGGGTGCTGGGTTTGTTGGGCAGCGAAATAAATAATGTTTAAATCCTTATCCGATAAGGCTCTTCCATTCCACTTCAGTTTTACAGAGTTTTGCTCCGTTAGGGTTCCTGTCTTATCAAATATAATTTCATTTACCTCAGATAATTTTTGAAGAACCTGGGCATTTTTTAAATAAAATCCAAAGCGTCCAAACCAACGCATAAAACTTCCAGATGTAAATGGTTCAGCCAGAGCTAAGGCACAAGGACAAGCAACTATTAAAACACTAATGAAAACAGAAATGGATTTTGAAGAATCTTGAAAATACCAAAATAGGGCACCCGATAAGGCCAAAAGAAATACTACTGGGGTAAAATATTGAGAAATCTTATCTGTAAAACTTTTGCTTTTGTTTTCTTCTTTGTGAAAAATGTCTTTTGACCATAATGAGGATAGATAACTTTGAGTAGAGTTGGAAATAAGCTCAATTAAGGCTGAGCTATTTTCAATTTT
>CAXBKQ010000026.1:0-46052 GCA_963976435.1 uncultured Cryomorphaceae bacterium | reverse complement strand
GACAGCGAATAAGCCAAAAATGAACAGAATTAAATTATTTTTTTTAGCAATAAATTTTATTTAGGACACAAGTAGTGAAAAGGCCATATTCAATTGCCTAGATAAAGGATGCCCTCCACATTAAAGCAAAAAATCAGGCTATTATTTCAAAGGGATTATTATGTGGGGTTTAAATTCAATCCTGCTTGCCTTTTTTCTTCCCTATCCATTAGACAAAAACCTAATATATTTCAGATCAACTAATCACAACTTTCAACGGGAATAAGATCTGATTTATCCCCTTGGAACTGTTCTAGGGTCATGACCTTTATTTCTGGGATTTCATTGGATGCCGTTCCCTTAGAGAGGTTGGCTTGAATATATCTTTGGTCTGGTGTCCACATTGCTCCTGATAAGGGGTCAACTATTAAATAGCTAATAGGCCAAATGGGGAAAATCAATAGGTTTCCGGCGATATACCATCCATCAACATGAAAGCTAATCGGTAATTGGGCTATAATTTCTTTATCATTTCCATAAAAAACTACATTATAACTTTCCGCTTGGAAATAGCTGTAATTGGATTTTAGTCTAACCATCTGTGGAGTAGTACCATTAACTACCATATTTCCATCGCGGTTAAAGATTTCAAATTTGGCCTTATCGGGAGTGCTATCTATTTTAATTGGATAATTACTATTGCTAAATAAGGTAGCGCAAGAAGATAATAGCAAAACAAGGGCAATAGCTGTGAGGTTTACTAGTGTTTTTTTCATATCAAGTTTTATTTAAGTTGCCTTTCCATATCTCTTTTAATATCCCGATCCTTTATGCTATCCCTCTTATCATGTGTCTTTTTTCCTGAGGCTAGTCCCAATTCTATTTTTGCAAAGCCTTGGTCATTAATAAAGAGTCTCAGAGGAACTACCGTCATATTTCCACCTCTTTCCACCTTTTCTTGCCATTTTTTAATTTCCTTTTTATGTAAAAGAAGTTTTCTTTCGCGTAAAGGTTCGTGGTTATTAATATTTCCGTGACTATACTCGCCAATATGCAGACTTTTCACCCACATTTCATCATTTTGAAAATAGCAATAACTTTCAACAAGACTGACCTTTGCTTCGCGGATGGATTTTATTTCAGTACCCAAAAGTTTAATACCTGCAACCAGAGTCTCATGGATTTCATATTGAAACCTAGCCTTTCTATTCTTAATATTTATATGCTCTTTGGACATGGGGCAAATATAGAAATACAAGCATTAAACTTTTGAAATTCCGCTTTTCTTGATAAAACAAAGGGAAAATATTTTTCCTTTTTATTAAATAAAGAATTAAGCCATGTATTTTTGGGTCAAATTTCAATTTCGTGTACAAAAGCATTATTCGTCCCATTTTATTTCTGTTTGATCCGGAAAAAATCCATCATTTCACCTTTTCCTTTATTAAAATCGTAAATAAAATCCCTGGTGTTTCAGCAGTGATCAGGGCCATGTTTTTGTTTAAAGATGAAAGTTTGAAAAGAAGGGTATTTGGAATTGACTTCCCTAACCCTGTAGGTTTAGCTGCTGGATTTGATAAGGATGGAAAGCTGTTTGAAGAGCTTTCAAATTTTGGATTTGGATTTATTGAGCTGGGTACGGTAACTCCAGTAGCTCAAGATGGAAACCCTCTTCCACGTATGTTTAGACTCGCAAAGGATAAGGGTTTAATCAACAGAATGGGTTTTAATAATAAAGGGGTTGATGGCCTGGTTTCAAGATTAAAAAGAAGGAAATCTAAATCCATAATAATTGGCGGAAATATTGGCAAGAACAAATCCACACCAAATAGTGAGGCCCTAAATGATTACCTCATTTGTTTCGAAAAATTATTTGATGATGTAGATTATTTTGTGGTAAATGTTTCTTCTCCCAATACTCCTAATTTGAGGGATTTACAAGAAAAGGAACCACTAACCCAATTGCTAAAAACCCTACAAGCTGAAAACAGCAAAAAACCTAGTCCTAAGCCCATTTTATTAAAGATAGCTCCAGATTTAAGCAATGGACAATTGGATGATATAATCGCCATTGTTGAAGCCTCTGGAATAGCCGGGGTGATAGCTACGAATACTACAATATCGAGGGAGAATTTAAAGGAATCCGAAGCTAGAATTCAAAGTATTGGCAATGGTGGATTAAGTGGTGCCCCAGTTCGCAAAAGGTCTAGCGAGGTGATATCCTATTTACATGAGAAATCATACGCCTCATTTCCTATTATTGCTGTTGGTGGCATTTTTACTGCCGAAGATGCTATTGAAAAATTAAATGCCGGTGCCAGTTTGGTTCAGGTATATACGGGCTTTATCTATGAAGGTCCTGGGATGATCAAAAAGATTTTAAAGGGGATAAAAGCTTAAAAGAAAAGCTAATTTTCATTGAAATAGAGTAGGAGCTGATTCTGGATATTTTTAAAATACCTCATCGAATGAATCATTCGGCTACCATACCAGCTAAACATCTCCCCATCAACAATTTTCAGCAATGCCTTTGGAAAAATTTCAGCTAAAATATAGGCCTCTTTAGTTGAAAAGGAATAGGGTTCGGAGCTTAATAGGATTAGATCTGGATCGAAATCCTTAAGATTTTCAAAGGAGATTTGAGGGTATCTTTGACTATTGGAAGGCGCAATATTTTCCAGACCTAAATTTTTCAAAACATCACCAATAAAGGTAGAATTCCCTGCTAGCATATAAGGTTCCTTCCAAATAAAGAATAAAGTTTTTGGCGCTTTTTTCAAGTTCCCATTAAGGGCGGTAGAACCAATTTGGGCTACTATTTCCTGAGCTTTTTCTGAGCTATTGGTCAACTCCCCAATTTTAGAAATAAGGTCCAATCCCTGGTCTAGGCTCTCTACATCACTTATCCAAACTGGAATTTTGGCAGATAGCTTCTCAATTTGTTCCCGGATATTTTCTTCTTTATTGGCGATGATAAGATCTGGTTTTAGGGAAAGGATTTTATCAATCTGTAAATCCTTAGTGCCCCCAATTACCGTTTTTTCTGAAAGTAAATGTGCTGGGTGAACACAGTATCCCGTAATCCCAACAATTCTGTCTTCCAAACCTAAATCACAGAGAAGTTCTGTTTGAGAAGGAACGGTGGAAACTATCCTTTTTGGGAATTCATTTAGGATAAGTTCCCTAGAACATTGGTCAATAAATTTCAGCATCAGCTCAACGCTGCAATAATATCATGCCTAGTGATTATATGGTAGTCATTATCAGGTAATTTTACCATCACAGCACTAATGTCTTTAGAAATTTGTTTCGAAATTTCTTTAATATCATCACTGTGGTTGGCAACAGGAAAAGCTTTGTCCATAACCTCTGAAACTAATTTATCGCCAATTTCTGGATCGGAAATTACAAGGTTGAAAAGTTTGGAATCATCTAGAGACCCAACAAATTCGCCATCTCTAATCACGGGTAATTGTGAAATTTTAAACTCCTGCATTTTTTGGATAGCATGAGATACCAATTCACTGTCTTTTACAGTTACCAATTTTAAGTTCGCATGACTGCGGATAAGATCCATGGCCGTGGAATTTTCATTGTTCAAGAATCCACGATCTCTCATCCAATCGTCGTTAAACACCTTTCCTACATAACGGCTTCCATGATCGTGAAAAAGAACTACTACAATATCATCCTCAGTAAGTTCCTCTTTCATTTGGCGAATAAGCTGGTAGGCAGATCCTGCAGAATAACCTAGAAAAAGCCCTTCTTTTTTCGCCAATTCTCTGGTAACAAGTGCCCCGTCCTTATCCGTTACTTTTTCAAAATGATCAATAATATCGAAATTCACATTTGCAGGTAGAATGTCCTCACCAATTCCCTCAGTGATATAGGAGTAAATCTCATTTTCGTCAACCTCTCCAGTTTCGTGGTATTTTTTAAATACAGAACCATAAGTATCTGCACCCCAAATTTTAATATTTGGATTTTGCTCTTTTAAATATTTACCAACACCGGAGATGGTGCCACCCGTTCCAACACCAACTACAAAATGGGTGATTTTACCTTCTGTTTGCTCCCAAATTTCAGGACCCGTACTTTCGTAATGTGCCAGGGCATTATTGGGATTATCGTATTGATAGGGGTAATAAGAATTTGGAATTTCCTTGTTTAATCTTTCAGCTACAGAATAGTAAGAGTCTGGATGATCTGGAGCTACATTTGTAGGGCAGACATGAATTTCAGCACCTAGGGCCCTTAAAATATCCATTTTCTCCTTGCTTTGTTTGTCGCTCAGCGTGCAAATAAGTTTATAGCCTTTCACCACTGCTGCTAAAGCTAGTCCCATTCCGGTATTTCCAGAGGTACATTCTATTATGGTTCCGCCCGGTTTTAGTTTACCTTCTTTTTCTGCAGCTTCCACCATTTTTAAGGCCATCCTATCCTTTACAGAATGTCCGGGGTTAAAATATTCCACCTTAGCATAAACTTTAGCGGGAATATCACTTGCAATTTTATTGAGTTTAATAAGGGGAGTATCACCTATGGTATCTAGAATATTGTCGTAAACCTTTTTGCTTGGGTTCATGGATTTATGTTTTTTTATTTTTTGATCTAAGAGGCTTTAATTTTTCAGCTGCAAAACTAATCAAACCGAATGGCTTTTACAGGGCTTATTTTGGTAATTAATAAGGAGGGTAAAACGAGGCAAAGTAGGCAGATGAAAACCGTCCCAAGATTGAGGATGAGAATCATGCTGGGGTTGATATTTACCGCTACCTTACTTACATAATAGGTGTTGGGATCTAATTTCAGGAATCCAAATTTTTGCTGTATCAGGCATAAGCCTATTCCTATAGAGTTACCAATAAGCAATCCACGGAAAATGAGATAGGATGCATTGATTAAGAATATTTTACGGATGGAAAAATTATTAGAGCCAAGGGCTTTTAAAATACCCACCAATTGAGTTCTTTCCAAAATGAGAATTAAGAGGGCTATGGAAATGTTTATAATGGCAACAATGAGCATTATGCTTAGGATCATAATGATATTGATGTCGAACAAATCCAACCATTGGAAGAGTTGTTCGTTTAATTGTCGGGTGCTCAAAGCATCTAATTGGTAGGGAAGTGAATTTCTAATTTCCACTAAATTTTTATCGATATCCTCTTCATCATTAAGGAAAATTTCAAATCCACCAACCTCGCTTTTATCCCATTTGTTGAGCTTTTGAATATGCCTAAGATCGCCGATGATCAAAGAATTATCAATATCCTCAAAATTAGTTTCAAACAATCCGGAAACATAAAAATATCGGAGTAGGGGAGCTTTGGGAGCTTCTCTTACGAAATATACACTCACTTTGTTTCCCAGCTCAATTTGCAATTTTTGGGCAAGCTTAGAACTCAATAAAATGCTATCCTTAATTCCGGTACTGAAATTTGGAATTTTACCCGCTACTAAATAATTATTAAAATTTTCCCAACTATAATTTTCATTTACTCCTTTAAGGATAATCCCTTCAAATAAATCCTCATTTTTTAGTATTCCCGCTTTTTGTGCTGTGGGATGTAGATGTTTTATATAGGGCTGATTTTGAAGAGCCTTTAAAATAGAATCACTAAGAACCACTGGGTTTTGGTTCATTCTAGCATTCGGTTGATAATTTAGTATTTGAATATGTCCACCGAATCCGATTACTTTGTCTCGAATTTCTTTTCGCAATCCTGTTCCTGTAGCAAGGGCTAAAATCATGATGATCATTCCTAGGGCGATGGCCCATATGGAAATCCGTACAACCGGACGGGAAATTTTGCGAGAGGCGGTTTTGGCCTTCAGAAGTCTGTTTGCTATAAAAAACTCGAATTTCAACTTATGATAGTATCTACAATGGCTGCCAAATATAGGCATTTGATAGGGGCAATTATCCTAATTCCCTGCCTCAGTTTTGCTCAATTAAAAAAGCCTGTTGATTTGCAAACCGGCGCAGACCAGCCTGGAGCCTATTTGCCTTTATTGCATGCTAAAAATGTAGGAATTGTAGCCAACCAAACCTCCATAAAAGGGGATGTCCATATTGTGGATTTCCTTTTGGAGAATAAAATAGACTTAAAGAAAGTATTTTCTCCAGAACACGGTTTTAGAGGGAAGGCCTCAGCCGGGGAAAAAGTAAATTCTTCTCTTGATGAAAAAACTGGATTGCCAATAGTATCCCTTTACGGTAAAAATAAAAAGCCAACGAATGAACAGCTAAAAGGATTGGATATTTTAATTTTTGATATTCAGGATGTTGGAGCGAGGTTTTATACTTATATCTCCACCATGACCTATGTTATGGAGGCTTGTGCTGAGAATAATATTCCACTACTTATTTTGGATAGACCTAATCCAAATGGCTATTATGTGGATGGCCCAGTTTTGAAAAAGGGTTTTGAATCCTTTGTTGGGCTACATCCCGTTCCTATTGTTCATGGAATGACAGTAGCGGAATATGCCCAAATGTTGAATGGTGAAGGATGGTTGAAAAACAAGCTACAATGCAAACTTCATATTGTAAAATGTAAAAACTACGATCATAAAACCTCCTATGATCTACCTGTAAAGCCATCGCCAAATTTGCCAAATTCTTATGCCATAGACTTGTACCCTTCTCTATGTTTATTTGAAGGAACTAATGTTAGTGTAGGAAGGGGAACCGATTATCCTTTTCAACTTCTTGGCGCTCCTTATTTTCCAAAGGGAACCACGGTTTTTACTCCTAAAGCCAATGAAGGGGCAAAATATCCTAAATATGAGGGCCAATTATGCAATGGCTTTATCCTTCAGGATTTTGCCAAATATTATATTCATGGATTAGGTGAGATTTACCTTTTCTGGCTTGTAGAAGCCTATGATGCAGCGCCAAACAAGGATAAGTTCTTCACTAATTTTTTCGATAAACTTGCTGGGACAGATGAATTAAGAAAACAAATTCAGTCTGGATTGTCGCCAATGGATATTAGAGAATCGTGGAAAAAGGAGCTGAATTTATTTAAAAATATTCGTCAGAAATATTTGCTTTATCCAGACTATCACTAGAATAAATTAGGAGTAGGGGCCATTAAATTCCTCTAAAAATTTATCAACATACTCCTCCATAAATTGATGACGCTCCTCAGCCATTTGTCTTCCTGTTTTGGTATTCATTTTATCTTTTAGGCGAAAAAGCTTTTCATAAAAATGATTGAGGGTAGGGGCTTTGCTGCTTTTGTATTCTTCTTTACTTAAATTCAAATTGGGCTTAATGGAAGGGTCGTAAAGCGGGCGATTTTTAAATCCTCCATAGTTGAAAGTCCTTGCTATACCAATCGCACCAAGAGCATCCAATCGATCTGCATCTTGAACAATATCTAATTCAAGGCTACTTTCTTTATTTTCAAAATTTCCGCCTTTGAAAGAAATATTGCGAATAATAAAATCCACAGCATCTATTACTGATTGAGGAAGGGAGAGGCTTTTTAAAAATTGAGCTGCCTTTTTAGGGCCTATTTCCTCATCGCCATTGTGGAATTTGGAATCGGCAATGTCGTGCAATAGAGCAGCTAATTCAATTATTAATTTATGACCGCCTTCTTTTTCGGAAATGATTAGAGCATTATTCCAAACCCTTTGAATATGCCACCAGTCGTGGCCTCCTTCAGCATCTTTTAATTCCTGCTGAACATAGTCCTTGCACTTTTTTATGATTTCAATATCGGTCACTTTCCGAATTTTTCATTGTAATCTTTTACACTTTGGTTAATAATTTCCATGGCTGTTTTTCTATTTTGAAATTCTTCTACAACCACTTCTTTATTTTCTAATTTTTTATAGTCTTCAAAAAAGTTTCGCAATTCTTTTAGGCTATGAGGGGGAAGATCTTCAATATTTTCAATGTGGTTTACGCTCATATCATTTTCCGCTACCGCTATAATTTTGTCATCCATCTCTCCGCCATCCAACATTCGCATTACGCCAATAACTTTCGCTTCAACAATACACATAGGAACAATTTCTATTTGCGAAAGAATTAGAATATCCAAGGGATCGCCATCATCACAGAAAGTTTTAGGTATAAAACCATAATTGGCAGGATAATACATCGCAGCATATAAGACTCGGTCTAATTTCAACATTCCCGACTCCTTGTCCAATTCGTATTTTGCTCTAGTGTTTTTGGGGATTTCTATTATCCCATTTACAATCATTGGCGACTTTTCGCCATTAGGCACATCATGCCATGGATTTCTTTTCATATTGTATTTGAAATTTTAGTCTGTTAGCGACTCTACAAGATATTTTTCTATGAATTCTCTTACACATGCATTTCCTCCTTTTTGTTGAAGGCATACATGACTTATTTTTTTAACATCCTTTGCTGCATCTGCTGGGCAAGCGGAAAATGCAACTTCTTTCATTACCGGAATATCATTAAGATCATCACCAATATAGGCTACTTCATGGATTTTGAAATTCAATTCTTCCAACCATTTATTTAGGATAAGCATTTTGCTTTCTTTTCCTACATAAACCTTTTCAATTCCCAACATTTTTGCCCTTTCCAAAATGGATTTTGAGCGGGAGCCATTGCTTATTATTCCTACTTGTATTCCTTGCCTTTGGCAGCTTTTTATCGCCATCCCATCCTTGGCATTGAACCTTTTAAACTCATCGCCAAATTCGGTTAAGTTCATACTGGCATCGGTTAGTACTCCATCGCAATCTAGAACCAAAAATTTAATACTAGACTTTTCATGCTTTTCCAATACCTGAATATCACTGAATAGCAGGCTGTCTAAGGGGTAAGCAGATTTTTCGGAAAACTTTAATAGCTTTTCAGCGCTAATTTTAGATTCACCATGTTTATACTTATCCAATTTATGATGGGGAAGCTCTATTCGATTTTTATCGCTTAGATATTCTAGATTTTTAAATAATAAGTTTAGGCTTTTAGGCATTTTCAAGTGCTTTTCTGATGGTCATGGCCTTTCTTAATATACCTTTTAGTTTACTTAATTCCAGCATGGTATGAGGATCACTTTTAGCGGTTTTTGGATCGGGATGGGTTTCAATAAAAAATCCATCTGCACCTGTTGCCATCGCCGAAAGGGCTATAGTTTCAATAAGACTAGGATCACCACCAGTAACCCCTTCCGTTTTATTTGGCTTTTGTACAGAATGTGTACAGTCCATAATTACGGGAACATTTAATTTTTTCAATCTATGCACAGCAGTAGCATCTACTATTAAATCGGAATAGCCAAAGCTCACCCCACGTTCACAAACCCAAGCCGAGCCCGGGTTTACAGATTCTACCTTTTCAACTGGAAATTTCATGGCCTCCGGTGAAAGGAATTGGCCCTTTTTAATGTTTACACCTTTTCCGGTTTTGGCGGCGGCCAATAAGAGTTCCGTTTGGCGACATAAAAATGCTGGGATTTGTATGTGGTCTACATATTTCGCCACCATTTCTGCCTCATGACTTTCATGAATATCTGTTATCGTCTCCAAACCCAATTCTTCGCCAAGCTCCTTTAAAATGGTTAGAGCCTTTTCATCTCCAATGCCGGTAAAGCTGTCTAATCGGGATCGATTGGCTTTTCTGTAGCTACCTTTAAAAATATATCGGATGCCCAGGTCTTGGCATATTGCTTTTACTTCTGTGCCAATACGAAGGGCCATTTCTTTATCTTCTATGGCACATGGCCCGGCAATAAGGATAAATTGATTCATCTAATTAATTTCTTGCTTTTGTTCCTAAATATCCGCTGTGATGTCTTTTGGCATATTCCTGTTTTGTAAAACCTATTTTTTCCATCAGCATTACTACCAGTACATCACCAACAACCGTCATGGCGGTAGTAGAAGTAGTGGGGGTGAGGCCTAAAGGGCAAATTTCCTTAGGGTTTCCGGTAGATAAAACAACATCACTAAGTTTGGCGAGCTCTCCATTTTCATTTCCGGTTATGGCAATGATTTTTATATGTTTATAAAGCTTTTTAACCAGGAATTCCAATTCAATTAATTCTCTAGTCTTTCCAGAGTTTGATATTAAAATCATGATATCATTCTCTTGAACCATGCCTAAATCTCCATGCTGGGCTTCACTGGGATGCATAAAAATTGCTGGACTGCCAGTAGAGCTTAGGGTAGTAGCGATGTTTACCCCAATTTGTCCGGCCTTACCCATCCCGCTAACCACAACTTTTCCATTCTTTTTATGTACCTGCTCTTCAATTAAGTCTATCGCTCCTTGAATCACTCCGTCGATTGGAATATTTTGAATTGCCTCTATTTCCTTGGAAATAAGATCTTTAACCTTGGATTGTAGCATTTTTAAAACTTACTTATATAATTGAATCGCTAAATTACATTATTCAGGCTTTTAATGCCCTTTATGGCTAGGCATTGATAAAAAAAGCCTGATAGAAATGAGAGCATGGGTTTGAAATATAAGACAGGAAATTTATATCTTGTCTCTCCATACCAAAAACATTTACATCGATGAGCAACAATAATAATGAATCCACTGGACCACTAAAAGGAAAAATTGCCTGGATAAAAGTTGCCATCGTTATAGCACTAACATTGGTTGCGACCATGGTATTTGAGGGGCTTATTATTATGCCTATTGGACTGTCGGTAGCTGGGATTTTAATCCTGCTCAATGAATAAAGAAAGAGATCCTCCAATTCTTAATATTGCTGTACATTCTGTTTGGCAATAATTTCCTTTTTGCAAATCCCAAAATCCAGTTGAGAAATAACCCAGATACCTTTATTCTTAAGGCAATCCTCATTTTTAATGATTAGCTGAATTTGGATATTGACTTCCTATTATTGTAATCTAATGATACTTTTTTTGTGAAAGATCGCTTTTATTCATTTTATTATTTAAGGAATAACAATAATGAGTCTTATGGAATTTTAGTAATTATTGTTTTTTAATAATTAATAGAGATTTGATTATTATTTTAAGGTGATTTAATAATCTCCACCAATATTTAATTTTCCGATAAGCGAAATATCATATTAAGGTGATGTGAGGCTAAATACATTTGGACCAGTTCAAAACCTAAAAGAACATGAAAAAAGTATTTAGTAAATCAGAATTAACATTTGACTCTTTGAAGTCTAATGCCGTAAATGAGGGAAATCAATTTTTCAATGATAATTTGAACTCTCAGCAATCTAAAACAAAAAAAGCCAAAGGCACAAAACCTCTCCAATCCCATTTAAGAGGCGCCAGTAATTTAACAAGAGGTTCCAAACTTCATTGTAAGGAAGAATTCAAAGGAAATATTGAGAATTTCATTGGTATGTCGCAAATTCCTACAGGCTTGGCCGGACCCTTGAAGATAAAAGGTAAAAATGCAGATGGGGAATTTCCTATTCCGCTGGCAACCACAGAAGGGGCCTTGGTAGCCTCCTATAATAGAGGAATGAAAGCATGTTCCCTATCCGGTGGAATTAGCACCATCTGCTTAAGTGAAGGAGTTCAAAGAAGCCCCTATTTTAAATTTGAGAATATTAGTCAGGCCATTGATTTTTCGAGATGGGCATCTCGAAATATTGAGGAGTTTAAAAAGATTACCCAAAGTTGTTCCAGCTTCGCCGAATTGAGGAATATTAAATCTAATGTAGAAGGGAATAGTGTTATTCTCACTTTCGAATATAGCACGGGTGATGCTGCCGGCCAGAATATGGTAACTATTTGCACCGATAAAATTTGTCGTTTCATTTTTTCTAATTTTAGATATAAACCTCTTAGCTGGTATATTGAAAGTAACTATTCTGGCGATAAAAAAGCTACCGCCTTATCCTTTTCAAATGTCCGTGGTAAAAAAGTAAGTTCTGAAGTAACCATAGGAAAGAAAATCGTTCAGGAAATTTTAAAAAGTACTCCAAAAAAGATTGTGGACTATTGGAGGGTTTCTACTCTAGCCGTTACACAAAGTGGATCCATCGGTGCACAAGGTCATGTAGCAAATGGGCTTACCGCTTTATTTATTGCTTGCGGACAAGATGTTGCCTGTATTTCTGAATCTAGTATTGGTTTAACGAGAATGGAAGTAGATCAATATGGTGATCTCTATGTATCTCTTACTTTACCTTCCTTAATTGTTGGTACTGTAGGAGGAGGAACTAGCCTTCCTACCCAAAAAGAATGTTTGGGAATTATGGGCTGTTTTGGCGAGGGTAATGCCTTAAAATTCTCAGAAATATGCTGTGCCGTTGCCTTAGCCGGTGAGATTTCAATAGCCGCCGCCATGTCTGTAGATCATTTTACTTCTGCCCATGAATCTTTAGGCAGAAAAAAGACTTCATAATCCAAAAAAATCCTTCAAATGAATAATTCAATTTTAAATACGCTTGTTCTTGGCTTTGCATTTTTACTGCTGTTTTTTGCTGCCGAGCTCCTCTATAGAAGATGTAAGCTAAAGGTGGAGATCAGCAGAAAGATTGTCCATTTCGGTTCTGGGCTTCTCTCTTTAAGCTTCCCTGTTTTTATTGATAATCTCTGGTTAGTTTTAGTATTATGTCTAGCCTTTGTAGGATTATTGGCTCTTAGTTTTAAATACAAATTTTTAAAATCCATCAATAATGTAGATCGAAAAACCCATGGAAGCCTATTATTTCCAATTGTAGTTTTTGTATGCTATTTAGCCTATACATGGAGTGATACCCTACTGTTTTACTACCTACCATTATTAATTTTATCCATATCAGATCCAATGGCTGCTTTGGTAGGGAAGAGGTTTCCCATTGGAAAATATCAATTTTTTGGGTCTAGAAAAACGCTGATGGGTTCTGCAGCATTTTTCGCCACAGCTTTTCTTACCTCTTTAATATGTATAAACCTTCTTTTGGGAATCCCCTTACTGGTTTCCGCTCAATATTCCCTTTTATTAGCCTTGGGAACTACTGCCGTTGAAGCTGTATTGGCAAAAGGTTATGATAATTTCTTCATCCCTTTAAGTAGTATGGCCATTTTATTAATAATTGAATTGTATCCATTTAATTTTTAACAGTTAAAATTCAAATTATGAAAAACGAAAGATTATTTACCATCCCTAATGTCCTTTCCTTTTATAGACTTGTTTCCTTTCCTTTTCTATTGTTTTTATGTATTAAAGGCCAGGAAGATTGGTTTGCCATACTATTGATAATCAACCTGATTACCGATGTTTTGGATGGCTTTATCGCTAGGAATTTTAATCAGAAGACGGATTTGGGTGCTCGACTGGATTCCTTGGCAGATATTGGAAGTTATATTTTGGCGGTGCTGGGTGTATTTGTTTTTAAATGGGATATTATCTCAGAGCATTTACCGAGTTTCTTGAGTTTTTTGGGATTGTATATGAGCACTATTCTATTTTCCCTAATCAAGTTCGGAAAATTCACCAGCTTCCATTTGTATTCTAGTAAGATTGGTGGATATCTCCAGGGATTCTTTTTTGTACTACTTTTTTCAGGATACTTTTTTGAATCCTACTATTTGTTCGCCATGTTTTGGGGTATTCTTTCCTTCATTGAACATTTAAGTATCCAAATTATAATTCCAAAGCTAGAGTCCAATCTCAAAGGCCTCTATTGGGTTTTGAAGTCAAAATCTTTTTCCCAATAATGATGAATAGTGTTTTTATAATAATCCAATCCTTTTTTGCTGTTGGTGGGGGCTTGTTTTTTCTCGCCAAGAGAAAGCAAGGACTTCCTTTTAAAAAGGGTTGGAACAAATTTTTTGTCTATATGGCGGTAGTAAACCTAATATCCTATAGTATTAGCCACAATCCATTGTTTTTTAAAATTATTGCTCTCATAATAGTTTCACAAGGGTTTTTCGAAATATGCAAAGCACTTTTATTAAACAAAAGTTCCAAGATTTTCGCCTTTTTTACGCTATCGGTTTATAGTCTTTTGGCCTTTGGATTTATAATGTTTAGTAGCCTACCTACACAAATAATGATTTGGACTTATTTAGCAATTTTCCTTTTCGATGGCTTCAGTCAAATCTCGGGTCAGCTTGTGGGTAAAAAGCCCTTGGCTCCTTCAATTAGTCCTAATAAAACAATGGAAGGATTGTTTGGTGGTTTATTGTTGAGCTTAGGAAGCTTGTATTTTTTGGATCATATCACTGGTTTCAGCTCCTTTCAATCCCTATTTTTTGGACTATTAATTTGTATTGGAGCCTTATTGGGTGATTTATTGGCCTCTTTGGTGAAAAGGAAATGTGGTATAAAGGATTATGGAAGGATACTTCCTGGGCATGGAGGTATTTTAGATAGATTTGATAGTTTCTTATTTGGTGGGGCCATGATGTATGTGCTCTTTAATTTACTGCCCATTCAATGAAATTTAGAAGCTTAATCTTTAATCAATCCATCTACCATGGTTAATTTTCTATCCGCAATTTCAGCTAAGTCCTTATTGTGTGTAATTACGATAAAGGTGTTTCCAAATTCCTTTTTAAGGTCTAAAAACAATTGATGAAGTTCATCGGCATTTTTGGAATCTAAATTTCCAGTAGGCTCATCTGCCAATATTAATGCTGGATTATTTATTAAAGCTCTAGCCACGGCAACCCTTTGCTGTTCGCCACCAGATAATTCTGAAGGCTTGTGATTTATTCTGGATTTTAACCCCAAATAGTTTAAAAGCTCCAAACCACGTTTTTCTATTTCCGACTTTTTCCTTTTGGCAATTAATCCAGGAATACAGACATTCTCAAGGGCAGTAAACTCCGGTAATAGATGGTGAAATTGAAAAATAAAGCCAATATGCTCATTTCTAAACTGAGCTAATTTTTTAGGTTTTAGCTGAAAAACGTCAGTGTCCTGTATAAACAATTGGCCTTGATCGGGATTTTCTAGGCTTCCTAAAATTTGTAAAAAAGTGGTTTTTCCCGCTCCTGAAGCCCCAACTATAGAAACTAAATCTCCTTTTTCCGCTTTGAAATCTAGCCCTTTCAACACTTTTAAATCTCCAAAGGATTTGGAAATATTCTTGGCTTCTACCATTTTTTAATTTTCTTTTTTAAAGTGTTGTAATCTAGAAAGTAACTTAATCTCACCGAAAGGTTATTTTGCTGAGGACCATCAATAAGGTTCCCAAAATTAGTCCAATAATTGGTTTGAACGGCATTACTACTAGAGGCAATTACATTTCTATAGAGAATAACCATTTCACTTCCTGGAGCAAACCACCAAGAAAACCTCAAATCTATATTAAGGGTATTAAAGTTAATATTGTTTATCCCTTCAAAGGTGTTTTGTCCTTGAAGCTCCCCATTTTCAAGGAGGATATAGTATTCTTGGTATTGGACTGCTGTCCATAAGTGTCTAAAATTTAACCTCATAGAAGCCTTTGGGTTGAAAACGAAATCTGCAGAAATTGAATTCTGTATTCTGTCGATATTTCTATTTCCAAAATAGATAAGTCCAATTTCATCTTCCCGACTTGCAAATCCATAATTATTGAGATTTTGGGATAAGTTGGTTTCCAAAATCATAAATAACTGATCGCTTATCCTTACTCTTGGTTCTATATTAATTCCAAATTCCTTGCTATTAAATTCATTTATTTGGGAATAAAACCAGTTTAAATCTAGGGCAAATGTTTTCCGATAATCCGAAGAGATAAACCCATTAAAACCAAAACCCGGTGGTGTTCTCCATTTCCTACCCGCTTCACGAGATTCAAAATAATCCATATTATCTACGGGTTGGAAATTAAAGTTTAATCCAGCAGCAAAGAATGATCGAAATAAAAAGAAGGAGTTTAGGCTTAAATTTAAGCGTTCATAAACATTGGGATTGAAAAGGAAATCGTATTCCACATTTGTGCTGTATTCATATCTATTAAATGGCCCAGTGGGTGTGATAGCCTGGTAGGATAAACTCGCAAAATGGTTGAGCCTGTTATTTCTACTTTGGAATCCTAGGTCATTAACATCATAATCGTCGGTAATAATTCTTTCATTTACCAGCCACCGCCAGTTTCCAGCCACATCACTTAGTCCAATCTCACCATAAAAGCCAGAAATATTGGCCTCTTCATTATTAATAATATTACTGTTTTTCACAGAGGCATCTAGCCTATAATGGCCGGAGCTATTAAAAAAGCTTGCCACCAAAGCTGAAACATTAGCATCTGGCGAATCTCCATTTCGGTATACATTGGTATTGATAAAACTAATAGAGGATTTTCGATTAAACCGTTGATCCAGAACAAAGACATTATAATTGGTCCAGGGTTCGGTTAGTGTTTTGGTTTCATTTCCATTTTCATCAGTAAATGTGGCGTAATTATTATCGGTAACGGCATTTAAAAATCCTATTCCCAAATTATTTTTGGTTCGACCAGAAATTTTAGTAGCATTTAGCAATTGGGTATATTCTTGGCGAATATCTACGCTGTCGTTTCCTGTTAAATCAACGCCAGTAATGTTTCTGGGGCTTCCTCCAATTCGTCGAGAATAAAAAATATCACCTTTTTGGAATAGGTTAGTTCCTTCGGTAAAAAATGGACGGTTTTCATCAAATCGATTTTCAAAAGGAGATAGGTTCAAAAATTGTGGGTCGAATGCTACTTGACCAAAATCTGGGATTAGGGTCATATCTAAGGTGAAGGCCTCATTTATTCCATATTTTAAGTCTAATCCTGCATTCAGGTCGTATTGTGATTTTCCATCAAAATCATCTGCATAGGCAGAGAGGTAGGGATTAAAGGAAAGCCGAATAGGGGGTTTGATATCCTTCATTCCTTGTAAAACACCGGATTGATATTCAAGTGTAAAACCTGAGTTTCTATCTAAAAAGTTCCAAGAATAAATCTCCCTGCTTCGCCTAATGCTTCTCATCATATTTAATCCCCAATCGGAGTTTGGCACTTCCGGAAAACGCAAAGACATATAGGGAATTTCAATTTCCACTACCCAGCCCTTGTCCGTTATTTGAACGGCGCTTTTCCAAACAGAATTCCAACTAAAATCATCACCATTGGAGGTGGTACGGCTATCGGCCTGAACACCTGCAGCGGTAACCCAAAAGTTGAAATCGCTTTGTCCATCATTATAAGGGTTGATGAAAAAGCCAAACCAATCATTATTTTGAGAATAATTGTCGCGAGGAGTTAATTGTTTAAGGATACTATCTGGTGCAGAGTCGTATAAAATTGCACCTACATAAATAGCCTCATTACTATATAAAACTTTTACCTGGGTCTTTTGTTTTTTAGGTTCTGGATTTCCATTTCCAGGATCATACATCACAAAATCTTGGGCAAAGGGTGCATTTTGCCAAACCGATTCGTCTAGTATGCCATCAATTTTTATTTCTTCATTTACCCTAGTTGATTCCAAAACTTTTTTGGGCACCCGGGCAAGAGCAAGAAAGGGGAGTAGAAAAAATAGTAAAGCTATTTTCATTCGCGCAAAAATAAACTTAATTGGGGTTAAAAAAAACCAAAGGTAAAGGGCTGTATTTTTTTGTGATTGTTACAAGTTATATCCTCTATTAGTCGGAAGAAAACAGAGTAATCCAATCAAAATTTTAACTTAAAAAATCTGCTTTTGTCTTTTCTTCCAGCAAAACCAACAAGCTCGGCATCATTTAAGAACCGTAAGTTTGGAAGCTCCATTTGGTATTTTCCAAATTTTGACTTCTTCTTTAGACTTGAAATATTTTTAAATTCATAATCGCCCTTTTTGTCAATGGAGCTGAGTACTAAATTTTTGCTATTCCTGTCATTATATAGGGAGTAAATATAATTATCATGATTAAAAACATAGACTCCAAGGCCTATTTTAGATGATGACACTTGGTTTTTTTTCAAATTTTTAACCCATTCTATTTCACCTCTCTTATTGATATGGATATACACCAAGTCCATAAAATTAAAGTAGGTGGTAAAGGTTACAGAATTTCCCATCCTGGTTTGGGTAGTATATTCGAAATATTCTTCTGCTACAATTGTAATGGAATTATCCTCAAAGCTTATTTGTTCTCTGATGAAGAATGATTTGATTCTCACATCTTTATTTTCAAAAATTTTCTTTTTGATTCTTCTTTCGCTTCGATTTAATTTTTCGCCTTTAGCTTGTTCCGAAACCAAGAAATCTTCTTTTTGATCCCTATCAAATTCACAAAACTTTTTTCTAGTAATTTTAAGGTCATCCGTATTAAAATCAAACTGGTAAACACCCTCAATCGATTGTATTTTATCGCCGGAATAGAATCCTGTAAATCTCAATTGATTTGAAATTTTATCAGGATTGGTTAAAGTGCCAGTTAGGGGTATTTTACCCTGAAAATCCAATTTCTGATATTTAACTTTATTACTATTTCCAGAAATTGAAATAAGATGATAATCATAAATTGAAGCTTTAAAAACCCCCCCTTCTTTTTGTGTTTTTGCCATTAATATTAAATCACCATTATTGGCAAGCCTAGATTCAGAAACACTGCTTCTATCCAACTTCCTATTGCCAAATTTTCCAGAGTTTTGAAATTCTCCAATTTCCTCAATGGGAAAATTGATGATCTCTTCCATATTGGAAGATTTATTTGAGTACTTGTCTAAATAGTCAATATTTATTCGGCTCTGGCCGGAGCTTTCCGAATTAAATAATGAAACGATGGCCTTTTTGGTTCTGTCGTCTGATTCTAAAAGGTAAAAACTCTTTTGCCTTCCATTATATAATTCACTAATTAGGCTGGGAGGTTCAAAACTGAATTTCTTTTTATTGAATTTAGATTTCCACAAGAGGATATTATCTCCCTTTTTTTCAGAATAAAACAAGAATAAATTTCCATCTTCATCCTGATCCATAAATTCATAGCACTTGCTTTTTTTTAAACCCACATCTGCACGAATGTCTTCAATTTCAAGGCTTCTCACAAAATTCATTTCGCGATCATAATAATCTAAATTGAGCTTTACCTTTACATTTATGGGTACAATAAGAAGCGAAAAACCTGTGCTTTTCCCTCTTAGTACATAGTATCCTTCTTGATCAGCACCAACAACTCCAAACATTTCAGAAATTTCACCCGTTTTCTGTGGTTTTCCAATTTGGGATTTTACATTTTTGGCCTGTCCAAACGAGGGTTCACTAATAAAATTTAGAAGGAGAAGAGCAAAAAATATCTTTTTCATGAAAATAGGATTAGGTTGATTAAAGGGTTGAATTTAATTTAATCTTCAAATAAAACATATAGGATTTCAAAAATATCTTATCGCTGCAATTGAGCCGAAGTAAATTGGAATCTTGTGCTATCGTTAATCACTACATTTCTTTCTATGGTATAGGCAAAATGAGTGGGTGAGAGGGTAATGATTTTTGCCTGGATAGTATCGGTTCCTTGAAAGATATTGATTCTATCTGCAATTCGTTCATATCCGTGAATCTCCGTGAAACCTAAAAATTTACGGTGATATTCTCCATTGCCTTTATAGTATTCAATTAGAATGGGTCCAGTAAAACTGAAAACACTGTCTATTTGCTGATTTACCAAATTTTTTTGTGAGAAGTCGTAGTTTACACTATTCCAAATTCCCTCAATGGAGGAGGTGGGATTTATCCCAGGTACAAAGCCATCAGAAGGATCGCTTGGTTCTGCACAAGAAATTGCCATTGTCCCGATGGCAAAAACTAGCAGAATGGGGTTTTTTAATAATTCCATAATTGTTAGTACAAGAAGCCAATTTACTCATAAGATTTGGAAATCCTTCCTTTTCAAATAAATAAAATGAAGACTGTAATGGATTCACATAAAAAAGTTTTATAGGAAATAACTGGAGCCCAAAACACTAAAACGGTTTAGAATTTTATATTTGTCCAAATGTTGATTTTTCCAAGATCCTAAAACCAAATGCTAGCTAAAAATTGAATAATTCCAATTATCGACTGCCCTTAATATTACTAACGGCTCTATTTTTTATGTGGGGCTTTGTTACGGCACTCAACGATATTCTTATTCCTTATTTAAAGAATATGTTTGAGTTTTCGAATACCCAGGCGCAGATTGTAAATTTTGCTTTTTTTGGGGCCTATTTCGTTTTTGCTCTACCCTCAAGCTCTTTGATAGGAAAGTTTGGGCATCAAAAAAGTATTGTTCTAGCTTTAATGGTAATTGGCTCTGGTGCGCTTTTGTTTTATCCTGCAGCTGAATATCATTCCTTTAATTTTTTCCTTGTTGCTTTGTTTATAATAGCCTCCGGTATAACCATTCTTCAGGTATCAGCAAACCCATTCGTTGCTGCTCTTGGTCCTTCGGATAGGGCTTCAAGCAGGTTGAATTTAGCTCAGGGTTTTAATTCCTTAGGAACTATAATTGCCCCTTTAATGGGTGCTCAGCTACTTCTAAACTCGGATGATCTTTCCACTCAAAACTCTGGAGAGGCAGTACAATTACCTTATATAGTTTTAGGAATTAGTTTAATCGCCATTGCCATAGTTTTTGCCTTTGCCAAGCTTCCTAAATTAGAGATATCACAGGAAAAATCTACTAAAAAACTCAAGGATTTCCCTCATCTTATTTTTGGGATCATCGCCATATTTTTTTATGTCGGTGCAGAGGTGGCCGTAGGCTCCAATATTGTTTTCTTTCTAGAAATGGAGGAAATAGCAGGATTTACAGAGCGTGAAGCTGGCTTTTATGTTTCTATTTATTGGGCAAGTGCTATGGTTGGTAGATTTATCGGCGCATTTCTTCAGACCAAATACCGCCCAGCTTCCATTCTTGGTATTGCTGGTCTTATAGCTTGTGCTCTTGTTTTAGTGGGAATGTTCGGGAAAGGTGACCTGGCTATGTACAGCGTTTTGGCGATTGGTTTTTTCAATTCGGTAATGTTCCCCACCATTTTTTCTTTATCAATAAAAGGTCTTGGAGATTATACCAATACCGGTTCGGGATTATTAATAATGGCCATAGTTGGTGGAGCTTTAATTCCACCCCTAATGGGTTATCTGAGTACAGACCCTATAAGCGGAGATCCTAGTCATTTGCAATTCGCCTTTATCGTACCATTAGTTTGCTATATATACATTGCATTCTACGCCTTTAAAGCCTATAAAATCAAATTAAAAAATTAAGATAAACTATATGACTAACAAAGTTGCAGTTGGAATTGATGTTGGAGGGACAAACACCTATATAGGATTGATTGATGAAAATGGTGAAATATTATCCAAGGAATTCATCAGAACTGGAGATTATCGAATAGTAACTCAGTTTATTTCTGAAATTGCTGGAATTATCAAGGAGCAAATGAAGGTCCTCGAAATTGAAAAAATTGAAGGTATTGGCATTGGTGCTCCCAATGGTAACTTTTTCAATGGAATGATTGAAAGTGCACCAAATATCCCCTGGAAAGGGCAAGTTCCACTGGTAAAACTTTTTGCAAATAAATTTCCAAATACTCCCATATTTATTACCAATGATGCCAATGCTGCTGCCCTTGGTGAAATGACCTATGGAAGGGTTAAGGATGTAAAGGATTTTGTGGTAGTAACCTTAGGTACCGGTGTAGGAAGTGGTTTTGTAGTTAATGGCAAAATAATGTACGGGCATGATGGCCTAGCTGGGGAATTAGGACATACCATTATTGAAGAAGACGGTAGACTTTGTGGTTGTGGTCGCAGAGGATGTTTGGAAACTTATACTTCCGCTACTGGCTTCCTTAAAACTACCAAAGATTATCTAAGATCCTACCCTGGGGATTCGGATTTAAAAAATATAGGCGAATCTGAAATTAGCGCAGAAGATGTAAGCAATGCCGCCAATAATTATGATGGTTTGGCTTTAAATATATTCGACTTTACAGCGAAAAAATTGGCTTTTAGTCTGGCAAATATGATCGCTATAACTTCCCCTAAAGAGATTATCCTCTTTGGTGGATTGGCAAATGCTGGAGATCAGCTAATAAAACCTACTCTTAGATATCTGGAAAATTATACTCTAAATGTATTTAAGGGTAAGGTGAGTATTAGCACTTCTTCTCTTAACAACAATCACGCTGCCATATTAGGGGCTAGCGCATTAGTTTGGCAAGAATTAAACAATTAAAAATGAGGGTGATAAGATTTCTTTTTTTACTGTTGTCCATCCTTTTTAGTGCAGCATGTAGCCAAAAGGAAAAACACAAAGAGGAAGGCATTCCCAATAGTTATTCTCTGGTAAATCCTTTTATCGGAACTGGTGGCCATGGACATACCTATCCTGGAGCAAGCATGCCCTTTGCTATGGTGCAATTGAGTCCGGATACAAGGCTCGATGGCTGGGATGGATGCTCCGGTTATCATTATTCAGATAGTATTATTTATGGATTTTCACATACCCACCTTAGTGGAACGGGAGTTTCCGACTATGGTGATATTTTAATCAGTCCAAGTTCTGGGATTCCAATTTTAAATGAAGAGGATTTACTTAATTATAAAACAAAATCAAGATTTAAAAAGTCTAGCGAAAAGGCACATCCGGGTTTTTATCAGGTGAGTTTAGTGGATTCGAAAGTTGATGTTAGCTTAACCGTAACGCCAAGGGTGGGAATTCATCACTACTTCTTTAAAGGAGGAAATCAGAGCAATAGCATTTTGCTCAATTTAGGCCATAGAGACAGAGTTTTGGCTAGTGAAATTAAGCTAGAAAATGATAGTACTATAAGCGGATATAGGTTTTCGGAGGCATGGGCCACAAATCAAAAGCTGTTTTTCGTCTTAAGAAGCTCTGCCCCATTTAACCTACAAAAATTGGAGGCAGATTCTAGCCTTTTTAGTCAGTTAACATTTAATGCCCAGGATATTAAACTGAAGCTGGCACTTTCTTTTACCAGTGTTGAAGGGGCCAAAAATAATCTTTCCACAGAGGCTGATCATTGGGATTTTGAGGAGTATTTGAGAATCTCCAAACTTTCCTGGCAATCGGCTTTGGACAAGGTGAAAATCAAATCAAAGGATAGGGAACAGTTGAGTATTTTCTACTCAGCCCTTTACCATAGTATGATCGCCCCAAATGTAAGCAGCGATGTTGATGGAAGCTATAGAGGAATGGATGATAAGGTTCATAAAAATTTGGATAAGCCTAGCTATACTGTTTTTTCTCTTTGGGATACTTTCAGAGCCACACATCCTCTTTTTACTATTATTGAGCAAGATCGTACAAAGGCATTTTTGCAGACTTTTTTAAATCATTATCAGCAAGGGGGAAGACTTCCTGTATGGGAATTAGCCTCTAATGAAACAGATTGCATGATTGGATACCATTCTGTATCGGTTATCGCTGATGCCTATAAAAAAGGTATTCGAGGCTTTAATAGCAAATTAGCACTTGAAGCTATGATCAATAGTGCGGAGAATGATGATTTTGGATTGAAATTCTATAAAGAGAAGGGATATATTGGTGCAGGTGATGAGCCCGAATCTGTGTCCAAGACCTTGGAATATGCCTATGATGATTGGTGTATAGCTGAGTTTGCAAAAGAATTGGGCGAATCTGAAATTGCCGAAAAGTTTTATAAAAGGGCCTTGAACTATAAAAACCTTTTCGACCCTGAAACAAAATTCTTCAGAGCTAGAATGAAAGGCACCTGGTTTAGTCCATTCGATCCAGCGGAGGTGAATTTTAATTATACCGAAGCCAATGCCTGGCAATATTCACTTTTTGTTCCTCAAGATATTCAGGGTTTTATTCAACTGCTAGGAGGGAATAAAAATTTGGAGAATCATCTTGACAAACTTTTTACAGCAAACAGCGAAACTACTGGTAGAGAACAAGCAGATATTACAGGTTTAATTGGGCAATATGCCCACGGAAATGAGCCGAGCCACCATATGGCTTATTTATATAACTATATTGAAAAGCCTGAAAAAACACAGGAAAGATTAAGGCAAATTCTCCTGGAACAATACCAAAATGCACCTGATGGATTATCTGGAAATGAAGATTGCGGACAAATGTCTGCCTGGTATATTATGAGCGCCTTAGGCTTGTATTCAGTAACACCCGGTCAAGAATTTTACAACCTTAGCAGTCCACTATTCGAAGAGGCTACTATTCAGTTGGAAAATGGAAATACATTTACCATCAAAAGTAAAAACCATTCACCAGAAAATATTTATATCCAATCCGCAAGTCTCAATGGAAAGCCTTATTCTGCTTCATTTCTCCATCATCAAAATATAATGCAAGGAGGTGAATTGATTTTTGAAATGGGCCCAAAACCAAGCTCTACCTGGGGGAAAGGCGAAGGGAATTTTCCAATCTCCAGAATTGAAAATGTGAATTTTGTTGTGGCACCTTATATTAAATCAAAGGCCATCACCTTTTCAGATTCTCTAAAAATTGAGATGTTCAATTTAGATAGTTCCTTGGCTATTTGGTACAGCTTAAATGGAAAAGATATAGTGAAATATGAAGGGCCAATTACCATTAAAGATAATTCAGATTTTAAATTTTATGCCGAGGATGAAGGGGGCATTAAAAGTGCTAGGGTAAATAGTCAATTCAGAAAAATTAAAAAAGGAAGAAGTATCAGCCTTCAATCTGAATACGCCAATCAATATGCTGCAGAGGGTAAAAATAGTTTGATTGACCAATTGAGGGGAAATACCAACTATCGCACTGGATTTTGGCAAGGATACCAAGGTCAGGATTTAGATGCCATAGTGGACCTTGGAAAGATTGAAAAGGTGAGCCATATTTCCATGGGTTTCTTACAGGATATTAAATCTTGGATATGGTATCCCAAATATGTTGAATTTAGTATTTCTAATGATGGCGAAAATTTCACAACCATCGCTAAGGTGATGAATGAATTTTCGGATAAGCAAGAAGGTTCATTTATCCAGGATTTAGGACAGCATGGAAATTATGAATGCCGATATATAAAGGTTTCTGCAAAATACGCAGGCAATTGTCCAGAATGGCATTTAGGTGCAGGTGGTAAAAGCTGGATTTTTGCTGATGAAATTATTATAGATTAAAATTCGGACTCTATTTTTTTCTTAGCATCTAAAATCATTTCCATGGTTTTGTCGATGGTGTGGATTTTAGTTCTGAAGGCCAATATGGCCATGCGAATTACAAATTTCCCATTGATCTCTGTGGAGCTTAGGAAGATGCGGCCATCCTTATGTATTTCCTCCATTAATCTTTTATTAAAGGCATTCTCATCTCCGGCAGAAGGATACCAGAAATAACTGACTGATAAATCTGGTTCTGGACCCAGCCTAAAACCTTCATTAGCCAATCTTTTTCGAAAGTATTGAGTGAGTAATAGTTTTTCCTCCAAACAGGCGATAAATGGCTCTACGCCATGTAATTTCAAGGGTAGCCACATTCTCAAGCCTCTAAAATGTTTGGTCAACTCTGGCGAAACATCTGCAGGGTTTATAATAGAATTTTCCTGTGTAGCATCTTGCATATAATTGGCGGTATAATGCTGAGAGTGAAAAACAGCTTCTTTGTCTTTAATTAAAACCGCCCCCAGACCATAGGGAATAAACAATCCTTTATGAGGATCAATAACCAGAGAATCTGCATTTTCAATTCCTTTAAATCGGTCTTTTTTAGATTCTGTCAATTTAAAAAATCCACCATAGGCGGCATCAACATGAAACCAGAGCTTATAGCTTTTTGCTATTGATGAAATATGAACTAGGGGATCAATTGCCCCTGTATCTGTAGTTCCTGCAGAAGCTACTATTAGGAATGGATTTAGTCCATTTGATTGATCCTTAACAATCTGATCCTGTAATCTATCGGCATCGATCCTAAAATTTTCATCCAGCTCGGTATAGCGTATTTGAATATCTTCCAATCCAATTATTCTAATGGCTTTATGGATACAATGATGAACCTGTGGACTAAGGTAAATTACACTGTTCTCAATTTTCTCTCCCTTAATTTGAAATCTATCCCTGGCCGCAGTAAGGGCAATTAAATTGGCGATAGAACCACCGGAAGATAAATTTC
Organism: uncultured Cryomorphaceae bacterium; assembly: GCA_963976435.1. GTDB lineage: Bacteria > Bacteroidota > Bacteroidia > Flavobacteriales > Schleiferiaceae > CAKZNE01. The sequence goes on along the minus strand of CAXBKQ010000026.1, from coordinate 20,083 downwards.
CTACTGCATTTTCAGGAAATCCAAAAAGGCTTTTCATCCAAGAAAGGCTAGCTTCTTCTAGTGCTACTGCTCCTGGACTTCCAAAGTGCATTCCAGCATATTCATTGCTTATATCGGCTAAAAAATCACCCAATGCAGAGCTGTAAATTCCACCACCAGGAATATAACCCAGATGTCCACCAGATGCCGGTTTCAATCCCCATTCAATAACTTCATCCTGAAAGGTTTTTAAAATATCATCAATACTAGATTTTGAGCCGTCGATAGCTAAATTCTCCTTTGTAGGTTTTCCTAATTTAAAAGTGTTTACATGCTCAATATTTTCAATAAAGTTATTGGTGAATTGATGGAGTTTATTATTTAAGATATTTCTCTTTTCTAAATTCGGTTCTAAACTAGAAGAGATGTCTTCTAAGCCTTTGATTTTCTCGATAAGTTCTTTCAAATTTATTTTGGAATAAATTAGGTTTGGCTGGATTGCCTTATTTTAAGCTGGACAGAGAGTAATTCCTTGCTGCTTTTATGAGCCTTGTTTTTGAATTTATTCATCAGTATTTCCACCGCTTTTTCTCCCATGGCTTCAATGTTTTGCTGAACGCCAGTTACTCCAGGATTTACTAAATCAAACCAATCAACATTGTCGAAACTGGTAAATGAAATGTCTTCTGGGATTCGAATTCCTCTTTCTTGGCAAGATTTCAAACAGATGTGAGCCAAACTATTATTTAAAGTAATTATCGCATCTACCTTTTTCCTTTCTAAAAGGTCAAAACTCTCCTTTACTTTTTGGATATTATCAAATGGAATTTCAATTATCAGTTGAGGATCAATGGGAATATTATTTAATGTTAAGGCCTTTTTATAACCCGCAATTCGATCGGTAATACTGGTAAGATGGGAAGGGGTAATGGAATACAGAGCAATTTTTTTCCTACCCTGATCTACCAAATGCTGAACTAAATCCACCGTTCCCTGTTCATTATCAGAAACTACATAGGAAAAGTCTGTATTTGGGATATATCGATCAATTAATACAAAGGGAAAATTTTCGGCTTGTAGACTGTGTAATATCTGACAGTTATTTTGAACCAAGGTACTGGAGATTATCAAACCATCCACCTGTCTATTCCTCATCATTTCAATAAGTTGGCCTTCTAAAGCGGCGCTTTCATCAGAACTTGAAAAAATCAAATGATATCCTTTGGTGAAGGCAAAATCTTCTATACTTCTCGCCAATCTCGCAAAAAATGGGTTTCCAATATCAGCGATAATCAGTCCAATGGTATCTGTCTTTCCTGTTCGCAAGCTCCTCGCCATTGAATTAGGAGTGTAATTCAACTTATCGGCTACCTTCCTTACCTTTTTCTGCGTGCTTTTGCTAATACCATGGTCGTCTCCTCTATCATTTAAAACTAGGGAAACCAGTGATTTTGAAACTTCTGCAGATTTTGCAATATCGGCAAGTGAAACCCTTTTCATTCTTTTCTTAAAATTAATTCGCTGCTGAAATTACTAATTTACTAGGAACTGTATGCTCCCAAATTATTTTTCCATCTTCTTTAAGAAATAAATATATCTCAGAAGATTCTTTTAGGTCCAGGCGAGTTTCAATTTTTATATTTCGATTAGGCTGAAGCTTTTCAATTTTATAAAGCATTTCCTTTCCTTCATATTGAAGCGCTAACTCACCATTAAAATCTTGAATGCGGTTTGAATTTAAGCTGATAGTAAGCAAATCATTTTCTAAATGAGGAATGGCTACAATATCTTGATACCAGGTTTGGACCACTTGATAAGCTATTTTTTCGCTGCCATCAAAATTCAGAACACTCCATGAAGGACCTGGCCAACAATCATTTAATTGCCAAAATAGGGTACCCATGCAATGTGGGCTTTTTAAACGGTGCTGCATAATTGCCATTTGTAAGGCTATAGCCTGGGTTTTCTGACTATTCTCTATAAAGTCTTCAAAATTTTCTGCTTTACCAAACCTTTTTTGGCTGTGAAATTGAATTAAGCCATTTCCGATATAACTTTTCTGCCTATTTTTCATCACCTGAGATTGCAAATACAAACTAGAATCAGCCATAGATTTTTTAAGGAGTTTATAATTGGGAAAAGATTGAAAGCCATATTCCACCATAAAGCGTCCTACATTGTTTGTGAAATTGGAAAAAGGCTCCTTACCATGCCAAACACCCCAATAGTGCATGCTGCTATGATTAAAATTTTCCGGATTTCCCCAATTGCTAATCGGACTTGTAGAAGTGTAGTTTGCTGTAGGGTAGTATTCTGCTAACAGATCGGGAATTAAATTTTGAAAAATTAGCTTTTGTCCATTCCAAATGGCAATAGAATCCGATTTGGAATAATTGTATTGCTCTTGCCAGCCCCAATTGTTCCATGCTACATTGATTTCGTTATTTCCGCACCACAAGGCTATACAAGGATGTTTTTTTAGCCTTTTGATATTTTGACCGATTTCTTCACTAATGTTTTTTAAAAATTTAAAATCAGTAGGATATAGAGAGTTCGCAAACATGAAATCCTGCCAAACTAAAATGCCATGCTTATCGCATAATTCATAAAAAATGTCCTTTTCGTAAATCCCTCCTCCCCAAACTCTTAGCATATTCATATTGGCATTTTTGGCTTTTAGGATGAGGTTTTCGTAATCATCATCATCTACCTTATCTAAAAAAATTTCTTGAGGAACATAATTCGCTCCTTTGATAAAAATTTCTTTTCCATTCACTTCAAAAAGGAAGGAAGTACCGATGGAATCACCATTGTTGATGAATCTAATATCCCTAATACCATAATTCAGCTGGTATTGAGCCTCGCTGTGGATACCGGCCATTAGATCAATTTTCATCTTGTGCATTTTGGCTTCACCAGAACCATTTGGCCACCACAATTCAGGATTTTTGATGTCAAAATTTAGTCGTAATCTATTTCTTCCTGAATTTAGATGAATAGCAAATCTTTTGCCTTCAAAACGAAGTTCATAATGACCTTTAGCTTCCCTGCTTTCAATTTCTATATCCAATTCCATTAGTGCTAAACTGTCGTTTAGGAAAAGAGTTTCACAAGCCGCTTCAATAATTCGAAGCTCATTCCAAGCTAAAATTTTTGGTTCTTTCCAAATGCCACAAGAAACAAATCGCGGTCCCCAATCCCATCCAAATTGATAAATGGCCTTTCTTGTAAAAGGACTTACCTTAAGCTCGGTAGTTTCATTTCCGGATGGCAGGATGAGTCCATAATTCTCCACCTTATTTTTATTGTAGCTGAGGGGAGATCGGAAAATGATTTTAAGTTCATTTTCACCTTTTTGAAGATGATCTTTAATATTAAAAATCCACTCCCTAAACATATTATCAGATTTTCCAATTGAATGGCCATTGATAAATATTTCTGAATAGGTATCTAAACCTTGGAATTGAATTTCAAGCTTTTGAAAATCAAGGGTTTTTGGCTTTACTTTAAATTTTGTTCTGTATTCCCAATCTACTTCTTCTATCCACCTTTGTTTTAATTCATTATTAGCAAAATAAGGCTCTTCAATTAATTTATTCCTTAATAAATCCATATGAACGCTGCTTGGAACTTTGGCTGGATACCATTTTTGTTTACCCACTTGTCTGAATTCCCATTTCTCTTTACTGAGATTGATTTCCTCATTTTCTTGAGCATAAAGACCCATGGTAAAAAGTAAGGCAAGGATTATTGGGACTAAAATGGATTTTTTCATAGAGATTTAATAATTCCATCGATTTTATCCTTATCCATTTGATATTGTAATCCCATAGAAAAGGTTTCCTGATTTTTTATTGGTTTTCTGGCGCTAAAGTGTAGAGCATTAAGCCCAGTATTTGCAAGACTTCTGGCATTTGAGGCATTTACACCACTACCTGCCATTATTTCTATTTTTCCCTCTGCTAGTATCAGGAGCTCTTTCAAACACTCGATTCCTTCCAAAGCCGTTTTTTCTTGGCCAGAACTCAGCAGACGATGGAATCCCAGTTGAATTATTTCTCTTAGGGATTTTGGGTAGGAGGGACAAAAGTCAAAAGCACGGTGAAAGGTGCACTGAAGATTTTCCTTTTGTGCCAGCTCAATTAGTATTTGATTCTTAGGTATATCAATTTCAAAATTCTCCTTTAGAATTCCGAAAACCACACCTTTGGCACCAAGCTTTTTGGCATTTATCAAATCAATTTTCATCTCTTCAATTTCTTGTAGAGAATAATTGAAATCCCCACTGCGTGGTCTTAATATCACATGCACTTCAATATTGGGTATGGAGCAGCAGCTTTGTATCAGTCCAGAATTTGGACTTAAGCCTCCGAGGTCTAAAGCGGAGCATAATTCTGCACGTTTAAAATTTCGGCTTGCAGCGTATTGAAGGGTTTCGAAATTATCTGTGCAGATTTCTAAGTCCATTTTTTTCTTTATTGTACTATAATTTCATCAATAAAAATCCAAGCCTTTGATCCTGCCGCTTCATGCCAATCTGGGACCGATCTCAAATTTAGGGCTCTAAACTTTATAAATTTCGCCTCGGCCTCGGGGTAGATTAAAAATTTACAAGACTCAATAAATTTACCTTTTACATGGCTCTTATCTTCTAATTTTTCAGAAACATGCTTTGTCCATATCTCCCCATCCATAGAAGTATATATCTCCACCTGTTTAGGAAGAAAAATCCATGCATTGCCATACTGATAAAAATTGGCCCATATATCAGAAATTGTAGTGCTATGTTGCAATTCCAAAATAACTTCCAAATCTTCACCAAAGAATCCTTGCCAATTTCCATCCCTGAAATCTAGGCTAGCCAAAAAGCCATTTACCAGTGCTTTTTCACCCCCAGCGCTATACCAATCATTAAAAATATGGCGATATTGGGTATTTGAATTTAGCGCCTTATGATTTTTTATAGTTTGAAATAGGCTAGGGCCGTATGGCTTAAGTCCTTTATTAGCTTGAACTTCAAGGGTGGAGGAGAAATTTAATGCAAAAGGGTTTTTATACATTTTAAAACTGTCCTTTTCAGATTTTCTATAGCTTAAGCTTAGGTCTGGGAGATTGCTTTCCAAGGATATTTTTAGTCCATCTCCTTCATCTAGCACGATGATTTTTGCGGCTTCTGCTTCTAATCCATATTTTACATTTTTAGCGTCCAAATAGGGATATTGATCTTGTACTCTTTTATAAAAGGATTGAAAATCTCTGTTTTTGGGGTAGGTCCATAAAATTTCAGACATGGCTAAAAGTCTGGGAAAGACCTTGGAATCGAGATTTTCTTCATCTGGAACATGTTCGGTCCACATATTACATTCTCCACCAATAATATATTTCCTATAATCTTCGGCCAGGTCTTCCGGAATAGGATCAAAAGAATAAACTTTTTCAAGATCAATGGATTTTAGGTCATAGTCGAAATAGCTATGGCTGGTAGGGGACATTATTACTTGATGCTCTTGTTCTGCGGCAATTTTTCCATGTTCCATTCCCCTCCAACTTTGCAATGTTGCATTTGGGGAAAGGCCACCTTCTAAAATCTCATCCCAACCAATTAATTGTCTATTATTTTCATTTAAAAATTTTTCTATCCTTTTGATGAAATAGGATTGGAGTTCATGCTCATTTTCCAGATTTTCATCCTTCATTCGCTTTTGGCAGTGTGAGCAATTTTCCCAGCGAAATTTGGGGGCTTCATCTCCACCAATATGAATGTATTTGGAAGGGAACAACTCCAATACTTCCTTTAAAACATCTTCAAGAAAAATGAAGGTTGAATCTTTTCCAGCACAGTATATTTCCTTAAAAACTCCCCAATCATTTGCAACAGCTACAGGGCTTCCCGTGCAAGAAAGTTGGGGGTAAGCAGCGATGGCGGCTTGTGAATGTCCTGGTAATTCAATTTCAGGGATAATGCTAATATTCCTTTTTTCTGCATAATCTACTATTTCGCGAATATCATTTTTGCTGTAGTATCCACCATATTCATTTCCTGAGGAGTCTTTTCGCCAAGCGGCGATTTCTGTGAGTTTAGGGTATTTATCAATGGCAATCCTCCATCCTTGGTCTTCTGTGAGATGCCAATGCAAAACATTCATTTTATAATAAGCGAGGAGGTCTATATATTTTTTAACTACCTGTTTATCAAAAAAATGTCGGCATACATCTAATAAAAACCCGCGATGTTTAAATTTGGGTTCATCTTTTATTTTTAGTCCTGGTAAATAGGAAGAATGGTTAAGGGTATCCGCATATTGAAAATACAATTGTTTGAGACTTTGCCAAGCCCAAAAAAGGCCAATTTCTGTGGATGAGGAAATGAGAATTTCCTCTTTCCTTATTTCCATTTCATAGGCTTCAGGATTTTTTGAATCGTCCTTAATAATTTGAAATTGGATTTTATTAGCATCGGAATTCTTATCTGCTATTTTATTTCTTATAGAATTGAATTCTGAGGAAACAGAGCTTAATCCAGCAATGCTTTCTGCGAAGATTAGGCTTGTAGATGAATTGAAGAAAAAACTTGCTTTTTCAATTTGTAAATACTCTGCTTGGGGTATAAGCCTTGGATTTCCCTTTAGGTCGATAATTTTTTGGGAATCAGGATTTTTTTGGCAGGCTAGGAGGGAGAGTGTACAACTTATAAATAGTATTAATCTTAGCATTTTATTCCCATTCTTTTACATATTCTGTAAATACCAATTCATTTTTAGATTTATGGGTAATGGCGAAATCAAACTGGGAGAAAAGGCTATAGCCACCATATTCTCCGGCCTTATTTAATGCCAAAAACCCTACTTGAAAACCAGCATCCTTACCGTGGATTTTAATAATTCTTTGAACGGCCTCCTTGCAGGCATCTTTTGGTGAATAGCCATGGCGCATAAGCTCCACAACAATGGAACTGCCTGCAATTCTAATAATCGCTTCTCCTAGTCCGGTTGCACAAGCAGCCCCAACTTCATTGTCCACAAAAAGTCCTGCCCCGATAATTGGAGAATCCCCAACTCTACCTTTTAATTTATAGGCTAGACCGCTAGTTGTGCAGGAACCCGAAAGGTTTCCTTTTGAATCTAGAGCCAGCATGCCTATGGTATCGTGGTTTTCAATATTTATTATAGGTTGATATTTTGAGGTTTTCAACCACTTTTCCCATTTGAGTTTTGATTTGGCAGTCAATAGGTTTTTCTCTTCAAAACCCTGGGATTTTGCAAATTCTAGGGCACCCTTTCCTACCAGCATTACATGTGGAGTTTCTTCCATAACCTTTCTAGCTACAGAAATGGGATTTTCAATTCCTTCCAATGCGGCAACCGCTCCACAATTTCCTTTATGGTCCATTATGCAAGCATCCAGACTTACATTTCCTTCTCTATCTGGGGCTCCACCAATTCCAACCGAGCTATTTTCTGGGTCAGACTCTATCAACCTCACTCCAGCTTCAACGGCATCTAATGCAGATCCGCCATGGCTTAGAATTTCCCAAGCAGGACCATTGGCTGCAAGACCATGGTTCCAGGTAGAAATAACTAGGGGAGAATTCAGAATGGGTTTGGAAATAGAATTTGCCTTTTTTTGGTTTTCACCTGATTTAAATAAAGAACCAGTTATTACAGCTGCTCCACCAAGAGCAGTGGTTTTTAAAAAATCTCTACGGTTTTTCATAGGGGAGTTTTACAATTCCTCTTCAATTTGTCGGGAAATCAAGGCCCTAACATTTAGGGATTGAAAATAAATAGGGTCTAATATCTGAAAAATTAAGTTTAATGCAATGCTGATGAGATAATGCTTGAATTCCAAAAGCATCAAGTAGAAAGTATTTTCAGTGCTTGAAATCTATTTTAAATTTGGTCCAGCCATCAGCATAGGATTTCAGTGAGAATTCTGCTTCGTGGGCTTGTAACACTTCCTTTATAAGGGTAAGGCCTATCCCTTGTCCATCGGGTTTTGAGCTGTAGAAGGGTTGGAATAAATGCTTTTCTATTTCTAGATCTATGGCCTCGCCATTATTTGATATTAGCAATGATTTTTCCTCAGTATGGAATTTTATTATCCCTCCTTGAGCCATAGCTTCAAAGGCATTTTTGATAATATTAATTAAAACCTGTTCTAGCTGAGCTCTATCTCCAATAATAGGGCAATGATCCGACTTGAAATCAAAATGAAATTCCACCTTTTTTTCAATGGCCTGAAGTTTAAAAAAGGCCGCCATATTCTGCAATATTTCATTCAAATCCATTTCCTCACGATTTGCTTCCGGAAGTCGGATTACATCCGCGAAATTCTTCATAAAAGTCCGCAGTCGATCATTTCTTGCTTCTGCAACTTGCAAAGCGTTTACCCATTCATTATCACTGTCTTTTTCCGCTGGAAAATAATCTCGAGTAGATTGAAGAATGGAATTGACAGCACCAAGGGAATTATTCACCTCATGAGCCATCATTCGAATAACTTTACCATAAGCTTTCTTCTCGGTTTGTAGAATTTCATTGGACAATTCTTCTATCAATAAAAATTTGCGCTCAAAACCTCTATGGATAAAGTTGGCGGAATGGCATTTGTATTTTTTCCAGCCATCCACAGAAATAATGGCGCTACTGTCTTCCTCCAGAGCGTGGATTTGCTGCAAAAAATCGCTTTCTATCTTATGAACGGGGAGTTTCAATTCCTCTTCCTGCAGCCCTAAGGCCTTTTTTGCCGATCTATTAATACTGGTGATTTTATCATTAAAATCCAGAATAATAATTCCATTTGGAGAAACATCGATAAGTTTTTCAAGAAAATAATGCTGCTCTTTTTGACTAATCCTTTCCTGCCTTATTTTATGGATCATCCTATTATAGACCTCTATTAACTGGTCCATTTCCTTAGAGCTGCTTGGCGAAAAACTAATATTAAAATCCTCATCCTTAATAGCATCTATTCCCTGTTGCATTAAACGCAAGGGTTTTAGGAAGGCTCGGTAAATTCTATAGGAAAAATAAAGGGACAGGAGAATCCCTATTTCTGCGGGAATAAACAGTATTTTATTTTCCTTTAATATGCTAAAGCTTAACACCAGTAAAAGGCCATGGACAATGCCAATAAATAGAAAATATTTAGTCTTCAGATTCATGGCTAATATTAAACTTGGTCATTCTCCTATACAGGGCTGATCTTGTGATTCCAAGGGATTTTGCAGCTTTATTAACTTTAAAATTGTGATAGTCGAGGGCTTTTATTATCATCTCCTTTTCCATTTGCTCAATGGAAATTTTTCCCACCTCAGGAATTTGATACTCATCAGAATCTGATTTGTGGATATCTATATTGGCGCTGCTTTGATGAATTTTAAAATCTTCTGCTCCTAGAATATCATTGGTGCTTAATAATAGACTTCTTTCCACCAAATTTTTCAATTGCCGGATATTGCCATTAAAACTTTGGTTTTCTAGCCAATTCAGCCCTTCATCACTAATTTTAATATTTTCCTTTTTATAGATTTCCCCTAAATTTCTAACATAGTGATTTGCTAAAAGAGCTATGTCAGACTTTCGATCTTTTAAGGGAGGAAGGGTAAGGCAAATAAGGTTGATTCTATAGAATAAATCCTCCCTAAACTTCCCTTGTTGCACCATGCTGGCTAGGTTTTTATTGGTAGCGCTAATCAGTCTGAAATCAATTTTTACACTTTCGCTACTGCCAAGAGGTTCAAAAGTTTTTTCTTGTAAAACACGTAAAAGCTTTACTTGAGAATTTAGATCTAAATCTCCAATTTCATCAAGAAAAATACTTCCTTTATGGGCCGCTTCAAACCTTCCTCTTCGATCTGCAAAAGCATCGGTAAAGGCACCTTTTTTATGGCCAAACATTTCACTTTCAAAAAGACTTTGGGAAATCCCACCCAAATTTACTTTTACAAAGGCTTCATTATTTCTCATACTTTCATAATGAATGGCTTCTGCCAACAATTCTTTTCCCGTACCACTTTCACCTAGAATTAAAACAGTAGCATCGGTTTGGCTAACTCTTTTGGCCTGTTCCAATATTTTTAAAAATTCCGGGTCTTCCCCAATAATGCCATCAAAACTGGTATAGGAATTTTGGCTTTTAGGGATTGAAACTTTAGTTTCTTCGAGTTGAAGAAGGGTTTTAATACAATTGAGTAAATCCTTATTATCCCAAGGTTTGGTCATAAAATCCTTAGCACCCTTTTTCATCCCTTCCACAGCAAGTTGAAGAGTTCCCCAGCCAGTAAGCATTATCACTGGTAAATGGGGATACATACTATGAATCTCCTCTATCATTTTTAGTCCTTGAACACCGGAGGTGTCTATAGAAAAGTTCATATCCAAGAGAATGAGATCTGGCTTTTTTTCTTTCAAAAAGGCTTTGGCATCTTTAGGATAGTTGACTGTATCTACCTGAAAGTTTGCCCTTTTAAGCATTAGTTTTAAAGAGGTGCAAACGGCAATATCATCATCAATGATTAGAATATGGTGATTTTCAAATTTACTCTTCATGAAGGGCTTTTGCAGGATGAACCCCAGCAGCTTGCCTACTAGGATAAATAGTACAAATCAAAACTAAGGAATAAATGACCAAAGAGGAATAGAAAATGGCTCTAGTATAAAGTTCATTTTCTACATCAAAAACATTCATTAGTGGAAATTGCAAGGCAAAAAACAAGGCAATAATTACACTGATGCTTGTTATCAGTAGAAGTTCAAAAATAAATTGGCGAGAAATGGAATTTGGATTTGCTCCAAGAGCTCTTCGCAATCCGATTTCGCCTTTCCTCTTTTTAATATTATAAACTAGTACTCCAAATAAACCGAGGCCTACATTAAAAATTAAAAAGCCACAGATGGAAAGTAAGGCTATTATTGGAATCCAATATTCTTTATTCATATGGACTCTTTTGCTCTCAATATTTTCTATGGCGAATTTCCATCCTTTTGTAGTTTCCTGAATGACTTGATTAATATCCTTTTCAATAGTTGGGTCAAATCCATCTTTAAGCCTAATAATAAGGTTAGGGGATTGATCGGAATGTTCTTTAAACCTGGTGAATACAAGGTTTTTTTCTTCAGTGAATTCCCCATGGTATTTGTAATTTTCTAGCACTCCAACAATTTTTACATCACCATTCATAATAAACTTTCTATTTATTACTGCTGAATCCGGCCAATAGGCATTCCTCATCTTTTGGGTGATGACTACAGCTTCATATTTTGCATTTTTATCATCTTCATTAAACCATCTGCCTTCCACCATTTTCATCCCTAAAGTATGGGCGAAATTGATATCCCCTTGTGATAATTCTACATCCATTTCAAAACCATTGGCATCAGAAGATCGCTGCCAGGTGGATCCAGAAAATGGTCCTACGGAGTTTGAATAGCAAACCGACTCTATTTCAGGGATTTGCTTTAAGTTGTGCAATAAGAGGGCCTTTGTTTCTACCCTTTGAGCAGAATCCGGATCATCGGTCATATGTAAACTAGCCATCCAAATATTTTTGGTGTCGAAGCCCAATGGTGTTTTGTAGTTCTCAAAATTGTATAGTACAAAGGAGAAAACAGAGAAGAGGATTAGGAAGGCCAGACTTAATTCCAGAATCAGGAGAATGCTTCTTTTTTTACGGTTCCAAATGAGGGTCAATAAATGCTTTATCATGATACATTTTCTTTTAAGGCATTAACAATGTGGATTTTGGACATTCTCCAGGCAGGAATAAATCCAGAAATAATCCCAAAAAACAAGCTTATCAAAAAGCTATAAAAGAAGGTGCTGGCCTGAAAGCTGAGTTTTGAATCGCCCAAAACCTGACTATCATTTATGATGAATATTAATACTACAGCCAGTACTAATCCTATAATTCCTCCAATAAGACTGAGAACTATATTTTCAAAAACAAACTGTGTTAGGAGATTGGATTGATTGGCGCCAAAAGCCTTGCGAACACCTATTTCAGAAGATCTTTCCAAAATTCGGGTAACATTGATATTTATTAAATTAATAGTAGGTAGAAAAATGAAGAGTCCTAATAAACCCGACAAAATCAGGATCATATAATATTTACTAACAGTGGCATCCTCGTTGTAAATCAGGTTTTGTGAGTATATTTCAACAAAGGTTAAGGCATTTACCTCTAAATGGTTAAACTCCTGATCGGCTGGTAATTCTATGCCTTTTGTAATTCTTTTCACCTCTGCTTTTAAGGCTTTTAATCGCGATGATTTTTCCAGTGTAAATGCCGCTTCAAAGCTTCCCAAAAGATCTGGATCGTTTAAACTTGCCGCTTGCATATGTGTATAAGGAAGGTAGAGGTCGGATTTTACAAAGGGCCGGCTAATTCCAAAATCTCCGATTACGCCAAGCACCTTGAAATGTTTTCCTTCCAATAGCATTTCTTTTCCTAAAACACTTTCTTCACTACCAAAATAAGCTTCCTTAGTTTTTTTATTGATGATGACTACTTGCTCCTGGTTTTGAACAGCAGTATTTGAAAAGGGGCCGCCTTCAATAAAGGGAAAATCAAAAACCTGTCAATATGAAGCATCCACATAAATGCTTTCCATGGCAATTTTTGCATTGTTTTTAAAAACATCATAAACTCTTCCTTGAGCATAGAAACAATAGTTTTCTACATAGGGCAGTTTCCGGAAGTGATTATCGAGCAAGCTAAAAGATGCTGAGGAGGTAGAGGTCATATCATTAGATTCCCTAATCCTCATGGTGGAATCAATTTTTGCTATTCCATTTTCTACACTAGTGTCTCTATCGTAAACGGTATCTATGCGAATCCTTTTTTTAGAAACCTCATGAATAAAAGCCATTTTATCTATATCCGAAATAGGGGGGTGGGCACCCAGTTCATTATCTAGAACCGCAGTGATAGTCATTAATATCATCAGGGTAAGACTAATTCCAAACAGGGAAATGAAGGTGAAAAATTTCCTTCTTGCCAAGACTTTAAAAGCCAATTTTATATAATTCTTAAACATATTCTTAGAATTTTATTGAAGGAGATTATTAGTTTACCTGGCTACCATCGAATAGTCGGATTAGCTTGTGAGTTTTTTCGGCCATCCTTTTATCATGGGTTACCATTACTATGGTTGTTGAGTTTTCTATATTTAATTTTAAAAGAATATCCATTACCTCTCCACCCATAACACTGTCCAGATTACCGGTTGGCTCATCCGCCAATATTATTTCGGGTTTACCTACAATTGCTCTGGCAATGGCCACCCTTTGTTTTTGTCCTCCAGAAAGTTGATTTGGAAAATGTTTCATCCTATTTTTTAAACCCACACTTTCTAGTGCTTCCTGGGCTAATTCGCGCCTTTCTTTGCTGCCTATATTTCTATAAATCAGCGGTAGTTCTACATTGTCGATTACGGATAGGTCATTAATAAGATGGAAGCTTTGGAATATAAACCCCAACTTCTGATTTCTAAATTTTGCAATAGACTTACTCTTGTATTCGTGGATGGATTGCGCGCTAATATTTATAGACCCAGAGGAGGGCTCATCTAATAATCCAATGATATTGAGAAGGGTACTTTTCCCACAACCAGAAGGCCCCATTATGGAAAGGAATTCTCCTTTGTCAACCTTTAAATTAATATTGTCGAGGGCTAAGGTTTCTATGGTTTTGGTTCTATAAACCTTACTGATATTGTTTAGTTCAATCATTCTTTTGCTTTTTATAATTATTCGGAAAGTTTGATTTCTGTTAAGTGTTCGTATTCTTTCATATTGGAAATTATCAGCTCTTCACCTTCATGTATATCTCCTATTAGTTCCACATAGTCTGTATTGCTAATTCCAATTTTTAATTTTCTTCTATAGGCAATACCGTCTTTAATCACAAATAGGTTTTGTTCTATTCCTCCGTTGAAAGCTGGTCCGTTCATGACCCTCAATACATGGTCTTTTTTCGAACGGATTATAAAAACCTCTACTCTCATATTGGGGCGCAAAGCGGCATTGGCATCATCATCCAAAACTATATTGCATTTAATGGTATTGTTTTCAATTTCGGGTAGAATGGATTCTATATAACCTGTTAAATCTACCCTGTTGATCCGTACTCTTACGGGCATTCCTACCTTTACTTTGGAGGAGTGGAGATCGGAATAGCTAGCTTCAATTTTGTAGGCATTTAGATTGGCAATTCTCACTAATTCTTCGCCCTCTGCCACTTTTTTCCCAATGGCCTTATTTACCTTGGTAATTACTCCATCCTGACTGGCTTTCACCTCACTTTCATCAACTTTTTTGGCGAGTTCAGCTAGCTTTTTAGCTTGAATGTTTACCTCTAATTCCAAATTTCTTTTTTCCTTTTCCAGGGATCTTTTGCGATAGGCCAATTCGTTTTCTAATTTCTTCTTTTGCCATTTGGCAATTTCCAATCTCATTTTAGCCTGTTCCAGATTTTCATCCGAAGAACCGCCTATACTTTGTAATTTTTGTTCGTCCTTTAGTAAAGATTCTAAATTTTGAAGCTCCAATCCCTTAATGGTATCATCAGCTTCCAAATCCAAAAGGTTTTTATCGTACTGAAGTTTTAAAAGGGAAACATTATTGGTTTTTAACTCTAATTCATCTTTGAGCTGCTCATAATTTAGCTTGGTGGATAGGGCATCCAATTCCAGTATTATTTCCCCCTTTTTAACCTTGTCACCATTTTGAAAATGAACAGCGCTTATATCTGCGTGAATAGGAGAGTTGATAATGATTTCATAAGAGGGCAAGACCAAACCAGTGGCGCTAATACTGTTTTCCATTTCCCCATATTCTACCCTTGCGATTCTAAATTCGTCCATATCAGCTTTTGCAGATAGTAGGGATCTTAGGAATAGAAAGGCTAGAATTAAAGAAATGGGGATTAAGGAAATTTTCAACCATTTCCAGATTCTCCCTTTTTTCTGTTCACTATTTGAGATGGGTTTGTCCATTTTAACGAATATACTCAGACCTAGTCAAGGCCTATGCCGTTAGTTAAGATGCTGATTTACAGTATTTAAATTGGAAACTTCATATTTCAAAACCGAACAGTATGTTCGATTTCGCAACAGAATTCAATACTGCTAAAGAATTTTTTGGAACAAAAGAATATGGAGAATTCCACAACTGTCCTAATTAAGATTAATCGGTAATAGGAATTGAATTTCCTCTTTTCATTTTGGGTTATTCGCTGTCGCTCCTAAGCTTCTAAAGCCGGTTTAACAAAAAGAACCAAATAAGGAAAAGCAAAAATTTTTTCTAAAGAACATTGGGAAACTCGGAGATGAGCAAGTAAAATTTAGAAAAATGAACCCTGATACCTTCAAGAACTTTATGATCGAATTGGAAAAAATCATAGAATCAAACAATGTAGATGGAGTTAAGATTGCTGGAACCAAATCATGTTTGACCTTAACTTTAAATGACAAAATATTCAGCAGAGAATTTAAAGGTTGGATTGAATTAAATAAAAACTAAGCCAACACAGGGCTGTGCTAAATTCCTAATTTAATTTTCAAATTTCCAAAGGCCCATATCAATTTCCCAAAGACGAATTTAGCTCCAGCTCAAGCCACTTTTTACAGAGTACATATACACACACCATCCTAAGGTGATTTTAATTGAGAAATAGGGTATTCCTGTTTTTTGAAGAAGTCCAGCTGCAGCTTTCCCATATATTCTAACCCGTCAGTTTTCAACTTTCAACTTCCAACTTCCAACTTCCAACTTCCAACATTCAACTTTCAACTTTCAACTTCCAACTTCCAACATTCAACATTCAACTTCCAACTTTTAACTTTTAGTTTTTAACTTTTAACTTTTAACTTTTAACTTTTAACTTTTAACTTTTAGTTTTTACTTTCCCATTTTCAAAGAAGTCTAAAACCATATTGCTACAATATTTTTCAAAAACCTAATAAATCATCTAGATTTGTTGAGAAGCCAAAGGTTGGTAAATGCTGAGGTGGTTTTTATACGTATGTTGTCGCCAATTAAGAAAAACGTAGTAGATTGAAATTATGGAGTTTAATAATAAGAAATTAGAGAAAACATCAAAACTGATTAATTACATCATAGCGATTGTGTTATGTGGATTTTTAATTTCTCTTTCGGGAAAGCTGATTGATGATGTTGATGAATGGAAAGAAAGGCCAAGAGTTGAAGAGTTTCAAAATACTGATTTATTAAAAAAGAAGGAGTCGGAAATTGAAAAAATAAATACTAAAATCGATTCAAAAGAAGAAAAAAAATCAAGTATTGAAAACACCCTAAAAGTCGTAAATAACAATTATGACAATGCGAAAAAATCCTTTGACAATTGGCTAGAAGCAAGAAAAACGGTTGGTTCTCCGAAAGAAGATAAAGCAGTTTTGTCACGAGCGAATGAACTTGATGAATATTATAAAACCCAACAAGAATGGAAAAAGGAATTATCGGAAATTTCTAGTGAAATTCAGGTTTTAACGAAAGAAAAGAACGAGATTAATGAAATAATTAAAAAGGACGAAAAGCGAGCTTATGAGGAGCGAGAAAAAGCTATAAGGAAATATGATTTAAAAGTTTTTTTAATTCGATTACTGTTTATTTTACCCATTCTACTTTTGGGAATATTTTTTATAATAAAATTTAGAAAACATAAATATTGGCCTTTATTTTTAGGGTTTGTACTCTTTTCTTTCTATGCTTTCTTTTTCGGTTTAGTGCCCTATTTACCAAGTTACGGTGGATATATTAGATATACGGTTGGAATAATTTTGAGTATTCTTTTTGGAGTGTATGCCATAAATAAGATTAAAGTATTTATAGAAAACAAGAAGAAAGAATTGAAAGTTCCATCAACCGAAAGAGCTAGCAAAGTGCAAACTGAAACTGCCGAGAAAGCACTTGATAATCATATGTGTCCATCCTGTGGAAAAGATTTCATTGTGAAGAAATGGGATAAATCTGCGGGCAAAAAGGATAAAATAGAAACCTATGGGATTGTAACTAATTTTTGCCGTTTCTGTGGACTAGAACTCTTTAAAAAGTGTAATAAATGTAATTCTGAAAATTTTGCTCATTTGCCATTTTGCTCAAATTGTGGCGATAAAATGAATGATAATAAATAAGGGAAATAAATCCATAAACAAGGGATTCATAGCTCATGACCATTGATGAAATAAAAACCGAATTAGAATTAAACTTCCCAGAATACCAATTTAAACTGGGCAAAAGAATTTACGGAAAATGTATCATCGCCAAAAAATCAAAGTATAGTGGAGCGGACATATTTGTTAAAGAAAATAAGATTATTGTAGAATCTGGGATAGCTGAAATGAAAACAAGATTGCTTATTGGAAGTGGTGCAGTATTACTGAAGAAATTCACAAAGGACTAGTCCGAACCAGCTAATCGAATAATTAAATTTTTAAATGACCAAAACAAGACCGTTGAATTGAAGAAATAGAAGCCAGTTTAGTAGTAAAATCAAGGCTTGCAGCACGCTATAACTTTTTGTATTATGACAGGAATGTTCGATGTAGTTGGCTACTAATCTTATACTAAACGTTGGCATAAAATAGATGAACAAAAGACTATCATATTCTTGGTTTCTGGATCCTATTATAGGTTTTATATTAACATTCTTAATAGTCACATTATTTTTCGCAATAGTATGGCAAATAGGATCGTTAATCGAAAATCAAAAGACTCCATTGACAAGAGTATTTGAACTCATAGATTCTTTATTGGGTGTATTAATCTTTCTTGGTTTGGTCATTGGTTTCAGGCCTATTCTAGTATTACGTGGCCTTCCGAATATTTTGTATTTAAAGGGAAGCACTTTTAGTTTTAACAAAAAGATTTTCTTTACGATTGATAGTGTCGAAAGTGTGGCAATAAGACAAGTTGGATTTAGTATTTCTCATATGCTTTACTATGAAATATCTTTAAAAACACAAAGTGGAAAACAAACCTTTAGAATACACGAGCGATTTAACTTGTTGAATTATTTTAGAAATAGATACCTGATTATAAATGTGTTAATGGAAATGAGCTTGCCTAAAAAGAAAGTAATACTTGATGATTATTCCGGTGCAAGCATATTTGGTTTTAGAGATGACACAAATGAAACTAATGCCAACAAAAAATAAATTGCATCCCTAAACCTATTCCACTGAGAAAAATAGTAATTAAAAAGAAAAACCCACTCCCGCTTGAAGAGTCAGTAAAGGCACTGTCTTTATTTTATCGTTGTAGTGCATTGCGGAAAAAATGAATGATGCGAATAATATATTGCGATTGCGTTTTTGATAATAAAATAATCGAACCTGATTATGAAGATGAAAAAAAATCTGCCATTAATGCTGGATTTACCTTTTCATTAATCAGCTTCGAGGAATTGACGGATGGAAATATTGCAAGGGCTCTAAAATATGTAAAAGGGCAAGGAAAGAAAGAATTGGGTATTTATCGCGGTTGGATGCTTACACCAAATCAATATCGAAATTTGTATGATGGACTTCTAAAAAAGAATATTGAGTTGATAAACTCTCCTTCTGAATATAAACACTGTCATTATTTACCTGAATCATACGAAAAAATAGAGTCCAAAACTCCAAAATCAAATTGGACAACTGAATTGAACATGGACTCTATACTTAAATTGACTAAGGAATTTGGAGATAGCCCCATAATAATAAAAGACTTCGTAAAATCTGAAAAGCATAATTGGGAAGAAGCGTGTTTCATTCCAAATGCTACTGATTCAAATAAAGTAAAATCTACCGTAGAAAAGTTTATTGAATTAAGGGGAAATTCATTAAATGAAGGTTTAGTATTCCGACAGTTCGAAGAACTTGAATTTCTGACTGAACACTCAAAAAGTGGAATGCCATTAACCAAGGAGTTTAGAATCTTTTTTGCCAACAAGAAAATAGTAAAAGTATTTGATTATTGGGACGAAGGAGAATATGGAGAAACCAAACCTGAACTTCAAGACTTTAATAAAATAGCACAAAATATTAATAGCAAATTCTTTACGATGGATGTTGCTAAAAAGAAAGGTGGAGATTGGATTATTATGGAACTTGGAGACGGACAAGTTGCTGGATTGCCTGATAATGCTGATAAAAATGAATTCTACAATAATTTAAAAGAAAAGGCAGAAGAAAAATTTGTATAATTCATCTGCACCCTTTGGGATGCAAACGTAGTAGACAAGATCCGTTTGGTTAAAATTGAAAATATGAAATACTACATATTCCTTTTGTTTTTATCCTATTCAGAAATTTCTTGGGGTCAAGAAAGTTTTGCATTTAAAGAATTTTCAAATTTAAGTGCGGATGACACCTTGGTTATCGACATAAGGAATGTTGGATGTAGAGTAAGCCCAGGCGATCGGTATCTGATTTGTAGAAATGACTCAAGCTATTCTGTTTTTCAGATCATAGACTTTCATTTGATTTACTTTATCGAGGGAAAGGAAATAGAACCAAATAAGGAAAAGCAAAAATTTTTTCTAAAGAACATTGGGAAACTCGGAGATGAGCAAGTAAAATTTAGAAAAATGAACCCTGATACCTTCAAGAACTTTATGATCGAATTGGAAAAAATCATAGAATCAAACAATGTAGATGGAGTTAAGATTGCTGGAACCAAATCATGTTTGACCTTAACTTTAAATGACAAAATATTCAGCAGAGAATTTAAAGGTTGGATTGAATTAAATAAAAACTAAGCCAACACAGGGCTGTGCTAAATTCCTAATTTAATTTTCAAATTTCCAAAGGCCCATATCAATTTCCCAAAGACGAATTTAGCTCCAGCTCAAGCCACTTTTTACAGAGTACATATACACACACCATCCTAAGGTGATTTTAATTGAGAAATAGTGTATTCCTGTTTTTTGAAGAAGTCCAGCTGCAGCCTTCCCATACATTCTAACCCGTCAGTTTTCAACTTTCAACTTCCAACTTCCAACATTCAACTTTTAGTTTTTCACTTTTAGTTTTTCACTTTTAGTTTTTCACTATTCACTATTCACTATTCACTATTCACTATTCACTATTCACTATTCACT
>CAXBKQ010000025.1:0-48619 GCA_963976435.1 uncultured Cryomorphaceae bacterium | reverse complement strand
ATACTTTAAATTTTTCAATGGCAAAAACAACCCAAGTCAATCGGGATGCTCCAGTTTGATGATTATTGATAAACAAAAATCCATTGTTAAAAAGACCAATCACCCAGTCTATACCGTAGGGTTCAAACTTCAAAATTAAATCGCCTACGCCAAATGATTAGTTTTAATATTGGGGAAAATTCTAAATCTTCGATCATTTTAGAAACCTACAAAATGCGATCATAGGCTCTACCCGATAAATTCAATTTATCAATAGCATGCCTCAACAAATCTTGGCCTTCTTTTTTTATCCGGCAAACTTGCCGTAATTGTTTGGTGCTCATTTGAGCATTGCTGTAAACTCCGGGAAATTCCTTAAATCTTTGTATTTGAATTTCCCTGGCTTCCACCACTCTATTTCGTATGCTCAAACTCTTTTCAGAATTTCTCTCGGATGACATTTCATCAAATGAAACGGGTGTTACTTCTACATGAAGATCTATTCGATCCAATAAAGGGCCTGAGATTTTGTTGAGGTATTTCTGTACCAAACCAGGTGGACACATACATTCCTTGGTGGGATGGTTGAAATAGCCACAGGGACATGGTTGCGTGTGATTTCTGTCATTCTGGTTTTGAAAGATAAAAAGCCCCTACTGAAGGGTTACCCAGTTGAATGTCATACTATTGGAGACCATATCAGGAAGGTTAGGATGGACAGAAAATTGTCTCAGGGAAAACTTTCCAGAGCACTGAATGTGAGTGTTGCAACAATTGCTAACTGGGAGCTTAATCGCTCTAAACCCCTGGAAATTAACCTATCTTCAATCATTGATTTTTTGGGATATGTACCTACACAAGTTGAATCCAAGGTTAAATAGGTACAGCAACCGATTTTCATCAAAGAGCTTAAAACGAGGATAGCTAAAAATTTAGCCGAGAGGCTTGAAATTGAATAAGGGATATTGTCTTGCTCGATTTGTTGAACATCTTTAAATTCAGAATGGCCTTACGCGTGCTGGATTAAACCTGAACCTCAATTATTTTATCTTACTTCGATTCAAAGTATCATCATTTTTTTCAATACGATCACCAATTGGGATAAAAATGCCCATAGGGGATTCTTTGGTACTATCTAGGTCGTTTTCCAGGTGCCTTTTCGGTAAATAGTTTTAAAACTTCTAATAGGCCAATATTCCCTTTATCATATTCTATTTTTGAAAATTTTCAAAGCAAGAATTCGAAAGTGAATTAATCAGGTTTTAGGCTTATTACAAAAATCATTTTTTGATAGATTTTTTTATTTGACCAGAAAAAATTTTCATTCGTCCTAATGGACAAAGAATTGCTGCACGAGAAATCGCATCCATTAATTATTAATTGCATGTTTAACCATAACAAGGTGCCAATCTGAATTCTCGGAAAGACAATTCCCGAAAAAATAGTAGGCATCCTTCCGTTTCAACAATTGTGGAGAAAGAAATTTTTGTCAAGGCTAATTTTCAATAGGATGTTTAACCATTACAAATTGCCAACCTGTCTTCTCCGAAAGGCAAACTCCGAAAAAATAGTAAGCATCCTTCCGTTTCAACATTTGTGGAAATATTAGTTTTTGCACGTTGATTATCAGCGATTGATTCTCATTTATTGCCTTCAATGAATTATCGACCAAGTATTTTGGAAAAATTACGGTCATTGTCCCACCGTTTCTTGTTTTGACTTGATGACTATCTTTAAATTCATCAAAAGTATACCCTTCGTGTTTTGAAATAATTCCATAGTTTTTGAATGAAACATTTAAGGATTCTCTTGTTTTATAGTCAGAGCCGTATCCTGCTAAGGTAAAATTGTTATGTTTTGTACAACTAATAGATTCAATTCCGTGCAAATCAGTAACTACAGAATCTGACCCTAAGGTGTCTCCGTTGCATTTTAGATAACAAAATTTTATCAGATTCTTGCATTCAGAAGTATCATTTTCTAAAGAAATCACAACAAATTCATTTTCCTTTGTCCTTACAATTCTAGGAGATATAAGCTCATTCCATGTACTAGCAAAAACATTTTTCCTTTCAATATTGTTCCAAATGGTTTTTAAAGAATTACAATCGAGGGCAATCACACCTCTTTCCCTTCCGTACGCACACATAAATAGGGTATCATTGATTATTGCCAAATCTGAATAAACTGCGTCCAGATTTTCTAGCCTGCCATTTGTTGGATTCCTTTTATCCCTCCTATATAAAAAACACTTATGGTAGAATTGATATAAGGTAAAAAGAAAATGCTCATTCTCAGCAGCAGCAACTAAATTGGTCATCTTATCCTTTCTCAGAATTGAACTAACAACCATATTTGTATTTAAATTCACTGTTGAGAGCATTATCTGCACAGGTCGTTCTTTTGATTTAACAACTCGCGTATGCACTATTTGAACTATGGAATCATTCTGGTCCAGCAACTCAAAATACTGAGGCTTAACATTTTCGTAAATTGTTAGTGATTTCTGCCCCTTAAGTTGAAAGACCACAGAAAAAAATAATCCAGTAAATAAAAGTGTTGTTTTCATAAGCTTGTTTATTTCTAAAAACCTTAAATTCTATTTTTTCATTATTTTCCTTTACCCAAGGAAGAACAAAGAAGGGTTTGATACAATTATTAACATTGTATACACTGAAGCTCAAAATAAGTCCTCCTTAAATAGTCTTTTTCTTAAAAGATTACAGAAATCCAATCATCACCATTTTCTAAGGAAACTAAAAAGCAAATAACTGTTTGTATTAAAAAACCTCATATCCCTACATTTCCTCCAATGCTACCTACTTTTATTTCTTATTATTTATTCAATTTAAAATTTCCTTTGTCTCAAGCTTTTGCTAAAAATAACTCTATTGCTTTAACACTTATATAAAAAGAATATTTTTCTTAAATTACATTTGTGAAAATTCCCAAATGAATTGGTGGTTTCAATAGCCAGTTGATTTTTCATCTATAGAAAACAAAAATTTACTATGTTGGAAGTTGAAAATCTACCAAAATGAAGTCGTTAAACATCTTATACGGACTAGCCTTCATCCTTCTAGGTACTTGCAATAAAGACGAATCAAAACTTCAACAGACTTCTATTCAAGGGCAAGTAAGAATCCACGGTACAGATTGGTTGAAAAAATTATCAGAATTTATCCAAATAGTATCCTGAGCGTTGGATAGTAAGCTGAATATGAGCAAACCAATAACATTCAATTGGAGTATGCCTTTCTTAATGTTCATAGTGTAATTTATTTGGTTAATAAAGAATTGTAAATGCAGTAGTGTCGTGGGCTTCAACAAAAATAGTGTCAATCCCTATTCTTTTGACTCCTGAGAAATAAGCAACTACATTTGAATAATTACCGTATTTTCTCGTAAGAATTGTTGTATCCAAATCCAACCCACTAAATGAAATATGTGAAGTTCCGTCAGGTGATTCTTTGTTGAAAGAAATGCTTTGATATAATTTATTTTCATTAACTATCCGAAGTTTAAGCCAACCAATAGGAACCAAATAGATATCCATATTATTTTCAAAACCTTTTTTGATTGCTTCTTGCCCTGAGCCTTGTGCCATAGGATAAGTTATACTCGAACCTACACCTTCAATCCCGTAATATCCTTTTGACTCAGCTACAAGATTATAACAGGTGTCTTTGTGTTGATTAAAGTGAAAATAATAACCTCCTTGAGGCCCCACTGTATCCTCTAAAAATGATCCGTACACACCAAAAGCTCCTGGGCATTGACCTTTATAGATCTTAACAATACTCTCAGATATAGGCTGAAGAGTAGATACATCCATTACTATCCCATAAACAGTAGTAAAATCTTGTTCTTCTGGATACTCATAACTCGATGAATTCTTTTTGCAACTAGAAAACATGAATATCATTACAATAATCGGGAGGTATTTTTTCATTCAATGAATGTACAAAAAATAATTTTTGAATATTCAAGAATGAACCAGTTTAAAAGGAAACCATAAAAAGGCATGCATTTTAATAATACTAAGTATCACATTCGTCTTAAATTTTAATTCAAGAACACGTCAAAATAGGACAGAATGATGCCGAAATAAAAAAAAATGGTTCTATATTTTTTATTAACAATTTTTATGATATCCTATATCAATAATTTTTATTGTTATTCATCTAAATAGAGATAATTTAATGAGCTATGTTTTAAATTAACATGATCCAAAACTATTTCAGTAGTTTTTCATACTAAGGAAAAATATAGATGATATATCTTTTTAAAACCGCTTGTCAAAATGGTAGTTTTTGTTTTAGATAGTTTAGTTTGCAATAATTTTTTAGGCCTTTTTTGTTAGGAAACCTTCACAATCATCATGGCAAAATAACATTCGAAAATTTATTAAAATACCTTGATCAAATACCTAAAATATTTATCCCTACCCTCCCCAACCTTCCCTATCCAAACTTCTATATTGTATAGCTTCTGCCAAATGCATGGTTTCTATGTTTTCTGAGGATGCTAAATCGGCGATAGTTCTGGAAACCCTCAAAATGCGATCATAGGCTCTACCCGATAAATTCAACTTATCAATAGCATGCCTCAACAAATCCTGACCTTCTTTTTTTATTCGGCAAACTTGCCGTAATTGTTTGGTGCTCATTTGAGCATTGCTGTAAACTCCGGGAAATTCCTTAAATCTTTGTATTTGAATTTCCCTGGCTTCCACCACTCTATTTCGTATGCTCAAACTCTTTTCAGAATTTCTCTCGGATGACATTTCATCAAATGAAACGGGTGTTACTTCTACATGAAGATCTATTCGATCCAATAAAGGGCCTGAGATTTTGTTGAGGTATTTCTGTACCAAACCGGGTGGACACATACATTCCTTGGTGGGATGGTTGAAATAGCCACAGGGACATGGATTCATAGAAGCGATTAACATAAAAGAAGATGGATATTCCACCGTAAATCTTGCCCTACTAATTGTAACCAATCGATCTTCCATGGGTTGGCGCATCACCTCCAAAACCGTTCTTTTAAATTCGGGTAATTCATCTAAAAACAAAATTCCATTATGGGCGAGTGAAATTTCACCAGGTTGTGGAAAGCTTCCCCCACCGACAAGGGCGACATCAGAAATACTATGGTGTGGATTTCGAAACGGCCTTTGTGCTACTAATCCAATATTTGTTTTTAGCTGTCCGGCTACAGAATGAATTTTTGTGGTTTCTAGAGCTTCAGACAAGGTTAGTGGTGGTAAAATAGAAGGCAATCTTTTGGCAAGCATAGTTTTTCCTGCACCTGGCGGACCGATTAAAATAACATTATGTCCACCAGCAGCTGCAATTTCTAAGGCTCTTTTTATATTCTCCTGACCTTTTACTTGGTCAAAATCAAACTCAGGATTGTTTAGATGTTGGGCAAATTCCTCTCTGGTATTTACACGCACCATTTCCAGCTCTATTTCACCTTTTAAAAAAGCCACAACTTCCGAAATGTTTTCTACACCATAAACTTCTACTCCATCTACAATTGCCGCTTCCTGAGAATTTTCTTTGGGGAGAATAAGTCCTTTAAACCCCTCTTTTTGTGCCTGGATGGCAATAGGGAGAACACCCTTAATGGCCTGGATGCTACCATCTAAAGAAAGCTCACCCATGATGATATAATCTTCCAAATTTGCTAATTCCACCTGTTCAGATGCCGTTAATATACCTAAGGCTATAGACAAATCGTAGGCGGAGCCCTCCTTTCGGATGTCTGCCGGAGCCATATTTATAGTGATTTTTTTCCCAGGCCATTTGAAACCATTGTTTTTTAAAGCAGCCGTAATTCTATACTGACTCTCCTTAACAGCATTGTCTGGAAGACCTACAAGATTAAAAGCAATCCCAGTGTCAATATTGACTTCTATTGTGATAGTGGTAGCATCCACGCCAAAGACGGCGCTTCCAAAAGTTTTTATAAGCATACTGATTATTGAGTTTTCAAGGTGCTATTGGTGTATGCTATTCCTTATAGGGAAGCCATTCAATATAAAGCCTTTTTTAGTAAAGAACTAGTAATTAATTATTTATTAACAGGCCCAAAAGCGCTTAGCCTATTGACTATATTTGTTCTCATTCCGAAAAAAAATAATAAAAGCACGAATAAATGAGTGATGATAAAGGAGCGAAATTAAAAGCTCTAAAGCTTACCATGGATAAGCTAGATAAAACCTATGGAAAGGGCGCCGTAATGCGAATGGGAGACAATGCCGTTGTAGAACTTGAATCCATTTCTACGGGCTCTATTGGACTTGATGTTGCCTTGGGAATAGGTGGCTTCCCAAAAGGTCGAGTTGTAGAAATTTATGGACCAGAATCATCGGGTAAAACTACCCTTACTTTACATGCTATTGCCGAAGCCCAAAAAGCTGGAGGTATTGCCGCCTTCATAGATGCTGAACATGCCTTTGATCGTTTTTATGCTGAAAAATTAGGTATTAATACCGAAGAATTAATTATCTCTCAGCCAGATAATGGTGAACAAGCATTGGAAATTGCCGACAATCTTATTAGCTCTGGAGCTATAGATATTTTGGTAATAGACTCTGTGGCTGCTCTTACTCCAAAAAGTGAAATTGAAGGAGAAATGGGAGATAGCAAAATGGGCTTACAAGCAAGGCTAATGTCACAAGCATTGCGAAAATTAACTTCAACCATTTCCAGAACCAATTGCTGCTGTATCTTCATCAACCAATTGCGTGAAAAAAT
The DNA here is from genome assembly GCA_963976435.1 of uncultured Cryomorphaceae bacterium. Lineage (GTDB taxonomy): Bacteria > Bacteroidota > Bacteroidia > Flavobacteriales > Schleiferiaceae > CAKZNE01. The sequence goes on along the minus strand of CAXBKQ010000025.1, from coordinate 41,873 downwards.
TGGGGTGATGTTTGGAAACCCAGAAACCACAACTGGTGGAAATGCTTTGAAATTTTATGCTTCTGTACGTATTGATATTAGAAGATCATCTCAAATTAAATCTACAGATGAAGTAATTGGTAACCGCACCAGAGTAAAAGTGGTGAAAAATAAACTTGCACCACCATTCCGAATGGCGGAATTTGATATTATGTATGGTGCGGGGATTTCTAAACTAGGTGAAATTATTGACCTTGGCGTAGATCATAATATTGTAAAAAAATCTGGATCTTGGTTTAGCTATGGAGATACCAAATTAGGTCAGGGAAGAGATGCAGTTCGTCAGTTATTAAAAGACAATCCAGAGCTGGCCGATGAAATTGAAGCAAAAATAAGAGAGGCAATTGCCGCATAATTCAGGCAACGAATTTCAAAAAGCTTAGTCAAATCATTGAATTAATGGTTTGGTTGTTTATTAAAGGCTGGATCTATACTATAGAGCCAGCCTTTTCTTTTTATTCCTCCTCAATATTTCATTTGAAAAATGAGCTTTTCTGCTACTTTTGCAATCCTATGAAAAACATTTTCACCATTCTTATTTTTTGCCTGGCTATTTTTCAATCTTGTGAAGACCCATCCGAAACGGCAAACCCTCCAAAAAAGGAACAAACTATCCTTAAGCCTGATAGCGTTCCGGCCCTTCAAGGAAAAAAGTCGCCTATAGATTCCTTAAATGCCATATTAAAGGCGGACCCTAATAATTCGGAAGCTTATCTGGCACGAGCAGAAAAGTTTTTAAATATAAAAAGCTTTAGAGCTGCTGCGGCAGATATATTCAATGCTATGCAAATTGATTCCAATTCAGCACAGGCTAGAAATTTGAAAGGGCAGTTAAATTATATTCAAAACAAATCCGGTGATGCCAAAAAGGAGTGGGAAAAATGTGTTCAATTAGATCCTGATAATGTAGAATGTAGAATGAGGATTTGTGAGCTTTATATTGCTGTTCACGATTATGACAATGCGCTAAGACTTACTGATGAAGCCATAAAAATTGACCCCAATGCCCATATCCCCTATTTCTATAAGGGAATGATTATTCGAGATTCAAGACGTGACACAGCTTTGGCCTTGCAGTTTTTTCAAAAGTCTGTAGACCTTAGCCCTAACTTTATTGAAGGCCTAGATATGATGGGTGTGATGTTGGCCTCTATCGGCGATACCTTCGCCAAATATTACTACCATAGAATATTGGATATCGACCCCAGCAGAGATGATATCTACTATAAATTGGGCGTATTTTATATGAACCGAAATATGACCAATTTGGCCCTTGAAAATTATTTTGATGCCATAAGAGTAAACCCTAAAAATGCAGATGCCTATTATAGCATTGGATTTATACACATCCAGTTAAAGCAATTATCACAAGCTAAAGATTATTTTTCGAAAGCCATTCAATACCAAGTTCATAATTATAAAGCCTATTATGGACGAGCTTATTGCCTAGAACAATTGGGAGATATTAGCAATGCAAGAAAAGATTATAGAATGGCCTTAGATGCCAACCCGGTTTATGATCCAGCTAAAGAAGGATTGGCACGAGTAAATGCAGCAATAAATGCAGAAAGGAAGTAAAATTATTCCTTAGAGCTACGGGTAGCCTTTTCAATCCAATCCCACATTTCTGGACTTACAACATCCAAGAAATTCATTTGTCCTGCACCTTGTAGCCACTCACCACCATCGATAATTACCACTTCACCATTCATATACTGAGCAAAGTCTGAGACTAGGAAAGCAGCTAAATTTGCCAGCTCCTGATGGTTACCAGCTCTTTTTAGTGGAACTTCATTTTCGGCCTTTAATTTATCACCCATATCCCCTGGCAATAATCTACTCCAAGCACCTTTGGTAGGAAAAGGTCCGGGTGCAACAGCATTAAAACGGATTCCATATTTTGCCCATTCTACCGCCAGGGATTTGGTCATTGCACTAACACCAGCCTTAGCCATGGCCGAAGGAACAACAAATGAGGATCCTGTTTCAGCATAAGTGGTCACCACACTTAAAACGGTTTTATTTTTTTCGCCATTACTAATCCAATGCTTTCCAAAAGCAAGAGTACAATTTTTGGAACCTTTTAAAACAATATCTATTACAGCATCAAAAGCACCTGGGGAAAGGCGTTCGGTAGGACTAATAAAATTCCCTGCTGCATTATTTACTAGTACATCAACTTTTCCAAACTTATTAATAATGGCTTGCAAAAAAGCTTCAACACTTTTATAATCTCTTACATCACAAGCAAAAGGCAAAACTTCACCTCCACAGCTTTCCTCCATTTCCTTTTGAGCCTCAATGAGTTTTTCTTCCCTTCTTCCACAAATCGCCAAATTGGCTCCTAGCTTTAAAAAATACTCACCCATAGACCTACCTAAACCAGTTCCTCCACCAGTAATGGCAATTACTTTTCCTTTTAGGGCTCCATCTTTAAGCATCCCTTCACTCAAATCCACACTCATATATTGTTGTTTATTAATAAGGCAGCCAACTTCTACTACTTTTTCAGCCTCCCTAATTATTTCATCAGTAGTTTTGCGACCTAAATTTAAAGCCGAATAAACCGCAGCCAAAATATGGAAAACCTAGCAACAAAAGTTCCTCAGATAAAAAAGATTCCTAAAGAACTTAAAATTCATGGTGATACTAGAATAGACAATTATTATTGGCTAAACGACAGAGAAAATCCGGAGGTAATAGAATATTTAAATGCCGAGAATGCCTATCGCGAATCGGAAATGAAGCATACTGAGCATTTTCAATCTCAATTATTTGAAGAAATAAAAGGCAGAATTAAGGAACAGGATCAATCCGTTCCATATAAAAAGAAAGGTTATTGGTTTTATGTAAGATTTGAAATCGGCCAAGAACATCCTATTTATTGCCGTAAAAAAGGCTCTATGGAGGCAGAAGAGGAGGTTCTTCTCAATGTAAATTATCTTGCCAAAGACCAAGATTTTTATCAAATCGGTGGAATGAGTATCAGTCCAGATAACCAATGGCTGGCTTTCGGTGAAGACAAACTAAGCAGAAGAATATATACTATCCGTTTTAAAAATTTACAGACTGGAGAAATTAGTGAGGAAAAGATTGAAAATACCACAGGAAGTGTTGCCTGGGCAGAGGATAGCAGTTTATTATTTTATACTGTAAAAGATGAAACTTTGCGCCCTTCAAAAATAATGAGGCATAAAAAGGGAGGTCTCAGTTCTGATGATGTATTAATATATACTGAGGAAGACAGCACTTTTACCACTTTTATCTACAAAAGTAAATCCGAAAAATTCCTGATAATAGCCAATTCCAGCACCGTGTCTAATGAATATTGGTATCTAGACTCTTCAAGACCAATGGGAGAGTTCAGCCTATTTCAAAAAAGAGAAAGAGATTTGGAATATGGAATTGCACATTTCCAAGATCAATGGTATATCCACACCAATAAAGATGGGGCTAGCAATTTTAAACTTATGACCTGCTCCCTCAATGCTACTTCAAAAGAAGACTGGAAAGAATTAATTCCACATAGAGCGGATGTTTATTTGGAAGGTGTAGATTTATTTAAAAACCATTTGGTTTTGGAGGAAAGGAGCAATGGGCTTAGCAAAATCCGAATAAAAAAATGGGCGGATAATTCGGAGCACTACCTGGTATTTCCGGAAGAAACTTATACAGCCTCTACAGGTAATAATCCAGATTTTGATACTGAAATATTGCGATTCGCCTATTCATCGCTTAGCACCCCAGCTTCGGTTTTTGACTATAATATGAATACTCGCGAAAGGGAGCTGAAAAAACAAATGGAGGTTATTGGTGGCTATAATGCATCAGAATATCAGTCGGAAAGAATTTGGGCAAAAGCTAAGGATGGCGTGGTAATTCCTATTTCCTTGGTTTATAAAAAATCCCTCAAAAAGGAAGATGGAAACCCGCTTTTGCTTTATGGCTATGGATCTTATGGTGCAACTATGGATCCCAGTTTTTCCTCAACAAGATTATCGCTTTTAGATCGAGGTTTCATTTTCGCAATCGCTCATATTAGAGGTGGAGAATATCTCGGTAGAGATTGGTATGAAAAGGGAAAGATGCTTCACAAGAAAAATACTTTTAGTGATTTTATTGCCTGTGGTGAAAAATTGATTGAAGACAAATATTCCAATCCTAACAAACTCTATGGGCTGGGTGGCAGCGCTGGTGGACTCTTAATTGGAGCGGTAATAAACCAAAAACCTGAGTTGTTTAAAGGGGTAATAGCCGCAGTACCTTTTGTGGATGTGATTACCACGATGCTAGATGAAACCATACCCCTAACGACCGGAGAATATGATGAATGGGGAAATCCAAACCAAGAAGAATATTACCATTATATGAAGTCTTACTCTCCATATGACAATGTGGAAGCCAAAGATTATCCTGCTATTTTAATTACTACAGGACTGCATGATTCTCAAGTGCAATATTGGGAACCCGCCAAGTGGACAGCCAAACTTCGAGAATATAAAACAGATAAAAACCCTCTTTACCTTTTCACCAATATGGATACCGGGCATGGAGGAGCTTCCGGACGATTTGAAGCTTACAAAGAAACAGCCATGGAATATGCCTTTCTTTTCGATTTAGAAGGAATAAAAGACTAAAGTAGATTTTGATTAGTTTCGCTGTAAAGCTCCCCTTTTGATTTTAAAATCTAACTTTTCGAATCGAGTTTTGCTCCTATTGGTTTTAATCCTAGGAGGGATTTTAAGGTTTTACAACTTTTTTCAAATTCCCTTTACCCATGATGAGTTTAGCGCCCTATTTAGAACAGGATACCCCTCTTTCCACGAATTAATTGAAAAAGGAGTATTAGTGGATTTTCATCCTGCAGGGATACAAGTTTTCCTTCATTATTATGGCTCCTTATTTGGTTTTTCTGAATGGGTTTTGAAATTGCCCTTTATAATTATGGGGATTGGATCCATTTATATCTGCTATTTAATTGGAAAGGAATGGTTCAATGAAAAAACAGGCTTATTGTCCGCAGCCTTCATTTCCTGCACCCAGTTTTTTGTTTTTTATAGTCAAATCGCCAGACCCTATTCTGCCGGACTATTTTTTGGATTATTGGCCATATTATTTTGGAGAAGGCTACTTTTTTCTGGAAATAGAATGAATATTAAACACTTTTTCGCATGGATACTTAGCGCTAGCATCTGTGCTTATATTCACTATTACCTGCTCCTCTCTCTTTTTATTCTTGGAATCTTAAGTTTACTATTTTCTCCAAAGGAAAGAAGGGCTCTTTTTCTCCTTTCAGGAATTCTGATTTTTATTCTCTATCTACCTCATTTGGAAATATTTTTACATCAATCTGCAAAAGGGGGAGTAGGAACATGGTTGGGACCGCCAGACATGGATTTTATTGGGGAATTTATTTTTTACCTCTTTCAATATTCCCCCATTTTCCTTGGCTTTGTTATGCTAATGGTTTTCCTGGGATTTATATTAAAACCTAGGCTTGGGAAATTTTGGATAATCGCAATCTCCTTTTTCTTTCTAAGCTTTCTAGCTGGATTTTTTTATTCCATTTTTGTAAACCCAATTCTTCAATATTCAGGATTGATTTTTTGCAGCCCATTTCTTCTATTGTCAATCTTTTATTGGGCAAGTGCTACTAAATGGCTCTTTAGAATTAGCTTTTGGGGAATACTAATTTTGGGATCCTATTCCCTTATTGAGGAGCGAAAACATTATCAGATTTTCTACCAATCTCCCTACGAATATCTGGTTAAGGATCTAAAACAATCTTTAGAGGAAAAATCTGAAAATACCTTGACCATACTAAATGATCGCGTAGATATTTTAGAATATTATCTTGATAAATACGAAGTGGATAATCCCTTTGTACACATCCTAGAACATAAATCAGCCCAGGATTTTAAAACAATTATTGCCAATTCAAAAGCTGAAAAATTGTACTTAGGCGCATTTGCCTCCTCCCCTGCAGAATTGATCCCAATTGCCCAGCAATTCTTTCCTAGTCTCGAATTAAGGAAATCTTATTACCAAGGCGAATATTTTGTTTTTAGTAAGGATAAGGAGGATGAAGCTTCTCCATTGAGAAATTTACAGGAGGACCTTAACTTTAAAGGCAAAAATAAATATTGGAAAAGCCTTTCCGAAATAATAATTCAAAAAGATAGCCTAGGAGAATTTTTAAAAATTGGGGATGGTAAAAGCCAACAGATAGCATTTGAAATATTAGATCCCAAAGCATTGGTGGAGTGGAGCAATATATTTATAGACATGAAATTTACACTGGAAAGTGAGGGGGATTTGGATGCAATTTTTTGTGTTTTATCCTTGGAGCAGAATAGGAAGATCAGCCGATGGTATAGCCGACCTATTTCAGAGTTTATGGAAGAAAATTCTACTTTTCAAATTAATGGAATTCATTCCCTAGCTATAAATCAAAAAACCCTCAAAAATGAGGGTTTAAAAATTAGAGGTTTTATCTATAATCCAGAAAAAATGGAATATAAACTTAGGTCTGCCAGCTTTGCCATTCGTGCTGGAAATCCAAAATTATATTCGCTTTACACTCCTATTGGGAATTAAATTATTTCCAGAATTTTTTCAGTAGGTCTTCCAATTCTAGCTTTTTCACCATTTTCTAGTATAGGTCTTTCCATTAATTGTGGATGTTCAATCATGCAAAAAATCAGCTCATCATCAGAGAGCTCTTTTTCGGCGAACTCTTCCTTCCAAATTTTCTCCTTTTTTCGAATTAAATCGGAAGCATCAATATCGAGTTTGTCGATTATTGCCTCCAATTCACTGGGAGTAATAGGTTCTTTCATATACAAGACAATTTCTGGGTTTAGCCCTTTTTCTTCCAATAATTGAAGTGCTTCTCTACTTTTGGAACATCTTGGATTATGGTATAATTTCATCAGTGTTTTTTGTTTTAATAGCTGCTACAAAATTAACGGAACAAGTGGAAAAAGCCTGTTCTTTCCTCTTTATTTCCGCATCGATCAGAAAAGTTTAGCACATAATAATAGACTCCTTGTGGAACATCCTTATTCTCAAATTTTCCATCCCAAGCTTCTAGGTTATGGCTAGCGGCAAACAATTCAGAACCCCAGCGATTGTAAATTTTCAAATCAAATTCCGAAAAATAATCCGGCTCGGGGATATTAATAAATTGAAGAATATCATTTTGATTATCACCATTAGGTGAAAAAACATTGGGAAGTTCAATTTTTGGATCGAAGTCTATAATGGTGATACTTTCTCTATGTGTGAAAACTCTATTACAAACGCTATCAACACTTTCCAATTTCACCTCATAGGTTCCCGGTTTTAAAAAGTCAATTTTTATTTGGCTAGAATCTGCTAAAACTTGGTCATCTACAGACCAAATATATTGTTGAAATCCACCACCCTGGGTATAAAAATAGGCTTCAGTACCATCATTACATGGGTCGTAATTAAAATTAAAATCACCCCTTAAATTGGAGGATCTTATGCTAATAGTTTGGGAAGTGGTATCCGAACTCCCACAAATTCCTCCACTGGCGATCAACTGAATGGTAAAAGTTCCTTCTTGACTATATTGATGAACTGGATTGCTATCGGTTGAAAAAACGCCATCTCCAAAATCCCAATAAAAGGCATTAGCATCTATAGATTCATTTTTAAATTCCACGGAAAGACCAGCATCGCAGGTGTCATACTCTAGGCTGAAATCTGCACTTAAAGGATCTATATAACCATAAAATCTAATCTTTACTGAATCTTCAAATCCACAAGTTGTATCTCTTGCCAAAATACTGAGATACTGAACTCCCACTTGGTCTATAATTATTTGATCTGGCGCTGATGCCATTATACTCCCATCAGGCAATACTGCAGAATAAACATCGGCATTATAACTTCTATTACTGAGGTTTACGGTATAGGGAATGCAGCTACTGTCCAAGTCTGGTCGGAAATCTGCCTTTACATCCAATTCCATTCTCAATTTCAAAACCGCCATATTGCAATTTGAAGAGCCATTAACACGAGAATAGGCACTATCGCTTACCGGAAAATTATCTGTTCCACCACAGCTGGCACAAACAGCCTGGTAAATAGTACCATCCTTTTGGAAACGACTTGTGCCACCATCAACATGATCACCTTGAGGCCCTTGATACTCACCGAAATAGGCTCCAAAATTCACCTTTTCCCAACTGGCATCTAAAACCATAAAATAGAAATCCTCTCCATCGCTATTAGACCGCGCCCCTTGAACCTCATCAATATTATTGGTTATTGGCAAACCATTAGAAGGCCCTTGGGTGGAACTCCCTTGTCTTCCATATCCGGAGAGGTAAATATTTTTACAATCATCAACCATAAAAGCGGTGGGTGAAACTTCGGTTTTACTACTATCCATATTTCCGAAAATCATGGATTTCAAACTTTGAGACAAATCGGAATTGAACTTATTAATATATTGGTTTCCACGAGCTTGAAAGAAAACATTAGCCCCTAAAATTGGATAGGACCCCATGGAATGTCCAAAGACATAAACATTATTATCCTCATCGATATCCAATAAAAAATTGCGATCCCTCTTGGATGTACCATTATAGGTAAAGGCATTTATCATTCCAGCAGAACTTGTCATCCTCAGCAAAAAACCATCGTGGATACCTAGAAATTGCTCTTCAAAACCACCGTTAAATGAAATTCCTAAATCACTACTAGCGGTAATACCTGCAACATATAAATGATCGCCATTCACTTTTAAACTCATGGCCGCATCATGATCAGAGCCTGCTATATAACTGGCCCATCTCAAACTCTTAAGATCTGGCTTAAAAGAAGCAACAATCCCATCTTGAAAACCAAAAGGAGATGGGCTTAAGAGTCCTGAACTGGAAATATCTTTGGAATTTGTAGTTGCAGCTATATAAATATTACCAATCGAGTCTATGGCTATTTCAGAACGATTTTCATCGGCATAATTAAACCTGAATGCGGAGTTTACCCCATCATTTCCTGTACCTCCAAAAAAGCTACTCCCTAATAATTGTCCTCCTGTACTATCCAATTTGGAAATGAAAATATCAGCACCATTATTATAATTTACAATGGAAGTTCCCGGGAAGCTTACATTAGTACCGCCACTAAAAACACTATCATAGCATTGAACAGTAGTTGGAAAATTTGCCGACCCTGTTGTTCCTAAAATAAGCAAGTCTTTATTGTAGGTTTCAATTAAACTTAGTGGCACTTCATTTCCATTACCACCCAAATAAGTACTATAAATCAAATCCGATCCATCGGGAGAAAATTTACTTATCACCACATCATAAGTTCCTCCATGAAAGGTATCTTGGTAGGCTCCTAAACTTACAGGATAGGATAATAGTGGATTTGAATTATAAGCTATACCTCCTCCATAGGCGGCACCATCCACCCCATAGGTTGCTGTAAATCCAAAATTATCTACTCGTGAGCCTGTATAGGTGCTAAAAATTAAAAGAGGATCAATTACTAATTCATAATTGGGATTGTATTTTCCTAATTTATAGCTAAGGACATTTCCCTCCAGCACATATTTACATTTCACCTCCTGCCTTTGGCCATTAATTATTTGAAAGGCTATTGGTGCGGATTCTAAGACATCTTCTACAGAGGTTTTTACCCATAAATTTCCATAGACTATTTTCAGTTTATCTGCCCCTTTGTATTCCAGTTTTATTTGCTTGGGATCAGCCCCCCTTTCCAATACGAGGTCATATTTTAAATTTTCATTTTCATCAAAAAAGTATCGAATGTCTATCCCAGGATAAATATCTTCAAAGGCAATTTCCCCAAATAAGGACACAGAATTTTTCCATTTTGAAGCATCCTTACCAAGAAAATAATTTTGATAGGTTTTCCTTTTTTGAGAAGTGGAAATTTCTGCATCGTCCTTGGCCGCAATAAAACTAACTTCATAGGCATGACCGGCATATGGACCATAATTAGAATACTCTGCAAAATGCGAATGAGGAATTTGTGATTTTAATTTTGTGGAGTCTATTTCAAATTTTCCAAAATGATAAACCACCTTATTCCCCGAAATAAAAACCGCTCCATTGCTCAAGGGAATTTTAAAATTAAAATCTCCAGACCACTGTCCAAGGTTTTCCACGAAGGAAGCATTCTGTGCTAGACCATTCAAACACAGAAAAAAACAAAACAAAAATATGGATGCTAGTTTGCTCAAATCAATCTATAAATATAGACATTGCCTAGCATTAAGAGTATGAGTAATTACACTAGGAAGGCGTAAAATTAGTTTAAGGCAGTCTAGAGAATTCTTCCATTCCAAACTTAGGCTTCGGTACTTTGTCCAGTTTGCATTAAAAATGCTTTAATAAAATCATCTATCTCCCCATCCAGAACATTGTCTACATTGCTTGTCTCATTGCCCGTACGTACATCCTTAACCAATTTATAAGGATGTAAAACATAATTTCTAATTTGAGATCCCCATTCTATTTTTTTCTTTCCTGCTTCAATTTCGGCTCTTTTTTCATTTTTGGCTTCAATCTCAATTTCATATAGTTGGGATTTCAGCAACTGAATAGCCTTGTCCTTATTTTGCAGTTGGGATCGGGATTCTGTATTTTCAATTATTATTCCCGAAGGCTTGTGTTTTAATCGAACACCAGTCTCTACTTTATTTACATTCTGTCCACCTGCACCACCAGACCTAAAAGTATCCCAATCGATATCAGACATATTAACTTCTACTTCAATAGAGTCATCCACCAATGGAAACACATAAACGGAAGCAAATGAGGTATGCCTTTTGGCATTGGAATCGAAGGGAGAGATTCTCACCAATCTATGAACGCCATTTTCACCTTTTAAATAACCAAAGGCATAGTCACCATCAATTTCCAAGGTTACCGTTTTCACGCCTGCCACATCACCTTCCTGATAATTCAGCTCTCTCACCTTAAAGGAGTTTCTTTCGGCATAGCGCAGATACATTCGCATCAACATACTTGCCCAATCACAACTTTCCGTTCCTCCAGCCCCAGCGGTGATTTGTAATACGGCACTTAATTTATCCTCCTCGCCGGAGAGCATATTTTTAAACTCTAAATCGTCTACTAAAACCTTTAGCTTGGCATGTTGCTGGTTTAGTTCATCCTCACTCAATTCACCGAGCTCAAAAAATTCTAAGGCTAATTCCAGTTCCTCCTTTTGTTGAACACCAGTATTATAGGCTTCCACCCAATTTTTCAGGCCTCTAATTTTGCGCATCACTGCCTCTGCCTGTTCATGATCATCCCAAAAATTTGGGACGGCAGTTTTTTCCTCCTCATTCGCAATTTGAATTTGCTTTTCCTCAATTCCCAAATAAGATTTTAGAGCTTCCAACCTTTGGGCTAGTTCTTTAATTTGATCAGCTGATACCATAGCCCACAAAAATAGTTGGAATTAGCTAGTTAAAAAAGCCTTGTATCCTCCCTTATCAGCAATATCATTAACAATCATCTTTATATTCTAAAAGTCTATTGGAATTCAGGCATTAATAAAGCCTCCTTTATTACTTTTGTTGGGTTATTTGAAAAAAAAATATTGATGACTAAATATAATGTTGTAATTATCGGTTCTGGACCTGGAGGTTATGTTTCCGCAATACGATGTGCTCAATTAGGATTAAAAACCGCCATTATTGAAAAATACCCAACTCTTGGTGGTACATGCTTAAATGTGGGATGTATTCCTTCAAAGGCCTTGTTAGATTCTTCTGAACACTTCCATAATGCCACCAAAAAATTCGAATCTCACGGCATAGACATTGAAAATCCAAAGGTAAATTTCACCCAAATGGTCAACCGCAAAAAAGAGGTTGTTCAGCAAACATGCGATGGGATAAAATTCTTAATGGACAAAAATAAAATTGATGTTTACGAAGGAACAGGTTCCTTTGAAACAGATCATATTATTGCTATTAACAGTGAAAATGGGCTGGAAAAAATTGAAGGTGAAAATATTGTTATTGCCACTGGAAGCAAGCCTACTGAATTGCCATTTGCAAAATTCGACAAAGAGAGAATTATCTCTAGTACCGAAGCTTTGGAATTAAAAGAAATCCCAAAACATCTAATCGTTATTGGTGGTGGTGTAATTGGTTTAGAGTTAGGAAGTGTTTATGCTCGTATTGGTGCGGAAGTAACCGTTGTAGAGTATTTGGATAAGGTTATTCCTTCTTTCGATGCCGTTCTTGGAAAAGAATTGGTGAAATCCATGAAAAAATTAGGAGTAAAATTCAACCTTAGCCATAAGGTTACTGATGTACAAAGAGACGGCGACAAAGTTGTTGTGAAGGCTCTTGACAAAAAAGATAAGGAAGTGATTTTTGAGGGAGACTATTGTTTAGTATCCGTAGGAAGAAAGGCATATACTCAAGGCTTAAATTTAGAAAATGCTGGATTAAAAGCCAATGATAGTGGTCAGATTGAAGTGAACGATCAGTTGCAAAGTTCTAAAGCTCATATCTATGCCATTGGCGATGTGGTTAGAGGAGCCATGCTGGCTCACAAAGCAGAAGAGGAAGGCACCATGGTAGCTGAACTTATTGCCGGACAAAAACCGCATATTAATTACAATTTAATTCCAAATGTTGTTTATACCTGGCCAGAGGTGGCCTCGGTAGGAAAAACTGAAGAAGAATTAAAAGCAGCAAAAGTGGATTATAAATCAGGTCAGTTTTATATGAGGGCACTAGGTAGAGCTAGGGCTAGTACTGATATTGAAGGATTAGTAAAAATTGTTGCTGATAAAAAGACGGATGAAATTTTAGGGGTTCATATGATAGCTGCTAGAGCTGCAGACATGATCGCGGAGGCAGTTGTAGCTATGGAATTTAGAGCTTCTGCCGAAGATATTGCCAGAATTAGCCATGCTCACCCAACCTTTACAGAGGCTATAAAAGAAGCTGCCATGGCGGCTACCGATGATCGGTCCATACACTCCTAAAAAAGCATAGATTTACCTAGCACCTTTCAGATCTTTTGTTAAGAACTGAAAGGTGCTATATTTGTCAAATATCACAGCAACTTGAATCTTAAAAATCTACGCTTTCTTTTCCCATTTTACCTAGTCATTTGTATAGGTATAGCTATTGGTGTTTTTTTCTTCGTTACTTATTTAGAGGATGAACAGCAGAAAGATGTAGAAAGAATCGACCTAGCTGGACAACAAGCCAGTTTAATTCAAAATATTTCCAAACAGGTACTTACGGTTAGTTACCAAACAGAAATGTCTAGGCTTTCCCAGTTTTGCAAGGAGCTAAATATGGACTTTGAAAAGTTCAAAAAGCAAGATGAGCTTCTGGCCAAAACCGAATTTCGTTACGATTTCCTAGAAGAATTCAGTAATGAGCACCAATCAAATCATGAAAAAATTTCTGAACTCAGTAAGAAAATTGAAAAACATATTGAGCAAATAAATCGCTTTTGCAAAGGTCAGATTGCTCTGGCAAATATTTCTGGAGATATACAAGGGGTGCTAAATACTCAAGAGGATTTATCTACACTTCTGCTGGATAATATTAGAATATTTCAAGATGTTTCCCTAGCAAAGCACAACAAAAGGAATAGCTGGTATTTCTCCCTTCTTATCGGTGCTATTTTAGTGTATTCCCTTTTCACCTTTTTACTTGCCTTCCCAACAGTAAGGAGCTTTAGGGAAAATCTAAAACTTCGTTCTCAGGCACTTGAAGAGCAACAAGAGCTGAACCAGGAACTAGCCGTTAGAGAGGAGGAACTTACTCAAACAGTGGAGCAGTTGAATTTGGCAAACACCTTTATTGAAGAGAGTGAGGCCAATTTGGATTCGATAATGAATTTCAGCGATTTGGAAATTTGGTCAACCAATAAATCCGGACTATTGCTGAAGGGAAATAAAATTTTCCAAGAGAGTTTTGAAAGCTTTACAGGCGTAAAACCCACGGAGGGGAGTACCAATATTTTTGACGTATTACGCAAAAAAAACCTAGACCTTTGGTCGGACCATTACCAAAAAGCCTTTTCTGGAGAGAAAGTTAGTTTTCAATTGACCAGAGGTTCTGAGGAATCCTTGGAAGTAAGCATAAATCCCATTTTTAATTCCATGGGAGAAATTACTGGTGCCTGCGGATTTATTAAAAATATAACAGCTCAAATTCAGGCGCAAGAAGACTTAAAGATTTCTAGCACCAGGCTAAAACTTGCCTTAGAAAATTCCCGACAAGGAATGTGGGATTGGGATTTCAGCAATAACCTATTGGTTCTAAACGACACCTTTTTAGAATTGCATGGTTATGATTCTACCCAAACCGAAAATGAATTTGAATTTTGGGAATCTACCATACACAAGGATTATAAACGCGTATTCCATGCCTATATAGCAGATGCCAAAAATCCTGCGTCACCAGCTAGTGCAGCATTTGACTATAAAGCAATCAAAAAAGATGGCACTTATATTTGGCTGAGACTACAAGGGAAAATTACAGAATTCTCATTTGAAAGGGTTCCCCTTAGGATGATAGGTACCATTACAGATATCTCTGAAAGAAAGCAAAATGAACTTCGATTAAGGGAATTATTTAAAGCTGAGCAGCGATTTAATCACGAATTGGCCACACGTGAGGAAGAACTATCATCGCGAGAAGTAGAGCTTAGCGAATACGTTTACCAATTGGAAGAAACTAAAAACCAGTTGGAAGTTAGCGAAGCAAGAATGCGCTCTGTAATCGAAAATTTACCCACCGGGGCAATTGTTGTTCAAGACGATAATCTATTGCTGAATAAAAAGGTTACCAATATCACCGGTTATACCAATGAAGATATAAAATCTAGTGATGACTGGTTTAAGACGGTATATGGTGAAGAGCCTGAAATCGTAAAAGAAAAATACAATCAAATACTCAAAGGAGGTTTTATTCAAAACTTCCTATATGCCATTATCGCCAAAGATGGTACACGAAAAATTATTGATTTTGGAGGTTATGATTTTGGGGAAGGAGTAATTTGGACCTTAAATGATGTTACAGAAAAACGCAGAGCCGAAAAAACATTAATTAAAAATGAAAAGGCAATAAGAGATCTTTATGAGGTATCTGCAAATACAGATTTAGATTCTACTGAAAAACTAAAACTTATTCTTCAGCTGGGTAGTGAAAGATTTAAACTTCCCTTAGGTGTTATCTCCAAAGTTGATCTAGAAAAAGATAGTTATACGGTTTTCAGTTCCTATTCTGAAGGAGAAGAATTAAAACCCGGCACGGAGTTCAAATTGGGATCTACTTATTGTTCGGAGGTGGTGAAAAATGCAATTACTTTGGCATATGATGATGTGGATAAAAGTGAATTGGCAAAACATCCAGCACATCAGAATTTTAATTTAGGCTCCTACCTATCAGCACCAATAGAGGTAGATTCAAAAGTTTTTGGGACATTAAACTTTTCCAGCCCTGTAAAAAGCAGATCTGCATTTAATGAAAATGATAAAAGTTTATTAAACCTAATGGCCACCTGGGTGGGCTCAGAAATTGAAGCTTCTGAAGCACAAAAGGCATTAATCAAAGCCAAAGATATAGCCATTGAAGCGGCAAGAGCAAAAAGTGATTTCCTAGCTACTATGAGTCATGAAATCCGTACCCCAATGAATGGGGTTATTGGAATGACCAGCTTATTATTGCAAACCGACCTTTCTGGTGAACAATTAGATTATGTAAATACAATTCGCCTTAGTGGTGATGCCCTATTATCGGTTATTAATGACATCCTTGATTTCAGTAAAATTGAAGCGGGAAATATGTCATTGGAAGAATTTCCATTTGAAATCGCTCAATGTGTAGAAGAAGCCATTGAATTATTGGCATCCAAAGTAGCTGAAAAAAATATTGACCTACTATATTTTATTGATCCTGCAGTACCGGATATTGTTTCTGGTGATATCACTAGATTGAGACAGGTGCTCATCAACCTCATCGGTAATGCCATTAAATTTACTGATGAAGGAGAAGTGGTGGTTCGCGTGGAATTACACGAAGTAGAAGGAGATAATGCCAGGGTTCACTTTTCTATTAGAGATACTGGTATTGGAATCACTCCTAAGCAACAAGCTAAGCTCTTCTCTGCATTTTCACAGGCAGACTCCAGCACCACTCGTAAATATGGTGGTACAGGATTAGGTTTAGCAATTTGCAAGAAGCTAGTAAACCTTATGGGTGGTGAAATTTGGGTGGATAGTGTTCAAGGAGAAGGATCCAATTTCCAATTTATCATCGACGAAAAAATTATTAAAAACCAAAAGGATCATAAATCTGAAGATGTAGATTCTGAATGGCTAAAAGACAAAAAAGCCCTAATAGTTGATGATTCTGAAACAAATCTCAAAATATTACAAAAGCAATTTGAAAAATGGGGACTACTACCTTTCCCTGTAAACACTGCTACTAAAGGTCTTAACCAAGCCCTAAATGAAGATTTTGACCTGGTAGTAATGGACTATGAAATGCCGGGAACGGATGGAGTAGAACTCACCAAAAAGATTAGAGAAAAATACAGCAAGGAAGAATTACCTGTAATCCTTCTTAGTTCCGCCTATCCGGAAATGACGGATAAAACCAAAAACTTCCTCTTTTCGGCTTATTATATGAAGCCTATTAAGCACAGCCTTCTATTTAAATCTATTAGTAGAATCTTGGCTCCCAAAACTAGTGAAGGTAGTAGTGAAAGAAAAAAATCTACAGCCAGCAAAGCAATAGAGCCAATTCCAGCAGAACTTCCGCTAACAATTTTATTGGCCGAAGACAATCTGGTTAACCAAAAACTCGCTGTATTAACCATGAAAAACATGGGCTATACCATTGATGTAGTGGCTAATGGTTTAGAGGCGGTAGAGGCAGTAGAGCGTCAGAAATATGATGTGATCTTTATGGATGTTCAAATGCCTGAGATGGACGGCGTGGAGGCTACTCATGAAATCATCAAAAGGTTTGGTAGCAAAAGACCAATAATTGTTGCCATGACGGCAAATGCCATGGAAGGAGATCGGGAAAAATTCCTTGGAGAAGGTATGGATGATTATGTGAGTAAACCTATCAGCAATGAAGCTATTAAAAAGGTTCTAGCCTTCGTTCATAAAAGGAAGGGTGAGAAAAAATGAGAAGGGTTTTTAAAATTGATCCCCCATACTCATCTCATCTGAAAACCCAATTATTATCCCTTTTCTCAGAGTATAGCCATTTCCAATTTTTTGATTCTAATGATTATTCCAATAGCTATTCCCAATACGATTGGTTACTAGCCTTTGATGCAAAAGAAACTATATCCCCAATCCAAAATGAATTTGATGAGCTTTTCAAATTTCACTCTTCTCATAAAGACTGGCTTTTTGGACATTTGAATTATAACTTAAAAAATAGCTTGGAAAATTTGAAAAGCGACAATGAAGATGGTTTCGAATTTTCGAATCTCGAATTCTTTATCCCACAAACTGTTGTTTTCTCCAAGGATGGTCAAATACAAGTAGAGTCATTTGTCTTCAAAGATTCTAATGAGTTTTTAGCATCAATAAGCCATAAGTCTAAAGAGCTAAATGGTTCTGAAAAGCAAATAAAACTATCTGCCAAAGCCAGTAAATCCCAATATCTAGACTGTATTCAAAAGCTTAAAGATGAATTGCAGTATGGCAATATTTATGAAGTGAATTATTGCATGGAATTCTCGGGAAAAGACGAGCTAAACCCGATGAAGGTTTTTCAAAATCTTCAAAATTTATCAGCTGCTCCGTTTTCCTCTTTTTATAAGAATGCTCAGCAATATTTAATCTGTTCATCACCAGAAAGGTACCTTCAAAAAAAGGGGGACACTATTATTTCTCAACCTATAAAGGGAACTTCAAAACGTTCTGAAATCCGTGAAATGGACAATTTGCTAAAAAAAGAGCTTTTAGAAAATGAAAAGGAAAGATCCGAAAATGTGATGATTGTGGATTTAGTAAGGAATGATCTAAGCAGAACAGCCCGTAAGAATAGCGTAAAAGTTGAAGAGCTTTTTGGGATCTATTCCTACCCAGGAGTTCATCAGATGACCTCCACCATTAGCAGCAAAATTGATCCTTCCACCAAATTCACAGATGTATTAAAATATAGCTTCCCCATGGGGTCCATGACTGGCGCTCCAAAAATAAAAGCTATGGAACTTATCGATCAATATGAGAACTTTTCCAGAAGTCTATATTCTGGATCTGTAGGCTATATAGACCCAAAAGGGAATTTTGATTTCAATGTGGTTATTCGAAGTATTTTGTACAATGCCAATAGCCATTATATTTCTGTGCGTGTTGGAAGTGCCATTACCATCCTTAGCGAAGCTGATAAAGAATACGAGGAGTGTTTATTGAAAGCTGAAAAATTATTTCAAGCTTTAGTTTGATTGGCCCCTTAAAAAGCTTAATACTTAGTATTTTTGAAGGGAATGGAAAATCTGGAGAAAAGCATCCTTAATTTTTTTGAAAAACAAAGAATAGACATTTCAAAAAAGCAATTTCTATTGGCTTGTAGCGGTGGAAAAGATTCTATGGTATTGGCTTATGCCTTGAAAAATTTGTCCATAAATTTTGCCATTGCTCATTGTAATTTCCAATTAAGGCCATTCGAATCCGATAAAGATGAGAGCTTTGTTCAGGATTTTTGCAAGCTCCATAAAATTCCTTTTTATGTTCGGAAATTCCAAACCCAAAAATTGGCAGAATTGCATGCTAAATCCATTCAAATGACCGCTAGGGAATTGCGCTATTCATTTTTTCATGAACTTATTAAAGAACATTCCTTCTCTGCAGTTCTTACCGCTCATCATTTGGATGATTCCATGGAAACTCAAATTATTAATTTGGGAAGGGGAACAGGTATAAAAGGTTTGCGAGGAATAGCTCCAAAAAATGGCGAAATTCTAAGACCTATTCACCTAAGCAGTAGAAATGAGATTGATAATTATCAAGTAGTTAAGAATATTTCTTGGCGCGAAGATCAATCCAATGCCTCCGACAAATATCAACGAAACTATATTCGTCATCATATAAATCCACATCTCAAAAATTCCAAGGAAGGCTTTGAAAAAGGCTATCAATCCAGTCTTAAAAATATTCAATCCGATATTGAATTATTTGAATTTATGCTGGAAAATATTAAGAATGAAATTTGCTATGACCGGGAGACTGGCTTTGATATTGACCTTCAAAAATTAAATAAATACCCCTCCATCTCAAGCATTTTAAATTATATCCTTTCCCCTTTGGGCTTTGCAGATTTACCATCTTTAGAAAACATCCTAGAACTAGAGACTGGAAAGGGATTTGAAACTAAAAACTACCAGGCTGTGGTAAATAGAGATAAGCTGCTTATTAGAGAAAAAACCATGCTAGACCAGGAGGTATTTAGCATTGAAAAGAAAGCTAGCATCTTGGAAACTCCAGTAAAACTTTCCCTGGAAAGAATAAAAGTTCAAGACCTAGATTTTAAAAATTTAGCAGCCAATTCTGCGGCCTTGGATTTCGACAAGCTTCAATTTCCTCTTGTATTAAGAAAATGGAAAAAAGGAGATCGATTTCAAGCTTTGGGAATGAAAAAATCTAAAAAATTAAGTGATTTTTTTATTGATCAAAAATTGAATTTATTTGAAAAATCCGCACTTTGGCTTTTGTGCTCTGGGGAGGATATTGTTTGGATAATAGGATACAGAATAAATGATCTGTATAAAATTACAGAACTCACAAAAACTGCGTATTTTGTGCGCCCCTTGAAATAAGTACTATGAAAAAATTATTTTCTTCTTTAATATTCTCCCTATTCCTTATTGGTTCTGTTTTCGGACAGATTGAGACTCCGGTAACCTGGGATTTATCATTAAACAGAATTTCAGATACTGAGGCAGAGGTTGTTCTTAAAATGGAAATTGAAAAGGGATGGCATGTTTATTCTGCCTATCTAGATTCTTTGGCCTCCGCCCTACCTACAGAGGGGTTTTGGAATGATTCTGCAGCGGAATTCACCATTGTGGGAGGACTAATAGAGCCCGAACCACATGAGGACTATGATCCCAATTTTGATGAAACATTGAAATGGCATGAGGATGAAGTTGAATTTAGGCAAAAATTTATCATCCATTCTTCCTCAGATTTTTCCTTTCAAGGGGAAATAACATTTATGGCGTGTAATGATAGAATGTGCCTACCGCCGGAATATATTGATGTAGACTTATTGGTTAAAGGAGCAGCAAATCCTATTAAAAAGGAGGTTTCGGCAATTGATTATAATGACCCTGATTCTGGAATTGACAAAGAAAAAGATATTGATAAATCCGATTCTGAAAAGCAAGGCTCAACGGAAGAAGATCGCTCTTTAATTATGATATTCTTTTTGAGCTTCTTAGGAGGTTTCGCGGCTCTTCTTACTCCCTGTGTTTTCCCTATGATTCCTATGACGGTTAGCTTTTTTACCAAGCAAAGTAAAACCCGTTCTGCAGGAATCAGAAATGCCATTATTTATGGAATTTCCATCATTGTAATTTATGTATTGCTAGGAACATTGGTGGTGGCTATTTTTGGAATTGATTCCTTAAATGCCCTTTCTACAAATGTTATTTTCAATCTTATCTTTTTCCTATTGCTGATAGTTTTTGGATTGTCATTCCTTGGAATGTTTGAAATAATGCTTCCCAATTCTTGGGCAAATAAGGTAGATGCCCAGGCCGATAAAGGCGGGATAATTGGTATAGTGTTTATGGCTTTGGCTTTAGCCATTGTATCCTTTTCCTGCACCGGTCCCATAGTTGGGTCCATATTATTTCAATCTGCCTCTCACGGTGGCTTAGCTCCTATTATTGGGATGCTTGGATTTTCAACTGCCATTGCCCTGCCATTTGCATTGTTTGCAGCCTTCCCTGGGTGGATGAATTCCTTACCACAGTCTGGAGGTTGGCTAAATAGTGTAAAGGTGTTTTTAGGATTTTTAGAAATCGCTTTTGCCTTTAAATTCCTTTCCAATGCAGACTTGGTTTTACAACTACACCTTCTTGAAAGGGAAACTTTCCTAGCTATTTGGATTGCCGTTTTCGGGGCCTTAACCCTCTATCTATTCGGTAAACTAAAATTACCACATGATTCTCCACTTCCCTTTATTTCTGTTCCAAGGCTAATGCTTGGGCTATTGGTGGGGACTTTTACTATATACCTAATTCCTGGTTTATGGGGGGCTCCTGTAAAACTAATAAGTGGTTTTCCACCTTCAGCAAAATACAGTGAATCACCTTATGGTGTAGGTACAAGAGCTCACGAAGAAGTGGAACTCCCAGAACATGCACATTTTGGAGAACACGATATTATTACATTCGACGATTACGACTATGCCCTAGAATATGCCCGCAAAGTGAAAAAGCCATTGCTTATCGACTTTACTGGATTTGCCTGCGTGAATTGCCGTAAAATGGAACAATTTGTATGGTCGGACCCCAAGGTTCTAAACACCTTGAAAAACGATGTGGTATTAGTTTCTCTGTTTGTGGATGACAAAAGAAAGCTTCCAAAGGATAAACAAATCATGTCGCAAATTAAAGAGGGTAAAAAACTAAAATATATTGGTCAAAAATGGAGTGAATTTCAAATTTTGAAATACGAGCAAAACACTCAACCCCTCTATGTAATTGTTGATGCTGAAGAGGAGAGCATGAACCAACCCACAGGTTATGATCCCGATATACCTCTTTATGTAGATTGGCTGAAAGAGGGTATAGACAATTACCATAAAAAATAATCATCCTAAAATGAACCCTCGGCCTAATCCGGGGGTTTATTCTTTTAAAGCACTAATGTTTAAAGAAGAAAAAAGATATAGACTTAGGAAAGGAAAAAAGATAATGGGCTATATGCGTAAGTTTTCTGATACCTCTATTTTCTATTCTACTGGGATGTGGTGGCGTGGACAAAAAATCGACTATGATGATATTGACGAATGGACGGGTTTTAAAGATAAAAATGGTCGCCATATTTATGAATGGGATATACTGCATTACAAAATAGATCCAGAGGACAAGAACAAAAAAGGTGTGGTGCTATGGAAAAAAAAGGATAGACAATTTGGAATATTAGATTTGGATATTAAAATCTTTATCCCTCTAGAAGTAGAGGGAATAAAGATGTTTAATGAAAGACAAATGCAGGTGTTTAGCTACCTATTTATTAATCCTGAAATTCAAGATGAGCTAGATCTTGAAAATGGCTATTAATTCATTTCCAGCGCTTCTAAAATTTGCTCGCTGGCCATTTTATTTTTCACTTTAAAAATAATCTTAGCAATGTTTCCTTGCTCATCAATTACAAAGGTGGTTCTGTGAATGCCATCGTACTCCCTACCCATAAATTTTTTCAAACCCCAAACACCATAGGCATTTATTAATTCCTTTTCGGTATCTGCAATAAGAGGGAAGGGAAGCTTGTGTTTATCTATAAATTTTTGATGCTTCTTTTCAGTATCTGCACTAACACCTATAACCGAAATTCCCCTTTCCAATAAAAGGGAATAATTATCTCTGAAATTACATGCTTCCAGTGTGCATCCCGGCGTATCATCTTTAGGATAGAAATAGAGTATAACTTTTTTTCCTTTATAATCGCTCCAGTTTATAGCATTTCCATTTTGATCATTTCCAAAAACTTCTGGTGCCTTATCTCCTTCTTTTAAATGGCTGGTCATTCTAAAATTATTATTTATTGTTGCATCAGCAATTAACTGCTATTTATTTGATACTATAAGATGACAAAGCAAGAAAAAGTTCAGTTTGTAATTGATAAACTTGAGGAAATTTTTCCACAAGTGCCTATTCCATTGGATCACAGTGATCCTTATACCCTTTTAATTGCCGTTTTGCTTTCCGCCCAATGTACTGATGAGCGGGTGAATAAAATTAGTCCAATATTATTTAAAAAGGCAAATACCCCTGAAGAAATGGTAAAACTTTCGGTGGAAGAAATTCAGGACATCATTCGCCCCTGTGGATTAAGTCCCATGAAATCTAAGGGTATTTATGGTTTGTCGAAAATTATTTTAGAAGAGCATGATGGGCAGGTTCCACAGAGTTTTGAGGAATTGGAAAAATTACCTGCAGTAGGGCATAAAACCGCTTCGGTAGTTATGAGTCAGGCCTTTGGATTTCCTGCTTTTCCTGTGGACACCCATATTCACAGACTAATGTATAGGTGGAATTTAAGCAATTTAAAATCTGTTGAACAAACCGAAAAAGATGCTAAGCGACTATTTCCAAAGGAGTTGTGGAATAAGCTTCACCTTCAAATCATTTATTATGGTAGAGCCTATTCTCCAGCTAGAGCTTGGGATATTGAAAAAGATATCATTACAAAAACAATAGGAAGAAAATCCCTGATCAAGGAGCAGCTTAAAAATCAGTCCCTAAAGAAAAACTAAAGATTCTTGGTTTCATCAAACCATCTTCTATTCCCCAGGCCCAATCAAATCGAACAAAATATCCAAACACTCTGGTTCTAAGGCCGGTGCCAATTCCTGCTAAAATTGGTTCCTTCTGACTATCCAAAACAATTAATCCACTACTTCCAAATGGAATTTCTGTGGTATTAATTTTATTTTCATCAGAATAAGGTGAAGGTCCATTCCATGCAGTTCCAACATCGGCAAAACCTACCACCTGTAAATTTTTAAAAATATCACTTCGAATAGGTCTTCTGAATAAATAACTCAAAATCGGCCATCTTAACTCGCTATTGATTACAGCAAATTTATCTCCATTTCTAATATTCTGAAATGAACCACGCATATTGGTAACCAAAGTTTGGAAAACGTAATTATTATCCGCAATAGGAGTAGGCTCCACACTATTGGAAAAGGAATTATCTACGCCACCCATAATATATATCAACCTTTCTGGGCCCCAGGAAATACCTGAAGCAAAACGATTAGCCCAGATTAAATTTCTATGAATAATGGTATAATGGCGAGCATCTATTCCCGCTGTAAACAAACCTGTTGGACTTTGATTTAAATTTCTATAATACTCTGTAAAAAGCTTATATCTCAATCCAGAATAAAGGTTCAATCCTATTTTACGGGTATTGTCGTGAACAAAAGCTAGTTTAGCTACAGCATAATCTCTAAAGGCATCATCTTCTTCAAGAGAAAAAGACTCTCTGGTAAGAACTATGGTTTTATCAAGACGATAACCTACACTTCCTCTAATCGAGGATACAGGATTAAAAGGCCAGGAAAATTTTGGCATTAGCTCATAGGTGATAATTCTATCATAGTTGGAAAAATTCTGAATTAAAACCTGACTTCTTCTAGAGAAAACATAATCTATGTCCAATCGCTTTTTATAATTACTTACAGAAATATAAAACTCTGCATTGGGAACGATGGAAGTTCCAGAGAGCGGTTGAAAATTTGTATTTGCCGCTCCAATAATTCTATAATCGTGCATTAAATCTATAACCCCAACTTTAAAATTGGAATTAAAACCAAAGTTCAAGAGGTCTGGAGTTACAAATCCCGTAAATCTTTGATATTGTGGATTGCTGAAAATATTATCGAAGCCTATGGAAAAGTCATCCTTAAAAAAGGAAAGGAAATAGTTTCGCTTTGGTGGTATTTCTAGTTCTTCTTCCTTTTGTACCACTTGTACTGTTTCCGGACTAGGTAATATTTCCACTTTTTTTACCACTGGCTTTCTCCTTCTACTTCTTCGACTTAGTCTAGACTCATCGTCAAATTCATAGTCTGAAATATTTATTTCAAAGGAGTTTGGATCATGTCCTGGATAATATAATGGGCTAACATCATTGGAGGAAATTAGTTCAGTTTGTGTGGACTGAGAGGATGCCTTTGCAGAATCGAGGGGAAGCTTATTTGCCGATTTTGGCATTGGCTGTATTTCCCTGGCTGTTAAATTTTTGGCATTCTTATGTTCCAAACCATAGACCTTATACCTACGGTCCCTTAATATTAAAACATAGTCCTTTTCCCCTTCTTTCCCAATACTATAATCTTGAATACTCCTATTATAATTTGTTTGCTGATATTCTTTAAAGGAATATTCGTAATGTGTAATAGTATCTACGTAGGCGATAGAGCTATCGATTTTTATCAAGTGGCGGTTTACAATTCCTGATCTACCGCTTAAAAAGCTTAAATAACCATCTTGAAATTCTTGTGTAGCATATTCGCTAATTCCATCACTATTGGTCAATCTCCAGATGACGGAGGTATCTTCAGTAGGTTCCTGGGCTTTCATAGCAAAGATATCCAGGCTTTGCTTTGGGAAATCTGTGGACCATTCCTTTTTCTTTAGCGTATCACTTATTCTATTGGATGAAAAAGCCACCCTTTTTTCATTATCAAAAAAGCTAGGATCCCTATCATCATAAGAATCATTGGTTAGCTGTTCAATTTTGGTATTGAGGATAGTATAAATAAAAATATCCGATTGATTTCTTTTTACGGCCGACATTAAAAACCTTTTTCCATCCTGAGAATATTTAAAGGACAGAATTTCGTCGAATTTGAAAAACCTTTTTTTCTCCAGTTTTTTTTCGGAGAGATTGTAAAAGTTTAAATAAATAAACCCTTTTTCCTCTGTAAACATTGCAAGTATTTCACCATTTGGATGCCATGCCAGTAAGGGGAAACTATAATCTGCATTTTGGGCAATTTTATGTCCACCTTTTAATATTCTTTTCTTTTTACCTGTTTCAAGATCTTTGATATAAACCTTATACTCACCAAATTTTTGTTTTACATAGGCGAGTTTAGTTCCATCCTTACTTAATGAAATTCTAGCTATGCGCTTAGATTTGGGAACCTTTACTATTGGGTCACCTTTAAGTTCATCTTCAAAAATCCCGTCCTTATATTGCTCCTTGTAAAAGTCTTTCCAACCCTTGGTGATCATTTCCAGATCTTTACCTAAAATATAGGAGAAACCACTTTCAATATTTCTATTTACAATGGCCATGTAAATAATATTCTTCAGCACTTTTCGCCCATAGGTTTGGGCTATATAATGCCAAAAAGAATGGCCAGCATTTTTGGCATCTTCTCCTATTAAGGAATTTATTCTTTTGTATTTACCGCTAAGGAAACCATCCTTTATTTTAGAATCTATTTCTGAATTCCAATCATCGCCGATATAGCTTATCAATCCTTCGGTATACCATTCTGGGAGGTTCAGTAAAGTGGAGTTTTTTAGAGACTGAGTAAATCCTCCATAAACAAGATTACTGAGGACCACCTCTGCCAAACCACTTCTAAGGTCTTTTTCTAAATCTGCATAACTACCATTAAAATACAAAAACAAACGCCTACCGCTTATTCTGGTAACACCTGTTGAGTTATAGTCTTCATCCTCATTGGAGTTTACATTGCTTTGTTTTAAATCCGAAAGATTGTTGAATACTAAAATTTGAACTCTATCCTCCAAAGGGGCATCCAAAAAATTCTCAATCCGCACCAAAGTTTTATCGGTAAGCCTAGCAACCTGAGCCGCTAATTCATCATTTCCACGATAGAAGTAAATATCATATCTCTCAAAACGATGAAGGAACCAATCAAAATCTACATACTGAACACGATTTTTACCAAACTCCTGATTTAGGCCATAGTAAAACTGAGCTTTTAGGGGAAACAATGAAGAGGTCCCTAAAATCAAAAAGAGAATAGATAAAAAGTGAAAGTATTTTTTTTTCAATTTCAATTAATTCAAAATTCCTTTCAGAATAGTGTAATGGCTAACTTTTTAATCGCCACTTTAGTATAAATGAAGGTAGTGTAAAAAGCCATTTATACAAAGTGTATTTGGTTCTTTCGCCGAAAAGTAAAAATAAAAGCAAGTTTTCAGCGCTCTTGTCCAATAATATGGACGGCTATTTTAGGAAAAAGTTGGTTGTGCTGAAGAATAAGCTAGGAATTAGCAAAGCTTAATCATCATTTCTTCAACCTCCATACTATCCCATTTGTTTTCAATATCTGGAATGGCCATTATTTTCTCCATTATTTCATCTTGTCTCAGCCCTTCTTTCAATGCCTCAGAATAGGGAATATGACTAAAGGTTACCATGGAATATAAAGGCATCCATTTTTCGGGGTATTTGCTGTAAAAGCGATTTTCAATTTTCTTCCGCAGCAAAAAATCCGGGTCTGCAGTAAGGTCCCTCATCTCCACAAAATTTCGCATGGCTAAATCGGCAATGGCATCGGCGTTTGGCTTTCTAGATTTTTGGAATTTATCTAATACTAAGTCCCAATTTTCACCGTGTTCAGAAAGCAATTCCTCCAGTATGGTACAGTCTTCAAAACCACTATTCATCCCTTGGCCATAAAAAGGTACTATAGCATGGGAGGCATCTCCTAAAATGCTAATCTTATTATTTTTTACCCAGGGGTAGCATCTTATTATCACCAATGAAGATGTTGGATTTTCCTCCCATTCTTTGTTGAAATCTGGCATCAATTCCAGGGCATCACTAAATTCTTCTTCAAAAAATTTACGAGCTTTTTCGGTGCTGTCTAATTGGGAAAATGAGGGTTTCCCTTCAAAAGGAAAAAACAAAGTACAGGTAAAACTACCATCTGGATTAGGCAATGCAATTAACATATAATTTCCTCTGGGCCAAATATGAAGAGCTTCTTTTTCCA
The DNA here is from genome assembly GCA_963976435.1 of uncultured Cryomorphaceae bacterium. Classification (GTDB taxonomy): domain Bacteria; phylum Bacteroidota; class Bacteroidia; order Flavobacteriales; family Schleiferiaceae; genus CAKZNE01. Next base: position 14,092 of record CAXBKQ010000025.1, on the reverse strand, counting down.
TTTTATGGCTGCCATCTTCATTTGGTGGAATGCTCAATTCCTTATATCCATGTTCAATATATTCTTGGGCATAATTAAATCGATCGGTTTTTTGGAAAGCCCCTCTTACTGCGCTAAATGCTCCATCCGTGCCAAAGACTAAATCAGATTCAATAGTCTTACTTTCTCCTGTTTCATAATTCGTAAAACTGGCACTAGCGGTATCAAAATCTACAGAGCTGCACTTTTCATTGAAATTAATATTTGCATTTCCAGTACTTTCTGCAAGGTCCATCAACCTGGCATTCAATCCAGCTCTGGATACAGAATAAATGGCTTGGCCTTCTTTACCATAGGCTTGAAAGCTTAAGTTCCCCTCTTTATCATGCATCACTCGGCGATACATAGGAATGGATATCTTTCGAATTTCTTCTCCTACTCCTACTCCATCTAAGGCTTTCCAACCCCTGTTGCTCATGGCTAAATTTATAGAACGACCACCATCAATAAGGTTTGCTCTCATATCGGGTCTCCTTTCAAAAAGTTCTACTTGGTGGCCTCTTTTACCTAAGTAAATAGCCAATAAAGAACCAACTAAACCCGCTCCACAAATACTAATTTTTTTTTGTGCCATCTTACAATGCTGATTTTAAAATTTCTCCAAAATAAAACACATCCATAAAGGAATTATAAAGAGGTACCGGCGCAAGGCGGATAACATCTGGTTCCCTCCAATCTGCAATAACACCAGATTCTGTTAGGCGGTCGAAAACCTTTTTACCATCCTTGGGCAAAACCATTGATATTTGAGAACCTCGGGAGGCAACATCCTTTGGGCTAATTATTTTTAATCCCACATTTGTAGCCTTGGCTACTTCCAAAATCACAAATTCCAAATATCCTGTTAGCAAATCTCCTTTTGCCCTTAGGGCGTCCATTCCAGCTTTGTTGAACAATTCCAAACTCGCCAATAAAGGGGTCATTGATAATACAGGAGCATTGCTCAATTGCCAAGCTTCAGCAGTAGGGATTGGAATAAATTCATCCGGCATTTTAAATCGGGTTTCCTTATCATGTCCCCACCAACCTTCAAATCTTGGAATATCAGATTGACCGTGGTGCTTTTCATTCACAAAAATCCCAGAAACACCGCCAGGCCCACTATTTAAATATTTATAACCACACCAAGCTGCAAAATCTACATTCCAATCATGTAATTCCAATTTCACATTTCCAGCGGCATGGGCTAGGTCCCAACCCGCAAATGCTCCAATATCCTGTACAGCTTTGGTAATACCCTTTATATCAAAAAATTGACCTGTATAATAATTAACACCGCCCATCATTAAAAGTGCTAATTCATCCTTATTTTCTTCAATAGCCTTGTAAATATCGGCTTCATCGATAAGCTCCGTTTCTGGGTTTGGTTGAATTTCTATTAGATGTTCTTCAGGATCTAATCCGTGAAATCTCAATTGGCTTCTCAAAGCATATTGATCGGATGGAAAAGCTTTGGCTTCGCAAATAATTTTATTACGCTTTTCATTAGGTCTAAAAAAACTCACCATTAATAAATGGAGGTTTGTTGTTAAACCATTCATCGCTACTACTTCAGATGTTTTAGCCCCAACAATCTTGGCTAATGATTCTGTGAAAAACTCATGATAAGGCAACCATGCTCTTTTAGCATCTGTATGGCCTTCTACACCATATTTTGCCCAATCTTCTAATTCTTCTAGCAGGTATTTTTTGGCGTTTTTCGCTTGCAAGCCCAAAGAATTTCCGGTAAAATAATAGGCATCCTTTCCATTTAGCTGAGGAAATAAAAATTCCTTTCGGTAATCTTTTAAGCTGTCTTCAGCATCGCATTTTTGGGCAAAGTCTTTGGAAAACTGATAATTCATCTAAAAAATATTTGTGGTCAAAGTTAAAAAGTTCCACTGGCAATCCAGTGTGATAAAACAAATAATACTAGGGCTGTAAAAATGGGAATAGATTCCACCCAAAACCCGCAATAGAGTTCTGATCTTTTGGAATTCATTCTGGAGATGAGCCAAATTCCTAATAATCCTGATACCAGCCAAGATATAGCTAATAGTTGGGAACCATCAAAAGCCAGATAGTGCAGCCATTTCCATATTATATAAATAGCCATCAAGACACAAGCTACCCATTTGGCCCTTTTAGCACCAATTTTTTGGGGAAGGGTTTGCATTTCATCACTATCCAAATCCATATCCCTAATATCGAAGGGAATTACCAGCGCTGCTACTAATCCAGTTCTAAAAAGAAACTCATAAATACTAAAGGCCTCAATTTTTGCAAATACAAATTGGGGCATCAGAAAGGAAATATAGGACCATGAGATAGAAATCAAAAAGAGTTTTAAACCTGGAGTATTCCGCAAAGAGCTAAAGGATTTAAAAGCCTGATTAAAACCAAGAGGATAAAAAAGAGCTACGACAAAAGCCGGTAGGGTTGCGAAAAGAAGCTGAAAAGAAAAAATTGAAATATAAAAATACAGCGCTAAGCCCAAAAATAGCAGGGTAAAAAATATCGCTTGAATAAACCGTTTACTTATCCAAAACTTTTGATTTAGGTCTTCATTCAGTTCCTCATTGAGCTCTTTTGGCAGTTGTACCATCCTCATATAGTTATAGGCCCCAATTGTGGAACAAAAAACAAAGAGGATATAATTTAGAGGAAGTTCTTGAAATTCCAATAGGGATAAATAGGTAAAACTGGCAATGGCAAAGGCCACCCAGAGGTTTGTATAAACCACAAGTTTTAACAGCCTATTCACTTTTTTCAGCACAGAAGAAATATGATTTTATCCTTTTCGAACAAAGAACAAAATAAGCGGTTTTATACTTACTTTTGCAATCCGAATTTTCAAAATTAAGAATACGATGACTACAGATTCTTTCGCTTATAGACATATTGGACCTAGGGAACATGAAGTTGAGGAAATGTTGAAGGCCATTGGCGTAAACAGCATAGAGGAATTAATAGACGAAACCATTCCCAAAAACATTCGTCTTAAGGAAGAATTAAATCTTGCTCCTGCTTATTCTGAAAATGAGTTTATCACCAAGATAAGAAATCTAGGGCGTAAGAATAGTGTGTTTAAAACCTATATTGGAATGGGTTATCACCCTACCATTATGCCAGGTGTAATTCAAAGAAATATTTTGGAAAATCCAGGCTGGTATACTGCTTACACTCCATACCAAGCAGAAATAGCACAAGGCAGGCTGGAAGCTTTATTAAACTTTCAAACTGTTATTTGCGACCTTACTGGATTGCCAATTGCCAATGCTAGTTTGCTGGATGAATCTACAGCTGCAGCTGAGGCCATGTCTATGTTTTTTGCAGGAAGGAGCAGAGCCAAGCAAAAAGCTGGTGCTAATAAATTTTTTGTTTCCATTCATTGTTTACATCAGAATATTGACCTACTAAAAACCAGATCAGAGCCATTGGGTATTGAATTGGTTATTGGAGATCATAGGGAAATAAACTTAAGCGAAGATTTTTTTGGTGCTTTATTGCAATACCCAGCTGCAGATGGAGAAGTGTTTGACTATAAAGAATGGGTGAAAGAGGCCAAAGTATTGGATGTTCAAACCTGTGTTGCAGCGGATATTATGTCCCTTACCCTACTTTCCCCTCCTGGAGAATGGGGAGTTGATGCTGTTGTTGGAACAACTCAGAGATTTGGAATTCCATTGGGTTTTGGTGGACCACATGCCGCATTTTTTGCAACTCATGATACATATAAAAGGCAGATTCCTGGAAGAATTATTGGTAAAACCTTAGACAAAAGCGGTAATCCTGCTTTGAGGATGGCTTTGCAAACCAGGGAGCAGCATATTAAAAGAGAAAGAGCTACCTCCAATATTTGTACAGCTCAAGTTTTACTGGCTGTAATGGCTGGGATGTATGCCGCCTATCATGGTCCTAGAGGCTTAAAAAACATTGCTTCAAAAATACATTTTAGTGCTGTTACACTTGCAGATAAGCTTAGGAACCTTGGTTATGAGCAGCAAAATGAATTTTTCTTCGACACCCTGAAAATTGAGACTGGCGATGTTTCTTCAGACGAGATTCGAAAAATCGCGGAGTCTAAAGAAGTTAATCTAAGATATATCAACAACCACGAAGTTGGAATTTCATTGAACGAAACTACCAACCTAGGAGCTATTAATGAAATTCTAGAAATTTTTGCAGAAGCAAAGGAAGTTGAGTCAAAATCTGCAGAGAAGTTATATGAGGTTTATGTAATTAAAGAGTCGCTGAAGAGAAAAAGTTCATTTTTAGGGAATGCGGTATTTAACAAATACCATTCTGAGACAGAAATGATGCGTTATATTAAAAAATTAGAGCGTAAAGACCTTTCTCTAAATCACAGTATGATTGCTTTGGGTAGCTGCACCATGAAGTTAAATGCCGCTACAGAAATGCTACCTCTTAGTTGGCCATTATTTGCCAATATCCACCCTTTTGCTCCCAAAAACCAAACCTTTGGATATAGGGAGATGATCTCAGATTTGGAAAGAGATTTGGCAGAGATTACAGGTTTCCACTCAATGTCATTACAACCCAATTCTGGAGCTCAAGGAGAATTCGCTGGATTAATGGTTATCAGAGCCTATCATCAATCTAGAGGAGAAGGCCATAGAAATATCACATTAATTCCAAGTTCTGCACATGGCACCAACCCTGCATCAGCGGTTATGGCCGGAATGAAAGTGGTGGTGGTAAAGTGTGATGATTATGGAAATATTGATGTAAATGATTTAAGGGCAAAGGCAGAACTGCATAAAGAAAATCTCTCCGCCTTAATGATTACCTACCCTTCTACCCATGGAGTGTTTGAAGAATCCGTAATTGAAATCACCGATATTATTCACGAGTATGGTGGTCAGGTTTATATGGATGGTGCTAATATGAATGCCCAAGTAGGACTAACCAGCCCAGGGAATATTGGCGCCGATGTTTGTCATTTGAACTTACATAAGACCTTTGCTATACCTCATGGTGGTGGTGGACCAGGAATGGGGCCTATTGGTGTGGCAGAACATCTATCTTCGTTTTTACCTTCACATAGCTTAGTTCCTACAGGTGGTAAAAATGGAATCTCCTCCATTTCCTCCGCGCCTTTTGGGAGTGGCTTAATACTTATTATCAGCTATGCTTACATCAAAATGTTGGGGGCTGAAGGCTTGAGAAAATCTACAGAATTTGCTATTCTAAATGCTAATTATATGAAGAGTAGGCTGGAGAACGATTTCTCCGTACTCTACTCCAATATTAAAAACAGAGTGGCTCATGAGATGATTATCGACTGTAGGCTCTTTAAAAAAGAAACAGGGGTGGAAGTAGTTGATATTGCAAAGAGACTAATGGATTATGGCTACCATGCTCCAACGGTGTCTTTCCCAGTAAATGGGACTATGATGATAGAACCCACAGAAAGCGAAGGAAAAGAGGAGATTGACCAGTTTTGCAATGCCCTTTTATCCATTAAAAAAGAAATAGACAGCATCGCCTCCAAAGATTTAGATTTTGAAAATAATGTGGTAAAAAATTCACCACACACTTTAAGCATGCTTACTTCAGACACATGGGATTTTCCATATTCCAGAGAAAGTGCTGCTTATCCTTTAGATTATATTTCAGAAAATAAATTTTGGCCAGCTGTGCGTCGTGCTGATGATGCCTTTGGCGATAGAAATCTCATCTGTACTTGCGACCCAATTGAATCATACTTAGAGGCTTAGTTTACTTTTTATCAATTGTCGTATTCATGTCATTGATAAAACCTTCTTATGTTTTTCTTGCGTTAACATTTTAATTGCTACATTTGTTAACCTTGTGTTAAAATTTTAAGAAAAAACCCAAAAAGTATGAAGAAAAAAGCTATTCTTTTTTTAGGGATAGTTTGTGCCTTTTCAATGTCTGCGCAAAATAATACGAAGACAAATGAGCACACTCCCCAAACCGCTACACAACAGAAAAGCGGAAAAAGTTCAATAATTACAAAAGCAAAAACAGCTGCTCCAATATGGACAGAAGATTTTGCTGGAGGAATCCCAGCAGACTGGGTATTGTACGGTCATAATGGTGATCCTGCAACAGCTGTAGCAAATGCTACCTGGGAATACCGTGGACCAAGTACAATTCCGAGTTCTGGAACAGGTTCTAGAGGTGCTTGGGCAGGTACTGCTGGTGTTGCTGGTGGCGCGCCAATTGCATCTCCTACTGCTGCCAATGGTTTTATGATTTTCGATTCGGATTTCCTAGACAACAATGGTGTTCAAGGAGCTGCTGGTACTGGTGTTGCACCAACTCCACATGTTGGTGAATTAACTACCGATACCTTAGACCTTTCAGGTTTTCCAAACATCCAACTTACTATCCATAGTTCTGCACGTTATTTTGCGGGTAGATATTTAGTGGCTTTTAGTAGTGATGGTGGTGCTACCTGGGGTGATACAATTAGGGTTTTTGGAGACCTAGCTGTAAATGCCTCTACACCAACAGATGATGAAGTAACTGTAATCAATGTTTCTAATTATATTGGAAACTCTTCTATGGGTATGATCAGATTTATTTTTGATGGTAGCTATAATGAGCCAGGCGCGAATGGCCAGGGTTATTATTACTGGATGATTGATGATTTAAGTATCGATGAGCTTCCTGATCATGCCTTTGCATTTACACCATTTAATGGTGCACCTGCCAACGATATTATTTTCGGTGGAGATGGAGCAAATGCAAAAACTGGAAACATGATTTTAGATCAAGTAAGTTCTGTAGAATTCGATTCTAATATCTTAAACTTCGGTGTTCAGGCACAAACAAATGTTAGCCTTGAAGTAGATGTTTATAGAGATGGAAATTTGGAAACTACTTTAGCTTCTACTCCAGTTCCAATTTTGGCTCCCGGTGATACCGCTGATTTTAGCTCAGTATTTACTCCTTCTTATACTCCTACAGCTCCTGGTCGTTTCGACTGTGTATTTAGAGTAGTATCTGATAGTGTTCCAGCTGCTGCTGGTTCTTTTTCTCCACTAGATACGGCCTACTCGTTCTGGGTTTCTGATCCGGCTATTGATACAGCTAACAATCCATTTGCTGGTCAAAGTTTAGATTTCAGAACCTTTAGTAATAGTATGGGTACTGATCGTTTAGGGACTGATGGTGCTGCTATGGCTGTTAGATTAGCTTTCCCAAATGCAAACGATGTTGACCAAAATGGAGATCCTGTTGTAAAAGTTAATTGGATGGATATTCGTTTTTCAACACTTACTATAGATGGTGGAGATATTCAATTAGAGTGCTATGCTGCTACAGGATTTGATTTTGTAAATGGATTTGGTGCTGCTCCAATATTTTCTATTCCTTACACTTTAAATGGTGCTTCTGGAAATACTGTAAGATTTAATGTTACAAATAATAATGGTTTTTCACCTGAATTAATCCCAGATTCTGCTTATTTCTTTGTTGTACATATGTTTTCCAATGCTGGAAACAATACCATTAGAATTGCCAATGACCAAGCAGTTTCTCAACCTGGACAATCTTCCATTATGTATAATGCTGATGATGCTAGATGGTATACGGGATATTCTGGTGGATCAAGAACCTTTAGTTCTCCACATATAAGAGTTGGAGCTTCCTTTAATAGTTTTTCAATAAATGAAAATCCAACTTTTAATCTTTCTGTTTATCCTAACCCTTCTAATGGTGAGAATGTAAATCTTCAAATTAATGAAAGTGGTTCTTATACTGTTGAGTTAGTGAATACAGTTGGAGCTGTAATTTCTTCAGAAGAAATTAATGTTAATGGTAATGAAAGACATGAAATGAATTTCGCTTCACTTGCAAGAGGAATTTATATCCTAAATGTTAAAGGTGAAAGTGGAGTAAAATCTACTAAGCTTACCATAAAATAAAAGCTAGCAATAGCTTTCAAATGCTCAATAAGCCCAAGGAAAATTTCCTTGGGCTTATTTTTTTTGTTGTATATTCGGGGTCGAAAATTAAAACTAATTGTAATGAAAAAACAGCTACAAATGAAGGGAGCTATGGCTCTCTTTGTTGGACTTGCTATGGGTTTTTCAGCTACGGCGCAAACTCCAAACAACTCCGACAGAAAGGACCCTACAACTCAAAAAGCAAATGAAAAAGCTTATTTCGAGGATAGTAATCTTAAAAAAAGTACACTTCCAGTTGTTGTAAACCCAAGCACTTTTGCTAAAGATGCAGTTCTTTGGTCAGAAGATTTTGCAAGTGGATTTACCGGTGGAACCAATGGAACTTGGACCACAAGTGGAATCAATGCTAATTATGTAGAATATGATCTAGATGGACCAGACAACCTAATTCCAAATGGTTGGGGACCTCTTCCATCACCTACTGCTTCCAATGGATTTGCAATTTTTGATTTCTATAATAGATTTCCAGATCCAAATGGTTTTGCAACTTCTCCAGCAGAAGCTAAACTTACTTCTCCAGTAATTAATTTAGGTGCAGGTACAACTGATGCTCAGATTGACCTTTATATGCAATTGTACAATTGCTGCCATGCTACTGAGAAAAACATGACCATCGACATTAGTACTGATGGTGGTTTAACTTTCCCAAATAGTATTGTTGCCAATGCAGATTTCGACAGAAATGATCGTCACTGGAACTTAGGATTAGGATACCACTTCAGATGGAAAATCTCTGATTATATTGTTGCTGATCCAACTAATGTTGTTATTCGTTTCAACTGGACATCAACAAATGCTGATTTAAATGGACAGTTTGACAATACTTATTTCTGGATGATTGATGATATCACTATTAGTGATGTTCCAGATCATTCTTTAGAATTTAGTGCTCTTGGAAGCGGTGCTCCTGCACATGATGTAATTTTTGACGGTGACGGAGCTAATACAAAGCACGGAATTATGGCTCTTGGTCAAGCTACTACAATTGGTATGGATGGTAATATCGTAAACTACGGTACAGTTACTCAAACCAATGTTAAGCTTAAAGTGGATATTGAAGATGATAATGGTACTACCGTTACTACTTTAACTTCTGCAACAGGAGGTACTATCGCAGAAAATGATACTTTGGATTTTAATACTGCTTTTACTAGCCAAACTTGGACTCCAAGTGCTGCTGGAGTTTATAATCTAATTTATTCTGCAACATCAGATAGCTCTAATGTTCCTGGATTTGAGCTTCAAATTGACACCTTTACTTTGGTTGTTACCAATAATACATTACACTCCATGGACTGGAATGCATTTAGCAACAACCATGGAACAAACGAATTAGGAGATGATGGTTCTGCCTTGGCTTCTAGATTGTATTTCCCAAATGCTAATGTTGGAGCACCAAGCAATCATATTTACTTAGAAGAATTGGATATTCGTTTTTCTACTCAGAGTACTGCGGGTGGAGAGGTTTTAATAGAAATTCAAGATACTTCCATCGACCTTACTGCTGGATTTAACAATGCTCCTTTATTCTCAAAAACATTTGATGTAACTGCTGCAATGGTGGGTGGTACTGGTACCTTCGACCTTCGCGATAGTGTTTGGAATCCTTGGAAAGGTATTTATGAAAAGTTTGGTAGAAAACTAGACGCTAACAATTCATATTATATGGTTGCATATTTGTTCTCAAATGGTGGAAATAGCCCAGTACAAATTGCTAATGACCAAACTTTCCCTCAACCATCTCTTGCTGCAATCATGTTTAATGTAGCGGATAACAGATGGTATGTTGGTTACACTGATAATAATTTAGATTTCAATGCACCATGGTTAAGAGCACGTTTTGCTGATACTCCAGATGCCAATATTGGTCTTGAAGAAGATAAGCTTGTAGAATTTGAAGTTTATCCTAACCCAGTTACTGGAAATGATTTTGCCATTCAAATTACTGAAGGTGGTACTTACTCCTTGGAATTAGTAAATCTTTCTGGACAGTTAATTCAGTCTTCTGAGATTAATGTAAATGGAAGCGAAGTAAGCAAAGTGGATGTTTCTACTTTAGCTAAAGGCGTTTACGTTTTGAATGTTAAAGGTGAAAAATTAACTAAATCTGTAAAGCTTACTATTAAATAAGCAAGCTTTTCTATAATACTAAAAGCCCCGAATATTCGGGGCTTTTTTATTTCTTAGTGTATTTAAAAATACTTTTAAGGAGGGCTATCCCTATGAATTACCTTTAATCCTTTTGAACAGTTTTGAACAGAATACAAAATCATTGATATCCGGATTATCAGTAGAAAGAATTTCATCCTTCGTTCCAGACCAAACTTTTAATCCATGTTTGATATAAATAATCTTATCACCAATCTCCATCACCGAATTCATATCATGAGTATTGATAATGGTGGTAATATCAAATTCTATAGTTATTTCCTGAATTAAATTATCGATAACAATAGCCGTTTTAGGGTCTAAACCAGAGTTTGGTTCATCGCAAAACAAGTATTTTGGCTTTAAAGCTATGGCCCTTGCCAATGCCACCCTTTTTTGCATTCCTCCACTAACTTCTGCTGGGAACTTTTTATTCGCATCCGCTAAATTCACCTTTTCGAGGCAAAAATTTGCTCTTTCGATTTTTTCAGGTTTGGAAAGCCCAGAAAACATATCTAGGGCAAACTTTACATTATCCTCAATACTTAAGGAGTCGAAGAGGGCATTTCCTTGAAACACCATTCCCATTTCTGTTCTAAGTCCACGCTTTTCATTAGTATCCATGGTGCTGAGCTCCTTTCCATCATAAAGAATCTCGCCTTCATCAATTTGATGAAGACCAATAAGGCTTTTCAAAAAAACGGTTTTTCCGGAGCCACTTTGCCCAATAATTAAATTGGTTTTGCCTTTTTCAAAAGTTGTAGAAATACCTTTTAGCACTTCCTGCTCATCAAAACTTTTCTTAAGGTTATGAACTTCAATTGCTGCCATCATCCTAAAAGAATTTGTGTGAGAATATAATTGGCAATAATTACAGCGATACTACTGCTCACCACCGCCTTGGTAGCATTAATTCCCACTTCAACAGCTCCACCTTTCACATAATAACCGTAATAGGCCGAAATAGTGGTAATCAGAAAAGCAAAGAATACCGTTTTAATGAGAGAGTAAACGATATAAAAAGAATTAAAATCGGATTGTATGCCTATTAGAAAGTCTGTAGGACTTACCACACCGATAAAGGTAGCTGCCAAATAACCACCCCAAATTCCCAAGAACATGGATAATATAATTAAAATAGGATTGAAAAATATTAGGGCGATAATTTTGGGTAAGATTAAATAGCTGGCCGAATTTACACCCATTATATCCAGAGCATCAATCTGTTCAGACACCCTCATACTGCCCATAGTAGAAGCAATATTAGAGCCTACCTTTCCAGCTAAAATCAAACTAATAATGGTTGGAGAAAATTCTAAAATTATAGACTCTCTGGTGGCTATGCCAACATAATAACTGGGGATTAAAGGATCATCTAGATTAAAAGCCGTTTGAATGGTAACCACAGCTCCTACAAAAAGAGATATAATAGACACAATTCCAAGGCTATTTAATCCCAGAAGTTCAATATCTGACCAAAAAGCTTTTATATATTCCTTCATGTTTTCGGGGCGGCGAAAAACCTTTCCTAAAAGCAAGAAGTATTTACCTATGTACTTTATTCCACTGGTTAAAAACATATCGCTAAAATAAAAGTAATTTTGTCTTTCCAATGATCAAAATGCAATACAGTTTTATCAAAAAAGAAAGATTCGTAATTATCGTCGGAAGTATTTTTTTCCTTTCCTTAATTTCTGGATGTAAAAGCTTGGAGAAATGCGATTGCCCCTCCTTCGATTCCACACAAAGTATTGAAGATGAGAAAGTCTGAAGAAGTCCTTGCCAAATACATTCCAGAAAATGCTTTAGATCTTTTAATGCCCTTATTAAAAGAAGATCCAATTGAATTAAAAATAAAAAAACCTCGACGAACAAAATTTGGCGACTATCGATTTCCTAAAAAGGGTAAAAGACATCAGATAAGCATCAATAACAATCTTAATCCCTTCGCTTTTCTGATAACATTATTGCATGAAATTGCGCATTTAAAAGCTTTTGTAGAATTTGGAAATAGAATTAAACCCCATGGAAATGAATGGCAAGAAACTTTTTTAAAAATTACTCAACCATTTATCCAAGAAAAAATTTTTCCTGATAATTTAGCTTCCGTTTTAGAAAAGAGTTTAAAAAAAGGTGGTGCCAGCAGCTGTACAGATTTAGATTTGTTTAGAGAATTGCAGAAGTTTGAAAAATCTCCAAAAACCAGCGTGGAAGAAATCCCGGAAGGGGCTATTTTTAGAGCTGATAATAAGATGATATTTAAAAAAGGAGCCATCGCCAGAAAGAGATATAAGTGTAAATGCCTAGATAATGGCAGGGAGTATATGGTTCACCCCCTTGCCAAAGCAGAATTGATTGAAACCCCAAAAGAAGAAATAAGTGCCAAATCGTAAACCATACTTCTCCTCCCTCTTTAAATTAGGAATTTTAGGCGGCGGTCAGCTTGGAAAAATGTTGCTCAGCGAAACAAGGAGATACGACATTCAAACCAAGGTAATAGACCCCAGCCCAACAGCGCCAGGAAAATTTGCTACTAACGAATTTGTTATCGGTGATTTTACAGATGAACAAACTGTATTAGATTTTGGGAAAGATTGCGATGTATTGACCATTGAAATTGAAAATGTAAATACCAAAGCACTTAAAAAATTAGTAGAAAAAGGAGTTAGGGTTTTTCCTAAACCTGAAACTTTGGAACTTATAAAAGACAAGAGATTTCAAAAAGAATTTTATAAAAACAAGGCTATACCCACTGCCGATTTTTTCGCCTTTGAAAATAAAAATGAGCTATTAAACCATTTGAAGGAAAGTGGAAAAAAACCACCATTTGTTTGGAAAGCCGCTACAGGTGGATATGATGGCAAGGGAGTAGATATTGTAAAAACTGAAGATCAAATTAAGAATCTCCCAGACCAGCCTGGCTTAATTGAAGAACTTATTCCCTTTGAAAAAGAATTGGCGGTTGTAGTAGCCCGAAATGAAAATGGAGAAACAGCTTCCTTCCCTCTTGTAGAAATGGATTTCCACCCCATTGCTAATTTGGTAGAATATGTATTTAGTCCAAGCTTGGTAGATGAAGAGCTAAAAAAAGAAGCCAGGAGTGTTGCCGAAAATTTGTGTACCTCCCTAGACCATGTAGGTATTTTAGCTGTAGAAATGTTTTTAACTAAGGATGGGCAAATCCTGATAAACGAAATTGCCCCTAGAGTTCACAATAGTGGACATCTCACCATTGAAGGGAATATTTGCTCCCAATTTGAGCAACATCTTAGAGCGATTTTAAACCTCCCCTTGGGAAGTACAGAAATTCTAAAACCATCGGTAATGATAAATTTAAATGGTGAAGAGAATTATGAAGGCCCAGTTTATTATGAAGGGATCCATGATATTATGGCCATCCCTGGGGTTTATATACATCTTTATGGAAAATCAGAAACCAGACCTTTTCGAAAAATGGGACATGTGACAGTAATTTCGGATACTTTGGACCAAGCTCGGGAAATTGCTAAAAAAGTAAAATCTAGCATTAAAGTAATCAGTAAATAAAATGGAAAAAAAAATGGAAGTAGGTATTATAATGGGTAGTAAATCCGATTTACCAGTAATGCAGGAAGCCGCTGATATTTTAAAAGAATTAGGGGTAGAATTTGAAATGACCATCGTGAGTGCCCACAGAACTCCAGACCGCATGTACGATTATGCCAAGAATGCTCATTTGAGAGGTCTTAAGGCCATAATTGCTGGGGCTGGAGGCGCTGCTCATCTTCCCGGGATGGTCGCCTCTATGAGCCCTTTACCCGTTATTGGTGTGCCTGTAAAATCCAGTAATTCTATTGATGGCTGGGATTCAATTTTGTCTATCCTTCAAATGCCAGGTGGTGTTCCTGTAGCTACAGTAGCACTAAATGGGGCCAAGAATGCAGGGATATTGGCGGCTCAGATTGTGGGTTCTGGAGATGAAAAAG
>CAXBKQ010000024.1:0-52173 GCA_963976435.1 uncultured Cryomorphaceae bacterium | reverse complement strand
ACCTTCTTTTTGCTTCTTCCAATATGTTAAAGAACTTCTTTCTATCTTTTTCCCTTACAACGCATATATCGTTTTCGGGGGTGCAAATGTAATAACTCTTTATTTCTTTGCAAGCTATTTTTGAAAAAAATTAAATTTTATTTCAAACACCGTTATGAACATAAAAACGGGGCGGCAAATATAAACTTGTTTTTAAAATCAACCAAACTATCAGTGACTAAAAATCCAAATTATTACACTTTAAAAAAACATCCCCTTTTTGAACGGGGCGGCAAATGTAAAACTCTTTTTTAGAACCACAAACATTTGTTTGGGATAATTTTAAGTCTATTAAAATAAAGAACTTCCCTTTTTTCTTAGGGGCTGCGAATGTAATTTATCTTTCAAAACCCACAAGGCCTTTTTTCAATAAAATCACTATCTCAATGATTATCAACTAAATTAATTTTAACTAGGGATTTGAGCGGCTAACAGAAATCGTCTGACCCCTCTGAACTTTTGATGATCCAAGGGTGAAATTATAAATATATTTAGCCAAATCTCCCGGAGAAACATCAGCTTTATAACCCGGAAATGCCTCTTCTAGCATCTCCGTTTGAACAGCACCTAAGGCCAAACAATTAAATGTTAGGTCCGTTTCTGAAAATTCGGCTTGTAAACATTCAGTTAAAATGGAAAGTGCTCCCTTACTACTACTATATGCACTTAATCCAGGAAATTTTACAGAACCACTTACTCCTCCAACACTTCCTATATTAATTATCTGCGCATCGCTAGAAAAGAAGGGCAACAATTTTTGGATTATATAAAAGGGGCTGAAAACATTTAACCTATATACCTCCTCTAGTTCTTTTTGGCTTATGTCTTTAAAAGCCCTATTCAAAAGCATTCCTGCATTGTTTATTAATACATCAATTTTATTTTCACCTTTCACCACTTCATCTAGGCAGGATAAATCTAAGGCCAAATCACAGGTGTAGATTTTAATCTCTAAATAATTTGGATTAGACTTACTAAATGCTTCCAATTCCAACAATTTGGATGATGTCCTAGCTATCGCTACAACTTCATGCCCATTTCTACAATACTCTTTGGCTAAGGCATAACCAATTCCTCTGCTTGCTCCTGTAATTAAAACCTTCATATTTCAACATATTAAAATAAAAAACCCTCACTTATAGAAGTAAGGGCTTTCAAAATTTATTTAAATCAAAACCATATTAAATCAACATTCCAATTGGGTTTTCCATTATAGCTTTGAATGTTTGTAAAAACTCTGATCCCATAGCGCCATCCACCACTCTATGGTCGCAAGATAAGGTTACCCTCATCATATTGCCAGGAACAACTTGAGCATTTTTCACCACGGGAACTTGTTTAATAGCACCTATGGCCAAAATGCAAGCATCTGGTGAATTGATTATTGCTGTAAATTCTTCAATTCCAAACATTCCTAAATTTGAGATGGTAAAAGTATTTCCTTCCCAATCTGAGGGTTGTAATTTTTTGTTTCTTGCCTTTCCAGCAAAATCCTTTACCTCCGAATTAATCACACTTAATCCTTTTTTATCTGCAGTTCTAATTACAGGAACAAGTAAACCATCTTCAACGGCAACAGCCACACCAATATTAATATCTTGGTTTACCCTAATTTTATCTCCTAAATAGCTAGAATTTATTTTTGGATGCTTTCTCAAAGCAAAGGCCGCAGATTTTATAACCAAATCATTAAAGCTAACCTTGGTTTCTGCTAATTCATTAATAGCCTTTCTTGCTGATATAGCATTATCCATATCAATATCAATAGTAAGATAAAAATGAGGTGCTCCAAATTTCGATGCAGATAATCTTTTACTTATAGTTTTTCTCATTTGAGAAATTGGGAAATCCTCATAAGCTCCTGTAGGTACAGGTGCAGCACTAGCTGACTGAACAGCACTGGCCTTGTAATTGTCTATATCCTTTTTAACAATTCTACCTCCTTCACCTGATCCTTGAACAGAACTTAAGTCTATTCCTTTATCACTGGCCATTTTTTTAGCTAAAGGAGAGGCTTTTATTCTTCCATTTGAGGATTCATCACTTCCAATATTTACACTGGCTTCAATTGATTCTGGTTCTTCGGGAGCTTTTGAAGTTCCTTCTTGAACCTCAACTTCCGCACTCTCCTTGGCATCCGAGTTTTGTCCATCAATTAAGGCTTGAACATCTTCACCCTTTTCTCCAAGGATAGCCAAAATAGAATCTACAGGAACTGTATTTCCTTCTTCTACTCCTATATATAGTAAGGTCCCTTCTTGGAAGGCCTCGAAATCCATTGTTGCCTTGTCGGTTTCAATTTCTGCCAATAAATCACCTTCACTTACTTGGTCTCCTACCTTTTTATGCCATTTTGCAACGGTACCCTCTTCCATGGTATCGCTCAATCTTGGCATATTTACAATTTCGGCCATGTTATTCCTGTTTATTAATTTTTTATAAAGGGGTAGTTTTTTTCTGAATATACGTGAGCATATAAATTCTCAGGTTCTGGAAAAGGAGATTCGTCTGCAAATTCCACACATTCCTTAACTAGAAGTTTTACCCTTTCATCTATTTCTTCAATCTGTTTTGCAGAAGTGTATTTTTTATCTTCAATAATTTTCAGAACCTTAGTAATAGGGTCTTTCAATTGATATTCTGCAACTTCATCTTTGGTTCTATAATGCTGAGCATCACTCATGGAATGCCCTTTATATCTATAAGTTCTCACTTCCAGCAAAGTTGGTCCTCCACCATTTCTAGCTCGTTCCACTGCTTCGTGCATGGCATTATAAACTTTTTCCGGATCCATACCGTCCACAGGGCCACAAGGCATTTCATATCCAAGACCTAGTTTCCAAATATCTGTATGGTTTGCCGTTCTTTCCACACTTGTACCCATAGCATATCCATTGTTTTCAATTACAAAAACAACTGGTAGATTCCAAAGCATTGCCAAGTTCATAGTTTCATGAAAGGCCCCTTGTCTGGTTGCTCCATCCCCCATATAACATAAGGTTACATTATTTCTTCCTGCATACTTATCTCCAAAAGCTAAGCCTGCTCCTAAGGGAATTTGCCCTCCTACAATTCCATGTCCGCCATAAAAATGATGTTCTTTGGAAAACATATGCATTGAACCACCATTTCCTTCGGAGGTTCCTGTTTTTTTACCCATTAGTTCAGCCATGATTTTTCTTGGGTCAACACCCATTCCAATAGGTTGAACGTGGTTCCTATATGCAGTAATCATTTTATCGCCTTCCTCCATGGCAAAGAGAGATCCTGATAGAACGGCTTCCTGACCATTATACAAATGAAGAAAGCCACGGATTTTCTGCTGGATATATAAGGCAGAAGTCTTATCCTCAAACTTTCGCCAGAACAGCATCTCCTCATACCATTTCAAATAAACCGCTTTGGTAATTCTTTTCTTTGCCATTAATTTCAATTTTTAGACGAAACGCAAATTTATATAAAAGTGATTGAGGTTTTATATTAAATTTTCTTTTTTAAATGAGAAGGGTAAAAGATTAGAAACACCTTTGCTAATCAAGTATTTATCTTCCGAGGGATGGGAGATAATGATTTCAAATTCCTTGCTTTGTTTGTTTTCATATTCAGAAATTACTTGCAAACAAGAACCACAAGGGAAGGCAAATGTATTGATGGGATTTTTGATGGAGATAGCCATAGCTGCGATTTCTTGGTCTTTGAAATTCGCTCCATAATTAAATAGTGCAACCCTTTCCGCACATAAACCAGAGGGGTAGGCTGCATTTTCTTGGTTTGAGCCTTTTATCACCTCCCCGCTGTTTAGTAAAATAGCAGCACCAACTGGGAAATTACTATAAGGGGAATAGGAAAATTCAAATGCTTTTTGGGAATTCTCTACTAGATTTTTTTGCTCTGAACTAAGCTCTTCAAAACTATACTCTAGAAGTTCTAATGTTTTTTGGATTTTTTTCAAATGGCCAGATTCGCTAAGCGAAATAAATATTCTATCCTTCGCTATTATTAAAATTAAAGATAAGCGAAAATCTAAGAGTATTTTCCAAGGGGCTTCTTACAATTGCTGAAGCAGGAATCAAATAGGATACATCAAGGCCAAAAACATTATATCGTAGGCCCATTCCTAGGGTAAAATATTGCCTTCCTCCTTTTTCTTCATCTTCATAGGCATAACCTCCTCTAAAAGCAAAACGATCCTCATACCAATATTCTACTCCTACATTATACATCACCTCCTCCATTTCTTCTGAAAAACCATTTGGGGCATCATTAAAAGATTGAAAAATTCCTTGGAAGGCATTTACATCATCATCCTTTCCAGCTAAAATCTCTCCTGTAACACCGTTTCCATTCGAATCATCAGCCACACCTCCAGAACCTTCTTTGATAGGTGGGGTAGGAACTAGAAGTTTATTGAGGTCTGCTAAAACTACCAACCTATTGTATTTATCCAGCCTCAAATGATAAGCTCCACCTAATCTTAGGTTAGAAGGAATGAAATCACTAACAGCATCATCGCTATAGGAAATTTTACCACCGATATTGGAAAAATTTACACCTAGGGCGAAGGATTGCTTTCTACCACCTTCCATATTATACTCCCTACTTTTATAGAAATATCCAATATCGGAGGCGATTGTCTGACCAGGCTTAGTATCAACCCCTGAAACTTGTGCTCCTTGGGTTAGGTTACTATATATGTATCGAAGTCCAACCGCTAAAGACATTCTTTCACTTAATTTTAGGGCATATGATCCAGACAAGGCCATTTCGTATGGATTGTAGGTTCCAAGATCATTATTATCCTCATCCTTAAATACAATTTCTCCTAATGAAAAATACCTAAGAGCAACTCCTGCGGCCTGATTTTCTCCTAACTTAACAGCTCCTGCCAGGTAAGCCAAATTAATATCATTAACCAATTTATTTAACCATGGAGTATAGGAAAGAGCCATTGAACTTGTACCATCTGGTAAAAAGGCCAGTTTGGCTGGATTCCAATAAATAGAGAATAAATCTGGGTCGGAAGCTACACCAACATCTCCCATTCCTCCTGCTCTAGCATCTGGGGAAACACCCATAATTGGAACTGCTGTGGTAATAGCTCTAGGGTTCTCTAAATATTGATTGAGGGTTAATTGATCTAAGTTTTGAGCTTTCAAAACCGAATTAAAAACAATTACTACGAAAAGGGCCAATGATAGCTTTCTCATGAAAAAATTCAAATCTTAAATTATTTTAAGTAGAGGCAAAAATAGGTTTTTATTGTGCAAATAGGACACTAACGTAAAATTACTAGTTTTTCGTATCGCTCAGCTTGTAAGTTATCTGATTGGGATCGCACCTTTAATTTATAGACATATACGCCCTTCCCTATTTTATCTCCAAAATCATCCAAGCCATCCCAAACTATTCCTGTTACTCTATTTCCACTTGGTACAATACTCGTATTTAAAGTTTTTACCAATTTACCACTTACGGTGAAAATTTGAACCTGAACATCTAAAGGTTGATTCGCTCTATTGTGTTCAAATTGAAATTGAGTTGAACTGGAAAAAGGATTTGGATAGTTTAATACTCTATCTAAAGCAAGTTCGGCACTTTCGGCAACTATGAAGTCAGTTTCTGCCTTGGTAAAATTATTATAGACATCGAAAACTTTTAGCTTTAGATTATGGGAACCTGTTTCTAAATCAAATAATGGATATCGTATGGTACCCGATTTATAACTATTTAAATCAGCTTCGTAAAAGTCGTTTATCACAAATGATTTATCAGTTTCATCGTCAATCACAGCTACAATATCATGTCCAACGGCATTTCCTACAGTATTAATTCCTGATGAATCAGATAAAACGGCAAAAAGTACAGGATCTGGCCCGGTTAATCCTCCACGAACGAAGGATTGATCATTCATATAAATATTTACTAAGGGTCCTTGATTATCCTCTCCGGCATTGTCGCTAAATCCTCCAACCACAATAGTGTCATATACACCCGCAGCATCAACCTCTCCATTTTGAGCGTAGTAGCTTATTTTTCCAAATCCAAATTGATATGCTATATCAAAAGGAGCAAGGAATTCTATTCTAAAATCTCCATCCTTAACTTCAACTTTCCCGCGGTAAATAAGATTATTTTGGAGTCTAAAAGTAATTGGGCCTCCTATTCCATCATTGGATAATGTTTGCCTAGAATTGGGTTTATCAAATACAGAAACATTTAAAACTCCATTAAAATTAGACATTTTCACATCATCAAAATCATTCACCTGTCCATCTATAACCACCTTACTTAATGCTTTTATCGTATCTAATGCCCCACTATTTACTGGCTTACCATTTATTGCAACTGTGGATACCCTATTAAAAGGAATGGCCAAGCGCATGGCAGGATCCCCGAATAAGGAAAATTTAAGTCTTGTACTATTTCCGGTTAAACCATTTTTAGAATCTTTAATTATTTCGCCCAATCTTTTTGGCAATTGATCAGGCCCTAGAGCAAAAAGGCTATCAAAAACTAGGGAGTTTAAATTAGTGGCGGTATGAACATCTACCACCCTAGTTGTGGAAATTAATCCTATTGCCCCTCCATTTGGATTTAACATTAACTGTTCTCCAGCGGAAACCCTTTTTGGATCATCAAATCTGGTGAACTCACAAGTAATAGTGATGAACAAAGGCATGGCATCAAAATTTGTCCATGAATTTACATCGGAGAGCTTCAGCAATTTTTCGGAGCTTAAACCTATTTCTCCTCCATGCCCAATATAGTTGGCCACCAAACTACCTTGTTGAACTTTACGAAACATATCATCGCTAGCTTCTGGATAAGACTGACTTCCACTAGTAGATAGCTGACGGTAGGCATCAGAATAAATTTTTTCAAATACGAAAGAATTGGAATTAGCTTTTGTTCTTGCTTCCAATGTTTCAGAAGTACGAACAAAGGTAGATTCCCAGCCTTCATCTACATCATCAGCCATCAGTAAAACTTTATTCCTCCAATCTCCAAATCTTTTAGGACTTGAGGTATAATGCACAATTTTATCCACATAAGATTCTGCCTGGCCGAGAGATTCACAAGGTATTCGTCCTATTCCAATCTCAATATCATTTGATCCCAAATTACTTCCTTCATTGGAACCTAACATACCATAAAAATCATCAGTTACCGACGAATTATAAAGGCTAAATGGATTGGAAGGATCTTGCCAAATGGGAACATAATTATTGTTATTAGTAAACCGATCTCTATAGTCATAGCTTGCATCGCCAAATAGCAATAAATATTTCAATTTATTAGCTCCCTGACTCCTATCATAAACCATTTTGGTAAAGTCCCGAATCGCCGAAATATCCTGACCTCCAGAGCTGAATTCATTATAAACTTGATCAACAGTAACGACTTCAACGGTCATATTATCTTGATCCCTGTGCAAGTCTGCTAAACGATCGGCTGCAGGTTTAAAATTAATATGGCTAACAATAAGCATATCAGCGGAAAAAATGGAATGAAGGTTTTGATTTTCAATTTTCCCATTAAAAACTGGTTCACTAAAATTGGATCCTGCAATAGCGATGAATTCCCTTAATGTATCTGTAGCTACAGTAAAAGACAATTCAGTTCCATTAAGGCTTGTAGGGATTTTAAAGGTTTGGTTTAAATCTGTTATATCCCAAATTTCAATATTGCTGGTGGCATTTGAAATTTTAAATTCTGAAATGTTTCCAGAACCAACTGAGTTTACATCTCTAATTCTTAAGCTATTTGATCTCCAAACTAAATTCCTTCTTGCCTGAATTTCAATAAAATCCAACCAAGCGACTCCACTTGGGTTTTGGCTATTGTCGTAAATAAGGCTAACAGAAAAATTATCCACATTAGACTGGAAACTACTTTCTATGCTTCCATTTACATCTCTTCCGCGCGTAACATATGGTGCCCCATTACTAGTCCCATGTGCGGTAAAATTTAAAGTATCAATAGGCAATGAACCTATTCTTACTTTCATTGAGGTATTTGAGGTGGATGCTCTTGCTACAGCACTAACCCTCACTTTTACCTCTTGAGATTTATCCAAATCAGGGAAATTAAAACCATAATTATATTGAAGGGTGAAATCAAATAAATCTCCAACCCATGTTCTCCCTGCACCTACCAAATTATCGCTTTCATCCTCCTTAAATTGAAAATCATCATAGCTGGTAATTGAATTATTAGGAACCCCTGTATTTGGATTTGCAGCAGTTATCTCCGCTCCTTGTCCGTTTTCTGTACTAATAAAATAGCTGTTTTGGTCTCTGTAAAAGTTTAAGACATGTTTAAAATCGTTTGAATTGGAAATTTGGTTCCACAAATGAGGACCATGAGCGAAAAACAAAATAAAATCTCCACCATCAAATTTTCCATTTTGGTTAGCATCCACCCTTTTTAGGGGAATTTCTTTCAGATCATCTTTTCGGAAAAAAGAACTATTAGGAGGTAAAACACCTTGCCCGTTTCCATAAACTCTAATTTCATTGATATTTAATTGGCCAGATGAACCAATATTGTTGTTCGCAAAAAAACTGGGGCTTAGCTTATATACTCCAGATGATTCTATTGATACCTTGAACCAATCTCCAGAGCTAAGAACCGAATTGCTAGCCCAGTTTTGAGAAAAGCACAGATGGGCTAGGGACAATAATAAAATTGAAAGCGAGAATTTTGGTTTTCTTAATTTCATCTATTCATTTTGTTATGGATGCTAAACGCAATTCAATGGGTCTTATTATTTTAAAATTATAAAATGTGAAAATTTTAAAGGAGCAAACATAAGCTTCATATGTACTTCTTGGGAAATTAAAAATGGAAAATCGCGTTATTTAGCACCAAAAAGCCAATTAAATATTAACCGAACACTAAATAATTTGTATAATTGTAGCTTGAAACCCTTAAAAAAAATGGGCAAACAATTACTAACTCTTTTGGTAACAGGTATTTTACTGTGTCCCCTATTCTCGTCTGGGCAGGATGCTCACTTTACACAAGCCTATGCCAACCCCCTATACCTCAATCCAGCTTTTGCAGGTTTGAATAAATGTCCTAGAGCCACCCTTAATTACAGAAATCAATATCCCGGCCTGAGCGTTTATCAAACTTATTCTGCCTCCTATGATCAGTATGTAAGTAGTATCAATGGTGGTATTGGATTATTAGCCACCAGAGATGAATCCGGTAGTGGCGCTCTAGCAGCAACTGAGGTGAGTGCTATTTACTCTTATCACCTTAAAGCTTCAAGAAAATTTTATCTCCTGTCTGGATTTCAAGCAACCTTTAGACAAAGATCCTTAGATTGGGATGGCTTTACTTTTCCAAGTCAGATTGATCCCTTTTATGGATTTGTAAAACCTTCTGAAGAAGTTCCTCCTGGTCAAACCACGAATTCACATTTTGATGTAAGCGTAGGTTTTTTAGGATTTACAAAAAGATTTTATGTGGGTTTAGTGATAAACCATTTAACGGAGCCTGTGGAGAGCTTTTTTATTAACGAAAAGCTTCCGATGAAAATAACAGGTCATGCAGGAATTACCATTCCTTTAGGTAGAAAGAGGTTATCAAACAGTATTCAAAATTATCTGATTCCAAATTTCGTTTATCAGGTTCAAAGCAATTTCAGCCAATTCACAGGAAGTGTTTCTTTTAATCGCGCAGAATTATCTGGTGGCTTGGGAACTCGAATTATTCCTGGAAGTGGACCGGACGCTCTTTTAATTTTATTGGGTTATGCACCAACAGAAAATGCATGGAAAATTGGTTACAGTTACGATGTTACCTTATCATCCTTAACTAATGATTTAGGAGGTGCCCATGAAATATCTCTTTCCTATCAATTTCCTTGCAGAACGAGGAGACCATCTGTAAAGGCAATAAAATGTCCAAAGTTTTAGTTTTAAAGCAACAAAATATTTTTTCAAGGTATGAACACAATGAACTTTAAAAAAATAGCTATACTACCCTTGGTAGTTTCTTTTTTGATTCTTGGCTCTTGTAGTAAATCAGGCAGTAATACTACTGGTTGGTCCTATAATGATCCAGATAATGGTGGATTTTCAATCAATGATGATTATGATGGACAAGAAACTGGTCCTGGCCTAGTGTTCATTGAAGGAGGTACCTTCACCATGGGAAGAGTAGAAGAAGATTTTTATAAAGATTGGAATAATATTCCAAGGCAAGTAACCGTAAGCTCCTTTTACTTAGATGAAAATGAGGTTACCAATGTTGACTATCGTGAATACCTTTATTGGACACAAAGAGTTTTTGACCTTGACTACTACCCCGAAATTTTAACGAGTATTTTACCAGACACTTTGGTATGGAGAGATCCACTTTCCTTGAATGAAAAATACGTTTTAAACTATTTTCGCCATCCTGCCTATAATTTTTATCCAGTAGTAGGAATTAATTGGATACAGGCAATGAAATTTTGCTCTTGGAGAACTGATAGGGTAAATGAAGATATATTAATTCAGGAAGGTATTTTCTCTGAAATGCCTGAACAAGCAGATGCGGATCATTTTAATACAGAAGTTTATTTATACCGTTCTGGAGAATATACTCAACAAAATAAAAAAGGGTTAAAGGATAATAATCCTAATAGTGCATATGGCGATGAAGGAAGACCAGTAAGATTGGATGATGGTATTCTATTACCAAAATACCGTCTCCCAACAGAAGCGGAATGGGAATATGCTGCCTATGGAAATATTGGATCTAGAAAATTCAACCGTATTACTGATGCCAATAAATACACTTGGAACGGAAGTTCTTCTCATAACCCTGATAAAGGGGAAAGAGGAAAAATGCTGGCCAACTTTAAACGTGGACGTGGTGACTACGGCGGCTTAGGTGGCTGGTTGAATGATGAAGCTATGGTAACCATGCAAGTGAAATTTTATCCTCCAAATGATTACGGTCTTTATGATATGGCTGGAAACGTGGCTGAATGGGTGATGGATGTTTACCGTCCATTATCTCCAGAAGATATGACTGATTTAAATCCATTTAGAGGAAATCAGTTTAGCACTTTTGATGAAAATTACCAAGACTTTGGAGCCCTTGAAATTCTTCAAGAGCCTCAGTACAATTCTGATAGTAGCGCTATCGATAACCTTCCAGGAGAATTACCTACTCGCAAGGTTACTGAAGAGGAAAACTTGAATAGAAGAAATTATAAATACTCTGATTATAGAGATGTTTTGGATGGTGATCAAGAGTCTAGTATATACTACGACCAAGACCCTACTGAAGAAGCTGCTATGTATGATTATCAAAAAACTACCTTAATCGACAACACCTCAAGAGTTTATAAAGGAGGTAGCTGGAAGGACAGAGCATATTGGCTTACTCCAGGTACGAGAAGGCATTTAGAAGAAAACCAGTCTACAGACTATATTGGATTTAGATGTGCTATGGACAGGCTCGGATTCCAAAACCAAAGTTCGGATAAAGATGAAGATCCATCCAAACCTAAAAGAGATAAGTTTAAAAGATATAAATACAATTAATATTTAAATTTGATCCCCCGCCAAAACGGGGGATTTTTTTTATCTATGAATAGTCAAGAATTATATTCCTATTTTCTGAATTCTACAGGTATTTCCATTGATACAAGAACAGTAGAAGCGGGAAATCTTTTTTTCGCCTTAAAGGGTGATAATTTTAATGGTAATGAATATGCCCAAAAAGCCCTTGAATCAGGAGCATCATTTGCCATTGTTGATGAAGTTGAATATACCGGTACAAATTGTATTCTGGTGGATGACTGTTTAAAATCCCTTCAAGAATTAGCCAGTTTTCACCGAGACTCCTTAAGTGGCAGCATTCAAATTTTTGGCCTAACAGGAAGTAATGGAAAAACTACCACAAAGGAGTTAGTCTATGAAATCCTGAAAAAAAAATATAAAGTTAAGGCTACCATTGGGAATTTAAATAATCATATTGGCGTCCCACTAAGTTTATTGAGAATTAAAAAGGGTGATGAAATAGGTATTATTGAAATGGGTGCCAATCATCAAAAGGAAATTGAATTCCTATGCAAGATTTGTAAACCTGATATTGGTTATATCACCAATTTCGGCAAAGCCCATTTAGAAGGGTTTGGAGGAATTGAAGGGGTAATTAAAGGCAAGGGGGAATTATACGATTATTTGCGACAAAACCAAGGACTTGCATTGGTAAACCAGGAGGACAGCCTTCAAATGGAATTGTCAGCCGATA
Source organism: uncultured Cryomorphaceae bacterium (assembly GCA_963976435.1). GTDB lineage: Bacteria > Bacteroidota > Bacteroidia > Flavobacteriales > Schleiferiaceae > CAKZNE01. The sequence continues at coordinate 39,876 of CAXBKQ010000024.1, read as the reverse complement.
TATCACGGAAGGTTTTTGGAAAAGAAAACTCTAAATCTCCAGATTTTTTTATTGAAGAAATAGCCAATTATAGTTCTGGAAACTCCTTTGTAAAGATTGGCCTAGGGTCTCAGGAAATTCAAACTAATCTTACTGGACATTATAATTTCAACAATATTTCCGCGGCTATAGCACTAGGATTATATTTCAATATTGAGCAAGCCCATATAAAAGACGCCCTAGAATCCTATTTTCCCACAAATAATCGCTCACAAATTGAAATCACTCCAAAAAATCAATTAATTATTGACGCGTATAATGCGAATCCCAGTAGCATGGAAGGTGCAATTAATAACCTTCAGCAAATTAGCGCAAAGTCAAAGTGGATGATTTTAGGGGATATGTTTGAATTGGGAGAATATGAAGAAGCCGAGCATCAGAAAGTTATTGAGATTGCTTCTAAAATGAATTTTGAAAGGGTGATTTTCGTTGGTGAAGCTTTTTGTAAAAGCAAATTACCTTCCCAAAAACAGCTTTACTTTAATAGCACAGAGGCTTTAATCTCTTACCTGGAAAAGGAGTTGCCAGAAGACAAAACCATCCTTATTAAAGGTAGCAGAGGAATGAAGCTCGAACGCTGCATTCCCCTACTCTAATAAAATTAGTCTTTTAAAATCGCTCTGGAAATCACAATTTTTTGGATTTCAGAGGTACCTTCATAAATCTGGGTAATTTTTGCGTCGCGCATAAGTCGTTCAACATGGTATTCTTTTACATAGCCATAACCACCGTGTATTTGTACAGCCTCAACCGTAGTTTTCATAGCAGTTGCAGAGGCAAATAATTTAGCTTGTGCACTTTCTAAATCAAAGTTCACTTTTTGGTCTTTTAGCCAGGCGGCTTTATAGCACAACAGTCTAGCGGCTTCAATTTCAGTTGCCATATCCGCCAATTTAAAACCAATTCCTTGGTGATGTCCGATTTCTTTTCCAAAGGTCTTTCTTTCCTTAGAATATTTGAGTGCCAATTCATAAGCACCAGAAGCAATCCCTAGCGCTTGGCTAGCGATACCTATTCTTCCTCCACTTAAAACTTTCATGGCGAATTTGAATCCAAAACCTTCATCACCAATTCTATTTTCTTTGGGCACCTTAACATCTTGAAACATTAATGAATGAGTATCAGAACCTCTAATTCCAAGTTTATCCTCTTTGTTTCCTACTACAAATCCATCCATCCCCTTTTCTACAATAAGGCAATTGATACCATGGTGCCCCTTTTCCACATCGGTTTGGGCCATCACTAAATATACAGATGCTGAATTACCATTGGTGATCCAGTTTTTATTTCCATTTAATAAATAATGGTCTCCTTTATCAATAGCAGTAGTTCGCTGAGAGGTAGCATCAGATCCTGCTTCTGGTTCTGATAGGCAAAAGGCACCAATAATTTCCCCTTTAGCCAAGGGTGTTAAATATTTTCTTTTTTGCTCTTCTGTACCAAATTTTTCCAATCCCCAGCAAACCAAGCTATTGTTTACAGACATAATTACAGAGGCAGAGGCATCTACTTTAGAAATTTCTTCCATGGCAATTACATAGGAAATTGTATCCAATCCGCTCCCGCCGTATTCTGGACTTACCATCATACCGAGAAAGCCAAGTTCTCCCATCATCTTAACCTGTTCTGCCGGAAATTCTTGTTTATTATCCCTTTCAATAACGCCAGGTAATAGTTCGTTTTGGGCAAAATCACGAGCAGCTTGTTGGATCATTAAATGCTCTTCGGTAAGTTCAAAATTCATATCGTGTTGTTTGTTATATTGACAATCCTATTTTTGAAGATTGCAAAGGTAAGGCATTACTAAATTACATTGATAAAAGAAGGTCAAAATACATACTATGTTATTTCTTTAATGTCTGGCACCTCCCTGGACGGATTAGATATTACTCACATAAAATTCCATATTGGGTCTAAAATTAGCTTTGAAATTCTATCCGCCGAGACCATAGAATATTCAGATTTTTGGAGGGAGAAACTAAAATACCAAAGCCATAAAAACGAGGAAGAGCTGAAAAGCTTAGATCATGAATATGCTATTCTACTTGCCAGGGAAATTCAAAACTTCTTTGAGCGTTATCAAATTGAAGCAAAAAATATAGATTTAATAGCCTCCCATGGACATACCATTTATCATCAGCCCGAAAAAGGTTATACACTGCAGATAGGAAATGGTCCGGAAATTTTTAATAGACATAAAATACCCCTAGTTTGTGATTTTAGGGTTCAGGATATACAGTTGGGTGGCCAGGGTGCTCCTTTAGTACCTATTGGTGATCAACTTCTATTTGGTAACTATGAAGCATGTTTAAATTTTGGAGGGTTTGTAAATATCTCATTTGGAAGAAACGGATCAAGATTGGCTATGGATATTTGCCCATTAAATTATGTATCCAATTCTTTATCTCAAAATTTAGGACTCGCCTATGACGAAGATGGAAATCTCGCTAGAAAAGGGAATATAAACTTTCCTCTTCTTGAAACTTTAAATAAACTCGAATACTATCAAGTTCAGGGACCAAAGACTCTTGGTGCAGAATGGGTAGAGGAACATATAAATCCGGTCTTGGAAAAGTTTGATATTACAATTCAGGATAAATTGAGAACCTTTTTAGAACATGCTGCAATTCAAATTTCAAATATTATTGAGGAGCATACTATTTCAAATGCATTATTTACTGGTGGTGGGGTTTATAATTCTTTTCTCATTGATTTGATAAGAAGCAAAACAGAATGCCAAATCAGCATTCCAGAGAAAGAATTAATTGAATTTAAGGAAGCTCTAATTTTTGGATTACTTGGCCTTTTGCGGCTGCAAGGTAAAACCAATGTTTTGGCTTCCGTAACAGGAGCAAAAAAAGATCACAGTTCCGGAAAAATTTACATTTAATAGAAGCTTCAAATAAAAAATGGCATTGGTGGTTTTTATACTTTTGCCAACCAAACAAAATCAGCTATGAAAGATTTACTAAAACTATATGAGGCCAAGGAACCAGAAATAGTATTCCATTGGAATGATAGTGAAACAACTGCCGAAGGATGGGTAGTAATAAATTCATTAAGAGGAGGCGCTGCGGGTGGTGGCACTAGAATGAGGGAAGGCCTAAATAAACATGAGGTACTTTCTCTAGCCAAAACCATGGAAATTAAATTCACCGTAGCTGGACCTCCTATTGGAGGAGCAAAATCAGGAATCAATTTCAATCCAAATGATCCTCGAAAATCTGAGGTTTTGGAAAGATGGTATAAGGCTGTGAAGCCCTTATTAAAAAATTATTACGGTACAGGTGGGGATTTAAATGTTGATGAAATCCACGAGGTTATTCCCATTACCAATAATTTGGGAATTGAACATCCGCAAGAGGGTGTACTAGTGGGGCATTTTAACCCAAATCCTGAAACAAAAAGTAAAAAAATTGAACAATTACAGAAGGGAGTTCTATTTCCAGTTAGCAACTCAGAGCTTGCTCCCCAAGGAGGACAAGTATATACAGTAGCCGATATGATTACAGGATATGGTACTGCAGAATCAGTTCGACATTTTTATTCAATTTACGGTGGAGACCTTAAGGGGAAAAGAGTGATAATCCAAGGTTGGGGAAATGTAGCGGCAGCAGCAGCATATTACCTTGCACAAGAAGGCGCATTGATTACTGGTATTATTGATCGTGTTGGTGGGCTATTAAATCCTGAGGGCTTCAATTTTGATGAAATTAAGGAATTATTTAAGGCTAAGAAGGGTAATTATTTAGTGGCTGAAAACATGATGAGTTTTGAAGAAGCAAATTCGAAAATCTGGGAAGTTGGCGCCGAAATTTTTATTCCAGCAGCTGCTTCACGCCTAGTGAGTAAAAAACATTTGGATAGCATGGTAGATAATGGCCTTGAGGTAATTTCCTCAGGGGCGAATGTTCCCTTTGCGGATAATGAAATTTTCTATGGTGCCATTTCGGAGTATGCAGACCAAAAAGTTAATTGCATTCCTGATTTTATCAGTAATTGTGGTATGGCTAGAGTTTTTGGTTATTTAATGGGAGATAATGTAAGTCTTTCTGATAAGGCCATTTTTGATGATACTTCAAACACTATTAAGCAGGCATTAGAAAAATGCTATGAGCTTAGAAAAGATAAACTATTACTTACTAAAACCGCCTATGAAATTTCGCTTAAACAATTAGTTTAAGACCATTATAGGATTGATAAAAAAGGCGCAGTTTTCAAATTGCGCCTTTTTTATTTAAATAATTCAAATGTTAATAATCATAACATAAATTAAGAAGCTTCTTTTATTACTTTTGGCTTCGTTAAAAAAAAATTATATCCCATGTATCTATTAATGGTTGCGGTGTTTGTAATTGGCTATGTGGCCATTGCTTTGGAACACAATATTGGAATTGATAAAGCTGCATCAGCTTTAATTACTGGTGTAGTATGCTGGACAATCTATGTTTTGGGAGCACAGGGTATTGTGAATTTTGAGGCAATCCCGCACTATATAGGAGATATGTTTAGGGAGAAATCTCATATTACTGAAGAAACAGAATTCATAACCCACTATGTTACTCATTTTCAAATTCTAGAACATTTGGGAGAGATAGGCTCCATCTTGTTTTTCTTACTTGGTGCCATGACCATAGTAGAACTTGTGGATGCCCATGAAGGATTTGCCGTAATTACGGATCGTATTCAAACCACAAAAAAATCCAAATTACTATGGGTTGTTTGTATTCTAACCTTTTTCTTTTCTGCTGCCTTAGATAACCTTACTACATCTATAGTCATGATTTCCTTATTGAGGAAATTAATTGATGACAAAAAAGATAGATGGCTATTTGCTGGTATGGTGATCGTTGCGGCGAATGCTGGTGGAGCTTGGTCGCCAATTGGTGATGTAACCACCACCATGCTATGGATAGGAAGCCAGGTTACTGCTGGGGCCATTATCGTAAAGCTTATTATCCCGAGTTTGGTATGTTTATTAGTTCCTCTAGCGATTTTATCATTTAGACAAAAAGGAAATGTAACACGTCCTAATAAATCTCAGGATTTAGAGCATCATATTAATCCTACCACTTCAAAAGAAAGAACGATAGTTTTTATAGCTGGAGTTGCTGGTTTGTTATTCGTTCCAGTTTTTAAAACTGTAACCCATCTTCCTCCATTTATGGGAATGATGTTGAGTTTAGGGGTACTTTGGGTAATTACAGAAATTTTACACCGTAAAAAGAATAATGAGGTAAAATCTAGACTAAGCGTTATTGCTGTACTGCAAAAGGTAGATACGCCAAGTGTTTTATTTTTCTTAGGTATTTTATTAGCTGTTGCTAGTTTGCAATCTGCTGGTCAACTAAGAGATATGGCCATGTTCCTCGACAATAATGTGGGAACCGATGAAGCGCAGGGGGTGTATGTGGTTAGTATTATAATAGGATTGCTTTCCTCCATTGTAGATAATGTACCCTTGGTAGCAGCTGCTATGGGGATGTATGATATCAGTATAATTGAGGGTTCTTATTTTGCCCAGGATGGTCTATTTTGGGAGTTCCTTGCCTATTGTGCTGGAACAGGTGGAAGCGCCCTTATTATTGGTTCTGCAGCTGGAGTTGCTGTAATGGGATTAGAGAAAATTTCCTTTGGATGGTATTTAAAGAAAATAAGTCTTTTGGCTATCATCGGATATTTTGCTGGAGCAGCGGTATACATCCTTCAAGAATGGCTTTTACATATTTAACTTAACTTGCGATATACTCCGGCAAGCTTAGAAATTTAATATGTCCTTATCTAGAACCGCTTATTCCTTAATTATTGGTGTTGGATCGGTAACGATACTCATTTTCACCAAGCAGCTATTAATACCTTTTGTATTGGCATTGTTGGTTTGGTTTCTTATCCGTGGAATAAAGAAAAATGGTCTAGAAAAAGTTGGGTTCATCCGTCGGTTCTTTCCTCATTGGCTGCAGACCACTATATCAGCATTGATCATTTTTGGTATTGTAGGAGCCATAGTGAATATGTTGATAGTAAATATCGAACTCCTTTCAGAATCCCTTCCTACTTACGAAAAGAACGTTAAACACATTCAGGAACTATTAGATTCTAATTTAAAAATTGATATCGCTGGAATGATCAGTGAATTCATTGGTGATTTTGACTTTTCAGGGATTCTAGCTGCTGTTTTTTCATCTCTAACTGAAATTTTTGGCAATGCTTTTACTATAGTGCTGTATACCCTTTTTCTTTTGTTGGAGGATGTAATGTTCCCCAATAAATTAAAGGCACTTTATAAGGATCCTAAGAAATATGCAAATGCCAATACCATTTTGTTGAAAATTGAAAAATCTATTGGAAGCTATTTATATTTAAAAACGCTGATAAGCCTGCTTACAGGCTTTTTAAGTTTCATAGCATTATGGGCAATTGGTGTTGAGGCCCCAGTTTTTTGGGCATTCTTAATTTTCCTTTTAAATTATATCCCAACCATTGGTTCCTTAATTGCCACAAGTTTCCCTTCCCTTTTTACCCTTTTACAATTTGGAGAATGGGGACCATTCTTTTTGGTATTAGGAATTGTAGGAACCATTCAGTTAATTATAGGAAATATTGTAGAACCCAAAGCGATGGGTAATTCTTTAAATATAAGTTCGCTTGTAGTAATCATTGCACTTTCAGTTTGGGGAGTAATGTGGGGAATTACTGGAATGATATTAAGCGTGCCTATAACGGTTATCATAGTAATTATTTGCGCTGAGTTTGAAAAAACCAGACCTATTGCTATTCTACTTTCCGAAAAAGGCAGCCTCAAAAATTTCGACGAGGACCCCTTAGAAGATTAAAGTTCTCTATCCTCTTAAAATTTCTTAAATTTGTGCGGTGAAGTTATTTAAACTCATATCATCCCTTTTTCTAAGCGCATGCCTTTTATTTTCCAGCATGGGACTTACAGTAAATAGACATTACTGTATGGGTATGCTAAAAAATATTAGCTACTATAGTATAGGTGAAAGTTGCTCCATGCAAGCTCATTCTTGCAGTCCGGTTCAGGATCAAGTTTCTAGGGAGCATACTTGTTGTCTAGATCAAACTCTATCGGCACCAGGAATATTAGTAGTTAAGAAAGAAGAAAAATCCCAAAACTTATTTCCACCCTTCTCGTTAAGCTTTTTCCAGAGCTTTAATTTAATTGATGGTCTAAATTTGATGCTGAACGATATCAAGCATCAAAAATTTTCTCCACCAGAAATACCATTACCTCAGAAGGAAATTCTCATAGAAATTCAACGTTTTTTAATTTAGGCCGAATAGTATTCTCAATTCTTACTATTTCTAAAATCAATTAAAATGAACCTTAGGGTTCCAAATAAAAATATAAAACGATGAAAAATATTAAAACTATAATGCTATTGGCATTGCTATTTATTGGCTCCAATAGTCTAAATGCGCAGAATATAGATACAAGCATGATTGTAAATGGTGTTTGTGGGATGTGCGAAAGAGTGATAGAAAAAGCCGCAAAAGTGGAAGGTGTAAAGAAAGCCGAATGGGATTCTGAAACCAAAATTCTTGTTTTATCTTACGACAGTAGCAAAGTAGACCTGATGAGGATTAACAAGTCTATTATTGCGAGTGGTTATGATACTGAATATGCAACCGCTCCGGATGAAGCCTATAATAAACTTCATGGCTGCTGCCATTACCGTGACCCAGAGGTAGTGAATGATCACGAAGCTGAAAAACAGTCCAAAAAACAATAATGAAACTCTTAACAATCTCTTTTTGTCTAATTGCTCAAATTGCAATTGGACAAATAAGTGGCACCGTTAAGGCTTGGGATGGGGAAGAAGAATTTCTTTTACCTGGAGCAAGTGTTTTCTGGGCCGGTACTAATATTGGTACTACCACGGACTCCAAGGGCTATTTCTAAATTGAAAGAAGTGCAAAGAGCAATGAGCTAAGCGTAAGTTTTATTGGCTATGCTACACAAACAAAAATTGTTATTTCCAGAAAAGGAAGTATCAACTTTAGGTTAGAAGCCAATGGTCAAAAATTAAATGAGGTAGATATTGTTGGTAAAGTAGATGCTAGTACAGTAGACCTAAAAAGGCCGGATCTCACCTATAAAATTGATGCAAAGGAATTGCGAAAGGCGGCTTGTTGTAATTTAAGTGAAAGCTTTGAAACAAATGCCTCGGTAGACGTTTCATTTGCGGATGCGGTAACAGGAACCAAGCATATTGAAATGTTGGGCTTGGCTGGTAGATATGCACTTATCCAGAGGGAAAATATTCCTTTTGCAAGGGGAATAAACGCCTCTACTGGTTTTACCTACATTCCTGGTCCATTTGTGGAAAGCATTCAACTAACGAAGGGCTTAAGCTCGGTGATGAATGGTTATGAGAGTATAACTGGGCAAATAAATGTGGAGCTAATGAAGCCAGAAACAAGCCCTCCTTTACTCCTCAATATTTTCGCGAATCAAGGAGGTAGAATGGAAGGAAATATCGTTTCTGGCTTTAAGATCAATGAAACTACTTCATCCGAAATCCTAGCCCATTACAGCAATTCACCATTTGTAAATGATCAGAATGAAGATGGTTTTGCAGATATGCCTATTGGAAGCCAATTTAATCTTAGTAATAAGTGGCATTTTGGAAGAGATGGCAAGGGATGGGAATGACAAGTTGGTGCAACAGCTATTCAAGATTTGAAAAGAGGTGGGCAAATTTCCTTTGCGGAAGAGCAAAACCCATCTGATAGTGTTTGGGGATATTCTTCAGAAGGAAGAAGGTTCGAGGTATTTGGTAAAGCAGGATATGTGTTTGAAGATAAAATTGACCGTAGCATCGGTTTAATTTTTAGTGCCAATTTTCAGGATAGAGAAGCCAGCTTTGGCAATAGGAATTATTTAGGTGAACAGTATGGTTTTTATTTCAATAGTATATTCCAGGATATCATCGGAAATACAAATCATAAATTTAAAACTGGCCTTTCCCTGCAAGCGGATGATATTTCAGAAAGACTAATTAGTGACCCTCTGAGTTCTTTCGTTTATAACTCATCTAGAACCGAAATTGTACCGGGAGCTTATTTTGAATATACCTATACCCCCAATCCAAAACTAACCATGGTTGCAGGAATTAGGGGAGATTATAATCTGTATTTCGAAAATGCTTTCCTCACACCAAGGTTGAATATTAAATATGATCTAAATGAAAATTCAGCACTGCGAATAGGTGGAGGTAGAGGACAAAGGACAGCCAATGCTATAATTGAACATGTTCATGCTCTGGCAAGCGGCAGAACCTTAAATTTTGATTTAATCCAAAACATCTCTCCAGAAGTGGCTTGGAATTCAGGAATTGGTTGGAGCCAGAAATTTAGCTTATTTGGTAAAGATTTTAGTTTCAATTTGGATGGCTTTTACACCTATTTTGAAAATCAATTGGTGGTGGATTCCGATTTCGACCCAAGCACCATTTATTTCCTTTACAGATCAAAATCCAGAAGTTTAAGCTTGTTTAGCCAACTGGATGTGGAAATAATCAAAGACCTAGAACTTAGGCTCGCTTATAAATATTTGAATTCTGAGGAAAACTATTTGGAAGGTTTACGACAAGCCTATTTAGTTCCAAAAAACAGGGCCTTTGTGAACCTTTCCTATAATACAAGTAAAAAATGGAAATTCGATTTCACCCTAAATTGGTTTGGAGAAAAAAGATTGCCAGACACGGAACAACATCCAACAGTTATTCAGATTCCCGATTTATCTCCTTCCTTTTTCACTGCTAATTTTCAGGTGAACAAAGAATTTGGCAATGGGATCGAAGTTTTTTTAGGCTCGGATAATGTTTTTGACTACCGCCAAACAACGAGTCCTATTTTAAATTCTCAAAACCCTTATTCCAACACTTTCGACACAAATTATGCTTGGGGGCCTATTTTTGGTCGTAATATATATATGGGATTATATTATACTTTAAAATAAAAAAGGGGGGGCATTTGCCCCCCTTTCTTAGGATTCCTCCTCATAGTATAATTTATAATATTTCTTTCCATTTTCATCAACACCTTTCTCCACCAATTCACGATCTCCATGGATGTAGACATGGAAATTTTTATCCAGCTTTAGAACACTCTTAAAAAATTTATTCTTCTTTTTTACGGCCGGAACCGAAATGGTGAATGATTCGTTTATGCTTATTTCCGGAACACTTCTTTCATCACTAAATTCTAGAAATTTTTCAGCAATTTTCTCATCTTCAAAAATTTGATCTTTAAACTCTTGAATATTGAAAGACTCATTCTCCTTGAAATAATTAATGGATTTATTTAATAAATCAATTGATTCAGGTTTTTCCAATTGCTTTTCACCACCTAAGTCCATTTCAATAAAATCCTTGGCTAGGGATAGAACCTTATCTGTTTTAGAAAAATCTGTAGATCTCGGTTTAATCTTTAAAAACTCTTCAAACCAAAATTTTGCATCATCACCTTTGTTTACATTATCAACAGACAAAACATTAAAACCATCTTCTTGGGAATCATGGAATACCAAACAGGCTTTATCAACTTTGGATGGACTAATACCATTATAGGTAAATAAATCAATTACAGAATTGGATTCTTCTGTAAACAAAAATGCTTGTTTTCTTTCCGATTTAAAAATTCCAATAGCATCACCACTGATCTTGTCAAATGCTAAATCTTTGAATAAAATGACAAAAAATTCCCCAGCCTTAATTTGCGGATGATCAGAAACATCATATAATAGTTTTGCCAGGTCACAAGACTTTCTTTTAAAGCTTTCTTCATCTTTAAAAGTATCCTTGATTATTTGGTAAACGGCATTAAATTCTAAATCAACAGGGTGATGGAATTTGTAAAAATCTGGGCTTTTAAATGCAGACATTAAGTAGGTCCATATCACATTTTCTGTAGCTTGGTCCATACCCGATAATTCCTCACTAAAAACTAGACTTTCTTCCTTTAGTTTATTCCCAACAAGGTGAACAATTACACTTTGAATTTTGCTAGCGCTTATTTCAAACATAAATTACAATGGTTATTCTGGTAAAGATCTTAATAAGTAAAACTATTCTTGAGTTATTAGAGACTTTAATTCATTTTCACATTTCATGGCGGCCTCGTAACCCAGTTTAAAAAGCTGATCACCCTTATGAAAATCTAATAAGCCGAAATCATGAGCTGCTGTTACATCAATTTTAACATCGCACATTTCCCAATTTGCTTGTGTTGCCCTCCACACGGCAAGGTTAAAAGATCTTTTTGCAATTTGAGGCATGGAGCTCAAATCCGAAGCCTTACCATGTTCGTTAATATTAACACCAATGGTTGGTAGTTTCAGCTTTTTTAGAGGTTGAACAGGCATATTGTTGAGAAGTCCACCATCTATACAAACCTTTTCTTCAAGTTTTATTGGCTCAAAAAGAACCGGTATGGCACAGGAGGCTGCAACAGAGTCGAACAAATTTCCATTTTCAATTATCCACTCCTCACCGTCGGTGATATTGGTTACACAAACATAAAATTTTAAAGCCAAAGCCTTAAAATCATTTTCAGCGATCATGGCATTCAATAATTTTAAAATATACTTATGGCTGGTAAGCCCTAAGGATAGTTTTGATGGGCTCATTATTTTCCACCAAGAACTTTTTTCAATTTCTTTGAAGATGTCATCTGCTTTAATACCAGCTGCAAAAAGACAACCTGCAAGAGCTCCTGCACTTGTTCCGGCAACATGACTAATGGGTATTTTTAATTCCTCTAATGCCTTGATTACTCCAAGATGGGCAATACCCCTTGCTCCTCCTCCTCCAAGGCATAATCCAATATTATTTTTTGCGCTCATGCTCGACAATTATTATCCCGACAATATAAAGACCTGTTTTTCAATTACTTGTGAACATAGATTAAGTTTGGCCTCATTTTTGAAATTTAGGCAATCAATAAAGGAAACCAACACCAAACTAAATAAATTATGAAAAATCTTATCCTCCTTGCCTCAATTCTCTTTCTCAGTAGTTGTGTAAAAGAAGAATATTTCGAATACCCAAACCGATATTTTAAAACTGCAGAAGTTTTAGCCTTGCCCGCTTTAAATTATGATGCGGACAATAGTGCGCCAGATATTAGAATAGATCTAAAAAGGCGATCTGCAAATAACTGGGAGTTTAGCACTTTTACTGAAGACAATAGCAATTTCTTGCCTACAACCACTGTTTTCCCTGCTGAAATCTTAGCAACAGATGAAGTTTGGGAAATTAGAATTGTTGATGAAGATTTAAATGAATTTCAAGATGATGAAATATTTTTCTGGGAATTTCATGCTTATGAAGAAGGTGCAAATGGGGATTTTGAATTCTACGCGGATGGAAATTTAATTATGATTCTCAACTTCAATGAAAGATAAGAAGCCTAATACCCTAAAATTGAAGAAAATTCCTTTATCAAAATAAAAGCAGCCACAGCTAAGACGAAAAATCCAAAACCTCGTTTTAGCTGTGCTCCGTTTACTTTATCAGCTAATGCCATCCCCATAAATATCCCCAAAATGGCAATTCCTGCAAAAGGCAATAAAAATCCCCAATCCATAGACCTATTACTTAAGTCACCCAGAAATCCAACCATTGAATTTGTTGCTATTATTAATAGCGATGTTCCAACAGCCTGTTTCATGGGAAGTTTTGCTAAAATCACCAAAGCAGGGACGATTAAAAACCCACCACCTGCTCCAACCAAACCTGTAAGCAAACCCACAAACAATCCTTGAATTATCAACCTGGGATAGGATAAATCGCCAATACTTACACCTCCAGTGGCCTTCTTTTTTCTCACCATTCTCAGTCCAGAGAAAATCATCAATGTGGCGAATAATAACATTACCGCAATATTCTTGCTAAGAAGGAAGTTTCCAATTTCCAGAATATTATCCGGCAAAGCGGTAATAAGGTACTTTCTGGTAATAAATATACTCAGCATACTAGCTAAACCAAACCAAAGCGCCACCTTAATTTTAGCCATTCCTTTGATAAGGTTTCGAATAGCTCCTACTGCCGCTGTACAGCCAACAATGAACAGAGAGTAGCCCGTACTAAGGATTGAATCAAAGCCCAATAAATAAACTAAAATGGGTACGGTAAGAATGGAACCACCTGCACCAGTAAGTCCTAAGGTTAGGCCAATGGCCAGTGCTCCACAATAAGCGATTATTTCAGAAATCAACACCTGCCAAAATTAGCAATTTAAGCTTGTTTGCCAGCATTAATAAAATAAAAAGCCCAATCACAAATCCATGTAATTGGGCTTTCTATAGTTAATTCAAAATTTATTTCCCTTTAACGAGACGCTTATGGGAAATTAGGCTTCCATTTTTATATACCTGAAGTAGATATACTCCAGATTCAAATTGTTCCAGATCTAGCTTAGTTTTAAAATCCTCTAAATTTGATATTTGAAGAATAGACCTCCCTGTCATGTCTGAAATCTGAACCTCAAATTCATTCATACTCGTCACAGCTTGTGGGTCTATTTCGAGATAAAAAATTCCGCTTGATGGATTTGGATACAATTGTATCATTTGCTCTAAAGCCTGGTTTTCATCTAAACCGATATTACTTAAAACAATAATAGTTTTGCTAAGAGTTTCTGTACAACCATGAGTATTACTAACCGTTAGGCTAACTGTATAGCTTCCTGCTTGAGAATAGCTATGACTAGGATTTTTCAAAGTATCTGTATTTCCGTCTCCAAAATCCCAGGCCCAGCTGCTTCCAATTTTACTACTATCACCAAAATTCACAATGGAATCTCCGTAAACCGTATCGTGAGACATTACAAATTCTGCCATCAAAGCTTTGGACTCAATAACTTGAGTCATGGTGTCTAATCCATTAAGATTTACCACGGTAAGCTTTACATTATAGAATCCAGGTTCCGGGAAGAAATGGGTTGGATTAGGGCTATTGCTCAAGTTTCCATCTCCAAAATCCCATTGCCAGCCGGTTGGTGTATAAATACTGGTATCTTGGAAAATGAATTTACCCATGCATACATTATCCTCAAAATAACTAAAGCCTGCATCTGGCTTTGCAACGGCAGTTCCATTTACACAAACTATCCTATTGGTATCACTATTATTAATAATAAGGGAAGCTGAATAATTTCCGGGCACTGTTGGAACAAATTTCATGTCAATTACCAAAGAATCGTCCACAGCCACAGATCCAGAAGTGGTGGAAAGTTTAAAAACATTATTGGTATTAATAATATTACTAACATTCAAGGGCTCACAGCCTATATTATAAATTACCAATCTTTCAAAAGCGGTATCACCGATAAAGGTATTAGCAAAATTCACACAGGTATCTGAAAGCACCAATTCTTCTTCTGAAATAACTTTCATTACCAAAGGAATATGAACAAAGGGCTCATTCGGCTGGTTACTAGCTATTTGAAGTATGGTTCTATAGTTTCCTACTGCCAACCCAGCGGAGTTGAACAACAAGTTATGGTTTGCTGTTCCGTTTGGACTTATGGTACCACCTGTTGATCCGGTTATGGCTACCCAATTGGTATTCTTTACTACTCTTATATCAATTTGGTGAAATGATCCAGAAATTCCTTGAACGTTCGTGGTATTAATTAATCCAACTTTTATAGAATCTAATTGAGAATAGAAATTAGCATTGGCCCCAAAAATGGTGAATATCAAAGTGTCATTCTGGGAGGTTAAATTGTTGTTGTATACAGTAGTGTAATAGTTACCATTGATATAAAGGGTAGGCCTTTGACTGGAAAATCCAAAATCACCATTGATTATCACTTTTATTTCTATAGTATCAGCATCTATAGGTGTATTCTTAAAAACGTGATCTGTGCTCGCTCCAGTGGTATTATAATACTCCCTGTTGGTACCTCGGTATTGTCCAATTTTAAGATTGTAATTCATAGCACCTTGTCCAATATTTGAAAGCGCATATGCTTCGCTATGAATTATTCTACACTTATTAACCTCCACCACTAAACTATCGCCAGGAAGCGATAAAAGTGGGGCTCCTAAGGAGCTTCCTGAAAGACAAATTGCTACATCCCTATCATTGCTAAATATCCTCAAAGTATCAGCAAAACTTCCAACTGTTATGGGGGTGAAATCCACCACAATAGCTAGGCTATCATTTGGACTAAGGGCAATGGGTAATGAATTTGCAACACTAAATTCAGGTAGTGAATTGCTAATATTACTAATATCAAGAGTATCACATCCATCATTATAAATCCAAAGACTATCAGATTCTGTTACCCCTTGAAGCACATTTGTAAAAGAAATGCACGAAACAGTATCAAGCAACATTTCTGCTTGGCCATTCACTGTTAAATTTACAGGAATGGTAAGGCTTGGATTTGCAAGATCATTGGTATTTACCACAATATTTGCCGTGTGATTTCCTACGGTTAAACCCGTTGATTTAATCCAAATATCTAATTCCACACTATCCGCAACAGCCACCTGAGCAGAATCTGGTGCTACTCGTAACCAGTCTTCAAGTCCACCTGTAGCATGTATCATGTCTATAAAATTATTCATGATATTTTGTGTAGGTCCATCTCCAATAAAAGAGCCTGAAGTACCTGCATATAGGATATAATAAATACGGTTTGAATTATTCAATCCAAATAGATTGTGATTTTCGTTGTTAGTGGAAGTAAGATGGGTTCTTGTAATTGCAGGATCATCCTTTACAATCATCAAGTGATTGATTGAAGGGTCAAAAGCATTGTATACACGTTTTGCAAAACCCTTATAACTATCACTACCCTTTTGATAAGTCAGAACTGAGCTATTTACGGATCCACTTCCATCAGCACCAAGGTTTCCTGTTATTCTGAAATTATTTATGCCATCCAAATCTGCAGCCAAAATCCACATTCCCATACCTTTATAGGTGAAATATTGACCATTTGGACCAAAGGCTGTAGAGCTTTGAACTAAATCTTGAGAATAAAAAATATTGGATTGAAGATTCGTGGAAATATAATTTCCTCCATCATACATATCACCTCCACCATCACCAATGTTATTCCCATTAATTCCATCAAAGAAATAATAGGGGCTAGGGATATGACCTACTAAGGTGGAATGACCATTTCTAAAGGTATCAAGCACCTCCTGTAATCCTGGATTAGAAGAAGAATTCCCCTTTATTTTATAGTTTAATTTCCCTTGTCCATTATTATAAATAGTTCGACGTACTAGTACCGAATCATCACAACTATTGATGGTAACATTAATAGCATTTGTATCTAAAACGGCCAATGGTGCTCCGAGTGCAAAACTCTTTAAACAAACTTTAATAAGACTATCATTATTAAGAATGCTAAGGGTATCAATTCTTGGTCCTATAACAGAGCCTGTTGGAGAGAATTGGATATTGATATACGTAGTATCATCAGGGGCTAAAATTAGGGAGCTTGTTAATGAACTAAACTCACTGGTAGCTGTGTTTAAAGCTGTAATATTAAGATCATCGCAACCTGAATTATAGATCATAATGGAATCCAATTTGGAAAATCCTAACATGGTAGAATCCATTGTAAGGCAATTTCCTGGAGCCATTATTTCTGGAAGTCCAGTAATATTCAAATTCACCGTAATCGAATAAGCTGAGTCTACTGGGTCATTAGATTTTATGAGGATTGTTCTTGGATAAATTCCAGATCCAAGATTAGCTACATTAAAATAACCCGTTACACTCACAGAATCATTTGCCGCAATCACACCGGAGTTGGGGTTAAAGTTTCCAGAAGAAACATTTCCAACCGAAAAATCATCAACAATATAATTGTCTATACTAGAGCCAGTATAGTTTATTTGCCTAAATCTAAAACTGATTGAACCTGATACTGGAACGGCATATCGGTACATCATTCCAACAGTTGTATAACTGGATACAGAACCCAAACTATACCAAGTGCTTCCGTTTAGAGAGTAATCGAAAAATAAAGTTTCTGAACCATCGGGATTCTCACAAGCCGTTCCGCCATTAAAACCTGGTCTTGCCCAAAACCTAACCGAATCACCTGCTACAAGATTAAAAGCATTAGTTACGGCGTATCTATTACTTCCTGTTATCCCTAAAGCCTGAGTTCCAGAATTTACATCACAAGCATTTAGGATAATATTGGAGCCTAAACTAGACCAGATGGAGTTGTTAATTCCGTTTTCAAAATCATCAACATTTCCGGCTACGGAATGATTTGGGATATTCCAATTCAAATTAGATTGTCCAGGATTGTAAATTTTAAAATCGAAGGGAACGGAATCAAAGCATCCAGTATAATATCTGTTGTAAACTGCTGAGTCCGTTTCAATTTGCGGGGCACCAAAACTTTGAGTATTTAAACAAATAGCTGTATCTCCTGCATTACTTGTCCATTTCAAAGAGTCTGTATAAGTGCCAATTGTAGAAGGACTAAAGTTTACCTTCAAATATGCGGTATCCCATGGTTGTATACTTAATTGGCTGATATTAGATAGCAGGTCCGAATTGGTAGTAACAATATTGGTAATATGTAAAGAATCGCAGCCACCATTAATAATTCTAACAGAATCTTGATAGGATAATCCCTGATATGGGTTGGAAAAATTAAAACATGTTTTATCCAAATTGGCAATTGCCAATCCGTTTACATCAATTACCCAAGGGATGGTGAAAAGGCTATCAGAAGATGCACCATTTGTTCTTAATTCAAGATCATAGATATATCTACCAGCAATCATATTTGCTGTAGATGTGGATAAGCTTATAGTATTGGTATTTGATGAACTTAAAACTCCACTCGAAGGAGTCATTGTAACCGGTGCAGGTTCATCTACTCTAATTTTAATTTGATCGAAACTACAAGTTGCAGAGCTACCATTCCAGAGATGTATTTCATTTACGGAAGGAATATTTATATCAGCAAAGGACAGTCCTGTTTGCGACAAACTACCATTTAAATACAGATCAAAAGTGTGATTGGTCCAATCAATGTTTTTCAGATTTACATGATTCCATTGGTTATTATTAATGGTATAATAATAAGTTCCAAACCATGTAGACACCCTCATTTGTCCATATCTACAATAGGCATAAAACATGTTGCTATAGGTAGAAGCAGGAGAATTACCGATGGCTATATAGGAAGAATAGGTTGTATTTGTAGTATAAAAATAATAGGAAACCTCAAGTGGTTGTGAACTTGTAAGTGGACTGATAAGGCCATTATAACCACCAGTATAACCGGTTAAATCCAAAGCGGAGGAACCGTCGGGGGTTGTGGAAGATGCTTGTTGGGATGCACTAAATCCTGAAGAAGGGAAGGGTGCCAATCCGAAACTCCCCATTCCACTTTCAAAATCTTCATTCATCACATAGGGATCTACACCTCTTTCCTTGGCTTCAAGATCGTAGTAAAGAATACCTCCGCCTAAATGAGAAATATCGAAACTGGCGGTAAGGGTATTTCCGCAGGTTACAGTAGAATAAATACTATCAGGATTTAAACTATAAGTAGGGGCTGCTGAAACATTAATTGTTTGGCTCAAACTCGTATCCGATCCAAGGCAATTTGTGCTAATTAAAAAAGCTTGAAAACTTCCAGAACTTGAATATTTGTGAGTGGGATTATCTTTTGTGGAGGTAGTTCCATCGCCAAAATGCCAAACGGAAGATGCTGAGCCTGTAGAAGTATTTGTAAAGGAAATTTCTTGTCTAAATGCAGGACTATTATTACTTACAGTAAAATTTGAATTCGGGATACTGGTGGCGGTGGTATTCCAATTGAGGCTAAAGCCATTGGAAAATAAAGAGAAATTTGTGGTGAAATATACTGTTATCGCATCTGAATTACTAGTGATTGGCAATCCACCATTTGGTAAATTCGTTCCAGTATATCCACCTAAATATGTACCAGATGTACCTACGCCATCATAGAAATAGATATAATCTCCAGAATTAATAAAATCCATAAAGGTAAAAGTAACCTCTACTTGTTCGTTTCCGGGAGGGTTAATTACAAAATAGCCCCATTGAGAATTTCCATATTGTCCATTAGGGCCCCCTGGATCGTGAAGAGTTCCAGAACATAAGGTTGAAGTGTCTGTAAGACCTACGGAACTTATATTAAAACTTTGGGCTTGAGAAGAAAAGGAAAATGCAAAAAAGGCTAATAATTGTATAAAGCTTTTTTTCATAGTTAAGGTTTTTTGATAGGATCTTCAAATGTTTTCGTTTTGCAAAATTAGTCAATAGTTAAATTGAAAATGTATATCGCATTCAGAAATATTTAAAAGAGCTGGTTAATTAGTTTATGGTTATACATTGCTTTCAAATGGAATGCCAAACATTTAAAAACCATCGAATCAGCGCGACAATCTGGGTTTTTAGCAAGTTCAAAAAGTAATTTTAAATGAGGGAAAGGAAGGTTTACAGATGAAAAAACCACTTTTGCAGAACAATAATTCTAGAAAAAATAAAATTATCGACTTTTGTCCGACCAAAAATTAATGAATGAAAAGATCAGCCAAAATTGCCCTTCAAGCTGGATATTGGATCAGTTACCTTATTTTGGTGATGGTGATTATGGGTGTTCTTTATGGTCGTGAAGAAAATGTTGATGAGGCTAGAATTGAGAAGGCTTTTATAATACTCACCTTTATAGCTCTTTTACCTTCTGCCATCTCTTTCTATTCCTTTTACTATTTCATTTTCCCCACCTTTTTCCAGAAGAAAAAATTTCTTCAAACTTTAATTTTTGGAACTTTCATTTCCCTAGGTGCGGCTATGTTTGGCTATTTTGTTTTGAATAACTATTTCGCAGATACCTGTAGCGATGAAATGGGTTCTTCGGATTTTATTGGGATCATTTTATTCATGACTTTGATTACTGAAATAAGTGGGGTGATAGCATTGTTAATGAAAGGCTTTATAACCTGGTTTGAGGAGCTTAAGCTAAGAGAGGATTTATCTAAGCGAAATCATGAAATAGAAATGGCTTTGGTAAAATCCCAATTGGATCCTCATTTCCTTTTTAATACCATTAATAATATCGATGTTTTGATAATTAAGGACCCAGAGCTAGCTTCTTCCTATTTAAACAAGCTTTCTGATATAATGCGCTTTATGTTATATGAAACAAAAAGTGATGAAATACCATTGATCAAGGAAATCGAATACATTCAGAAATATATTGAATTACAAAGAATTAGGACTGCCAATAAAAACTATATAGATTTGGAAATCAACGGTGATATTGATTGTTGTAAGATTGCTCCCATGCTCTTTATCCCATTTATCGAAAATGCCGTAAAGCATACCACTAATAAAAAAATCCCAGAGGCTATAAAAATTAAAATCAATATAGAATCTAATCAGATAAATTTCCAGTGTGTAAACAAGTATGAGAATTTTGGAAAAGCTGAGGGAAAAGAAGGAGGCCTCGGGAATAAATTGATCCAGCGTAGATTGGACCTATTATACAAGGGGAATTATGTTTTGAATGTAGACAAACAAAAGAATCAGTATTCTGTAAACCTGAGCATTGCAAATGGATGACTTGAGTTGTATAATAATTGAAGATGAACCATTGGCAATGGAAAGAACTCTAGCCTTTGTAAACAAGGTGCCATTTTTATCTTTAAAAGGCACATTCGACAATGCATTAACCGGTTTAACATTTTTAAATCAGAATGACATAGACATTCTATTTTTGGATATAAATATGGATGAGCTTTCGGGCATAGAGCTTTTGGAAAATTCTAGAATCCAAAGTGAGGTAATCATCACCACCGCTTATCCTCAATATGCGCTAAAGGGTTATGAATTAAGTATAACCGATTATTTATTAAAGCCATTCACCTTCGAAAGGTTTTTGGCATCCATCAATAAGGTTCAGGAAAAGATTTCCTTTCGTAAATCTGAGGATAGCCCAGATTTCATTTTTATAAAAACCGAAAACCGCCTCGAAAAAATTCATTTACATGAAATACTATTTATCGAAGGCATGCGTGATTATAGACGAATTCACACTGGCACCAAGCGCATAATGACTTTGCAGAATTTTAAAGATCTTGAAATTCTAATTCCCAAAAGTTTGATTTGCAGGGTTCATAAATCCTATATGGTCTCCATTTCAAAAATTGACTCTATCGAAAGAAGCCGAATTTTTATTGGGAAAGAGGTAATTCCTATTTCAGACACTTACAGAGAATCGTTTTTTGAACTCATAAAGGCATAGTTGCGAAACTTTCAAAGAATGTTTAGCCCGATTTGCAGATAATATCCGCTAAGAAGCAGAATAATATTGAAAGACTAAGTTTTAGCTGCGACCTTTGTTGAAGAAATCATTCAACAAAACCAAATCTTAGTAAAATGAAAAAGCAAATCGATAAAATAAACTCCTCCCCTTCTTGTATGTACTTTTTAGGGCTTATTGGATCTGCCACCTTTTTTATCTCCAAGTCTGTTGGCTTTTGGATGGGCTTTTTAGGCTTTTTAAAAGCAATAGTATGGCCTGCTTTTTTGGCTTATGAACTTTTCAGCTATCTAAATGTTTAGTGATGGAGTTATTTATTTTAAGCACCAATGTTCAAAATAGGTCTGGGAAAAGATTTTTAGAACCTCTATTGAATCAGCATCCAAGTGTAAACAAATGGAGTATTGACCTTGAAGATATTGACAAGGTATTGCGTATTGAAGCCAAGGATAATGCCAAGGAAGGTGACATTATTGAGCTCCTAAAAAATTCTGGCATAAAGTGTGCATCACTGCCAGACTAAACCACAAAACCAAATTATTTAATTATCATGTCATTGTTTCAAATCAAGCTCGCTCCCGAAGGGAATTTTAATGATTATTCAGAAATAAAAACTAAGCAGGACAGTAATTCAAGTCAAGCTCAAAGAATTAATTCAAGCCTATTATTTATAGTGTATGACCTTTTGGGATTAAAAAGAATTTAAATCCTGTAATTTTTTGAATTCAGATTTGGGAAAGACCAACTCTCAATTTAGGAAAGCAGCCCTTAAGTATTGATAAAACTAAAGCACAATTCGGAAAAGACTAATAAATAAAAAACCCGTACTTAAAAAAGTACGGGTTTTTTTGTGGGCTTTGAGGGATTCGAACCCCCGACCCCCTCGGTGTAAACGAGGTGCTCTGAACCAACTGAGCTAAAAGCCCCTTTGAATTTGGGAGTGCAAATATAAACGCTTTTTTATTTCAAAAAAGCGTTTTGTGAAAAAAATCAGATTAAAATTTTACTATTCTAAATTCAGTCCTCCTATTCAATTGATGTGCAGGCTCGGAACAATAAACTCCATCCTCACATTGATTGGTCAATTGAGTTTCTCCATATCCTTGTCCATAGACTCTTGAGGCATCAATTCCTCTGCTGATGATATATTCACGAGAGCTTTTGGCCCTTCTATTGGAAAGGTCATAATTATAAGGCCCTTCACCTCTACAGTCTGTATGACTAGCTACCTCAATTACCATAGAGGGGTTTTCTTTCATTATACGAACGATTTTATCTAGTTCAATTGCAGCGTCCGCCCTTATGTTTGCTTTATTATAGTCGAAATAAATTGGATTTATGTTTAGCACTTTTCCTAAATCTTTGGAAAGAGGAAGATTTATCCTGGCCTTGTCTTCAGGCAAATTTTCTACAACAACTACTTTTCTATTACTGCTGTAATCTGTATAGGAAGTAATAAACCTTAGCTCACCCGAATAATTGGATCTATCCGTTCTAAAAAATCCAGTATCATTAGTTTGGATGGCATTTACTAATTCCCCTTTGCTAGTGAAAATATTTACTACAGCTCCATCAAGACCTAGGCCTGTTACTTTATCGTAAACAAAAATTTCCAATTGAGGATTTATTGGATCTTCAACTTCTACAATAGAATCCTGAGGCTCCTCTTCAATTGGCTCTATTACTTTCACTCTATAAATATCATCTCTTCCAGCACCACCTTTTCTATTGGAAGAAAAGTAGCCATCCGTTTCATTCACATCGAGGATAAAACCAAAATCATCCATTTGAGTATTGATGGGAAAACCTAAGTTAGTAGGATTTTTAAATCCACCATCCTTCACCTTTTTGGCTCTAAAAACATCTAAACCACCAACTCCTAAATGCCCATTACTGGCAAAGTAAATATCTCCTTTAGCAGTGATGAAAGGAAAAACCTCATCGCCACTGGTATTAATTTCAGGACCTAAATTTACAGGCTTAGACCATCCCAAAATGGTTTTATCGCACATATATAAATCCATACCACCATAACCACCAGCTTGATCGGAGGCAAAATATAATTTTTGACCATCACCAGTAACAGTGGGATGCATGCATGTATATTCTGTGGAATTGAAGTCTAGTGCTTCAGGGTCTGTCCATTTTTCTTCACCAGAGTTTAGGGTAACCTTTCTGGCCGTGAAAATCATTAGTCCTACCGTTTTATTAGAACCTTTTAAAAGACTATTTCCTCTAGAAGCTTGTCTGGTAAAATATATTCTCTTGCCATCTCTTGTAAAGGTACTTGGCCCTTCATGATAGCTAGCATTGAAATCTTGAAAAGGATTGGGATCTATTAAATCATTATCCTCTTCTCTATCAGCAATATATATATCTAAAAAAGGCTTATCATTCCAAACGTGTTTTCTTTTTATTACTTCGGTTTCTTTAATTCTATTGGAAACAAATGCCACTTTTTTCCCAATGAATGATGGGCTAAACTCATCATGTTCAGTATTAATATTTACTGGCGACACCCGGTAGTTACCATCATCGGTTAGAAGTTCCACAATTTTATCTGAAGAGTAGTTTTTATGTTCTTTAGCTCTAGAATCTTGTGGAAGCAATTCCACATATTTTTTAAACCATACCTGTGCCGAATCTGGCTGGCCATTACTTTCTAGCATTCTGGCATAGTAGAAATAATCTATTGGATCAACACCTTTAAAAGTTACCACCTTTTGGTACCAAGCTAAAGCATTTGCATAATCTCCAATGAGGCGGTAAGATTCGGCAATTCTTTGGGATATAAAACCTTCTCTTCTATTCGAAATTTGCAATTCAGATTCATAGGCTTCAATAGCTTCTGGATAGCTAAAACTAGCAAAAAGCTTGTCCCCCATACTTTGTTTCTGAGAATAGGCGTCGTTTATTAGCAGAAAAGCTGCAACCAGTAATATTGTTTTGATTAATTTTTTCATTAGAAGTAACGTGGAGATTTTAATTTTTTGCCTGAGCTATAAATAAAATCATAGGTTAATGTCAATTCATGAGATCCACTATTATAATCTACCAACTCGGTAAGTGAATAGTCATAGGAATAGCCAATTCTTAATTGAGGAGTAACATTGTAGCCAACAATAATTCCGGTAGATTCTGCCCAACGGTAAAATGGGCCTATCCAAAACTGCTCAGCAAAAATAAATTGAGTTGTAATATCAAGTGAAGCTGGTGCACCTTCTACAAAGCGGGTTAGGACAGAAGGCTTAAAGGCTATACTTTTTCTTAAATCAAATACATAACCTGCAATAGCAATATAATGCCTTTTTTGGGTAACATCACCGCCAGCTCCATTATCATATAGGACGGAAGAAAGAACCTTTGGGATACTAAATCCTAAATAATACTTGCTATTATAAAGGTAAATTCCAGCACCTACGTTGGGAAGCACAAGAGTGGTGTTTTGGGCAAAAGCATTGTCGGATCCGGTACCTGTGGTTATTGACGTGAAATTGGAATTGAAATAATCAACACCAAATTGCAATCCTGCGGCAAGATAGGTTCCATTACCAAATTTTACTCTACCACTAGCGTTCGCAAATACAGAGGTCTGTTTTGTTGGTCCAATAACATCATGTGTTACACTTGCTCCAAAACCAAGGTTATTGTTTATTGGACTGTGCGCCAAAATAGTTTGAGTAGTTGGTGCTCCATCTAATCCTACCCATTGGTTTCTGTATAGGTATCCAACCGTTAATGCATTTCTGCTTCCAGCATAGGCTGGGTTTACAGACATCATATTTACCCTATACTGAGTATATAATGGATCTGTTTGCGCATTTCCAGGGACTGAAAATAGAGCTACAGCGAATATTATTAAAAACTTTTTCACTTTAGTTTATTGTTTTAGGTAAATAAATCCTGTGATAGGAGGAATTCCTGGTACACCATAATCAAATAGATAATAGTAGGTACCAACTGGCAGTTTATTGTCTGAGCCCACCGTATTATCAACGTTGGATTCACCACCCCAGGAATTATCATATGGGCTTTTTTCATAAACCTTATTTCCCCATCTATTAAAGATTGTAAAGGTGTTATTTGGGAATTGACTGATATTATCATCAATAATATAGGTATCATTATTACCGTCGCCATTTGGTGAAAATCCAGTTGGTGGGGATGGAATACAATCATCAGGATCTAGGTAATCTGGAATACCATCGTCATCACAATCGGAGGTACCTTCGTCAACATCCGAAATTCCGTCATTATCAGAATCAGTATCTCTAAAATCTGGTATACCATCATTATCTGAATCTAGAGGCGCATTACCATTTGGACCCTTTTCATCAGTATCCAAAATATTATCGCCATCTGTATCTAAATCTCTAAAATCTGGTAATCCATCATTATCCGTATCTAAAGGATCTTCGCATAAATTTCCACCTGCATCCAAATCCCAAGTATCATCAATTCCATCACCATCCGAATCTATTCCAGTGGCAGCTTGTCCATTTACGGATCCTTCTACCCAGTCCGGAATTCCATCTCCGTCAGAATCAGTATCTCTATAATCTGGGCTTCCATCATTGTCTGTATCAACAGGATCATTAATAAGAACACCTCCATTATCAACATCGTAGGCATCATCGATACCATCATTATCAGAATCATTACCTGTTGGAGCTATATTAGTTCCTAATCGCTCAACCCAGTCTGGGATACAATCATTATCTGAATCCTGATCTAAATAATCGGGTATTAAATCACCATCAAAATCTAAGGCTCGAGGATCACAAATCCCTGTTCCTCCAATTGGTTGAGCTTCGGTAGAATCACTAATTCCATCATTATCGGAATCCACATCCAAATAATCATTCAGGCCGTCACCATCGGTATTCCTTGTTAGGGTTTCATAGTGGTTTGCCAATAAATCATTGTCATCATCCTGAGGCACTACATTAATGGTCACGGTTGCAGAATCGCACTCTATAGGAGTTCCATCATCACAAATTCTATATTCGAATGAATCCTGTCCACAAAACCCTGTTGCTGGAGTATAAGTAATGGTAGAACCTAATAATGTAATTGTTCCATTGCTAGGGTTTGAAATTATGCTAACTGTTAAATTATCATTTTCAGGATCAGAATCATTTACAATAACATCTATACTTGCTGGAATATCAATTCCGGTGGTAATAATATCGTCTATGGCTACAGGTGGGTCGTTTACAGGATCCACAGTGATGAAAATCCAAGCTGTGGCACAAGCCCCTGGAAGTGGAACACCAGTATCACAAACTCTATATTCCAAACTATCCATTCCGGTATAGCCATTATTTGGGGTATAACTAATAGTACCATTGGCATTCACTACAAAACTTCCATTTGCAGGATTGGTTACCACAGTCACAGAACCCGGATCCAATGAAGAATTGTCAATTGGGTCTGAATCATTTAGTAATGGGAATAATATTACCTGAGTATTTTCAGGTGTAGATGCTGAATCATTGATAGCTACTGGAGCATCATTTACAGGCAAAATATTAATCAATACCACCACTGAATCACAAGTTTGTGGAGAACCATTATCACATAGAAATACTTTTACAGAATCAATACCATGGAAATTTAGGCTTGGACTATAAGTAAAACAGGTATCACCATTATTTAAGCCACTCAAAGTTCCATTATTGAGATAAGTTATTCCGCTAGTTACATCCACATTTTGGCCCGGATCAACCTCTAGGGCATTCAAACAAATTAAAATGGGAATATCCTCATTTGTAGTTTCTGTGAATCTGTCGATTGGAATACCAGAACCATTTACAATTCTTGGATTGTCATTAACCGGAGTTACTGCTATTCTCACCCAAGCTGTATCGCAAAATGGAACTGGGCTAGTATTATCGCATACCTCATATTGTATACTATCCAAGCCATTAAAGTTCAAGTTTGGAGAGTATAAGACACTATCGTTTTGCAAAATGGCCGTACCATTTTGTGCTTGAGTGATAATTGAAATTGTTAAAGGATCAAAATTGGGATCGATGTCATTAATAAGGGCATTTATTAATATCGGAGTATCCTCCGGAGTACTGGCCATATCATCCGCTGCAATAGGCGGAGTATCAGATTTTGGAATTGCTACCAACAAATAACCCGTTGAACATAATTGTGGGTTTGCCGTATCGCAAACGGTGTAAACCACAGTATCCACGGCAATATAAATTCCAGGAGCAGCAGTATAGCAAAGACTATCTCCTACAATTGTAGCGGATGCTCCAGGGTAAAATGGTCCGCTGCTAATACTAAAGCTAAGATTCGCCTGGCTAGTTTCAACATCATAATCGTTTCCTAAAACATAGGCACACTCCGTATCACCCGGATCAGCAAATAATGTATCGGTAACTGCTACAGGTGGGTCGTTTACAGCATTGGTATTATAAATTACGGTAATGGTATCACAAATTTGCGGACTTCCATTATCGCAAACTACTATTTGCACGGTATCAGGACCGCCAAAATTTGGATTTGGGGTATAGGTGAAACAGCTATCCCCTGGCCCAACGCCTGTTAAGGTTCCATTATTTGGTGCAATTAAAATTGCAGCTACATATATACTATCCTGATCATTGTCAGAAGTACCAAAACAAATTGTACTAACACTATCTTCTGGTAGTTGAACCCCGCTTATAGTATCATTTATTATTGGAGGCAAACCATTTCCTGTACCAAGGACTGGAGGATCATTTACAGGTGTAACCACAATAGGAATAGTTATCGTATCACAACCTGCAGGATTTTGATCGTCACAAAGAACAATGGTAAGAGTATCTTGGCCGAAATAATCCGGATTTGGAACATAAGTAAAACAAGAGTCACCATCTGCAAAATTCTGTAGAGTTCCATGGCTTGGAGAGCTAGCTGAAGATGTGGCTATAATTCCTTGCCCCTCATATTCTATCCATTGCATGCAAATAGGTAATGAAACATCTTCTGGTGTTGTTAGCGGAGTAGATTGTCTATTCGTAACTGGCTGACCATTTACAGTAGTGGCATCAGGAGGGAGGTTGATATCCAAAACCGTAATAAGCATGGCTGCGGATCTACAGGCACTTGGGTTATTGGTATCACAAATGGAATAGCAAATGGAATCACTTCCAAAGAATCCTAAATTTGGAGTGTATTGAACCCTATTATTTGGCAGAATTACAAATGTTCCATGATTAGGATTACAGGTAATCTGAAAAGATGTAGGATCAAATTGGTTTAAAGGAGCAATATCATTGGACCCCGGAATGATTACCGTTGTCGTATTTTCATTAATTACTATGGTATCATTATTCACTTCTGGAGGACAAAAATCGAATTGTGCATTTGCAAGGGTAATGGTTTGATCAAAAGCAAAACTCCAAGTATTTAGGAATCTTTCGTTACCATAGTTTAGTATCCAACTTCTACAGGGAACGGTACAACCTGATAAATTTATTCCCGTACCTGGGTTAGTATTAAAATTACTGTCGTCCCAATATAATTTAAGAGTATCCCTACCTGCTGGGGTATAATCATTTAATAATGTAAATATATATCCTGCTGAATGGTCTTCAGCATCATAAATTGGAATATGAATAAACCCAGATTCATACTTATAATTAATTTCAATATTGGCGGAAAAGGCTGTATCACCTAGCCCATCAAATCCATCCCATGGGATACAATTATTTCCTGTTCCTACATTTCCATAAACAATGATATCTCTACCACCAGGCTGGTATCCCGGCACAGCATCAAGGTCTAGTTTTACTTCTGCCTGTCCAGGCTTACTAGTGTTTACATTCACACAATAACCACTTGTAATACATCCCGTAATAATTTTCTCCTGACTAGAAGAAACACTAAACCCTGGGCTTACATTTGCAAAGGGATAAACATTTTCATCAGGTGGGTTTAAGAAAATCTTATGCTCCGGGAGGTAAGGCACGTTTCCCTGAGTATACTTTGGAGTAGAAGTACTTTTTCTATCCTCCACATAGTCACCAGTATTTTTTATACCTGTAGAATTTGAAATAATACCAAAACCGAAAGGATCAATACCATTATAATCTACTTCGAAACGAATACTATCAGATCTTAAAACATAAAACCTTGCATTAAAAAAGTTGAACTGATTTCCAGTAGACAATGCCCATTGTTTGGCCCAAACTCTACCCTCTTTAATGGTATTTGTAGTGGTGTCTGCAACCGTAATATCAAATAAATTGTAGGTATATCCACCATTACTAGGAGGGGCTGGCGCTTTTACTGTTGGTGAGCCTTGGTTTATTTCCACATAATAATCACCATTTACATCAGGGTCAACCACCACGGCCAAATAACCTGCAGCGTTGAATTTATCCGGACCTGCTACTGCTTGAGCGTATGTATCTATATAACCTTTTCCACCTGCTGTGTTTGCGGGAATTAGGTGTGGCCCAGAAATTATGGTTCCATCAGGTCTTTTTACCCTAAAATATGCTGGATTGTTTTTGGCCTTAAAGCCTAAATAAATTTTTTCTTTAACATGATCAGCAACGTGAACATTCAACCTATTGTCTACTGGCGAATTATAAGTTGCAAATTCACCACCCCAATCCCAAGGGTTGAGATATCCAAAATCTGCTGATGTAGGTCTAAGATCTTTAGTTCCCTCTGCCAGAGCAGGCAAGGAGGAAATCATTATCAAGGCGAATATTAGTAGTAAATTTTTTTTCACAGCTAGGGTTTCTAATAATTTAGAGCATCGAATGTTCAATTCTAATACCAATTAAATTTAAAGTTCTAAGATACTGAATTTCAAACTTCTAAGAGAAAGTCGTGTATTCACGAAATTCCCATTACGGGAAATTTTACTATTTAGGGGATTTCATCAATACTTGGAAAACTTTAATATTTA
This sequence comes from uncultured Cryomorphaceae bacterium, assembly GCA_963976435.1. Taxonomy (GTDB): domain Bacteria; phylum Bacteroidota; class Bacteroidia; order Flavobacteriales; family Schleiferiaceae; genus CAKZNE01. The sequence goes on along the minus strand of CAXBKQ010000024.1, from coordinate 9,608 downwards.
CACCCCCTATTATACCTTTTTCATTTGCCATCAAATATAAACTTTGTAAAAAATTAAGCAATTCCTATTTCGTTGATTTACTTTTGTTGTCGGCGTATTTCATTTTTAGCCCTAAATTCTTCCCAATGAAACCTATACCTAAGGATTTTTATCAATCTAATGGATCAGAGACAATGTCCAATTGCAAAATTTGCAATGCTGATTTACTATCACAAGAACTACCCTTTGCATTTGAAAGGGCTATAAAGCACTTTCCGGAGATAAATGCTTCTCAAATTATTTTTGAAATTGCAATTTGTCATAATTGCGCTGGAGAAAATCGAAAAACCATGTCGAAAGAATCATTAAAGGACATTAAAGATTTTATGACAAGCGAAGAGGTTCAATCTAATATGGCCAAATGTTTAGAGGAATCTTACTTTGGGGAAGGAGATACCTTAAATTATTGCCTAATTACTGGAGCACCCAAACAAAATATTAATGAATATCAAATTATTGCACAATGCTTAGGCCAAAATCTATTATCCGGAACCGAAGCATTTTTGATCAGTAAAAAGGGTATTGAAATTGTACATGATCTGCTCTCTGAAGAAACAGAAGACGAATTGGATCGTTTCAAAAGAGATCATTTTGGCCTTCCCCCAGAATTTGAAAATCTCCTAAACCCTGGAGATTTAGTTTTTATTTAAAAAAGAGTGCCAACTGAAATCCATATATACAGCAAAAAAAAAGTCCCACCGGAGTGGGACTTAATTTTGACCCCGAAGGGCCAAGTCATGAAACATTTGAAAACTCTACTCTGTGTCAAATATAGAAGATTATTTTCAAATTTTCAAAACATTTTAATCAACTGAAAATTAAACCATTATAAAATTTAGTGCTGAAAAAATTATAATTTTGAATATTAAAATTCCTAAAAAATGAAAATTCACAGCTTAATTCTATCCATTATTATTGTTCTCAACTCCAATTTTTCTCATGCTCAAACGGAGGAATTGAAGCAAAAATTAACCGCCTTTGCCAGTGATCATGAAGCCGATTATGAAAAAAAATACTTAAATATTGCCGACCGAGAGTTAGGAAGTATTGATGATACTGAATATGAATGGAAGGATAAGTTTATGCTTAAAAGCAAGGAAAAGAAAGAAAGCGACCTTGGGAGAAAATCCTACCATAAATTCTATTTTTCTTTTTATGCCTATGAAACCTTTGCCGACAGGCAATATGCTTTAAAAGATTGGATGGCTGATTTTATTGAAGGCCAATCTATAAGAGTGGCAAAGGATATGAAAAAGTATGAATATGCCACCCCCACCATCATCCTGATCAATAAAACTGAAATAATGATCTGCAATTATAATTGCAGTATATACAGCGAAGAAAATTTTAAGTATTGGAGAAAAACTCTTTTAAAATATTTTCAAACCGACGACACCATGGTGATTGAAATAGGTTGTGAAGGCCCACTGGAATGGACTAAAAATGCGCCTGACCCCAAAAATCGAAAAGTATTACCCTAAAATTTTCATTTCTTTTAAAAGGGAAGAGTAACAATTTTGAGTTGACTTAAAAGAATAACCAATTACCCAAATCCTAGGGAAAAATTTTTTTCATCCCAAAATTTCTTTTTTCAATAAAATTAAAAAGCCGATCTCTTTAGATCGGCTTTTTAAATACATTATACTCTCTATCCTTAAATAAGATTTAGCTTCTCTACCTCTACCTTTCCATCTTTAACTATATGTATAAAATACACACCCTTAGTCCATTCCTTGGTATTGAAGATAGCCTTATCCTCTTGGTTCTGTCTTAGCATTTTCATTTCCTGACCCATACTATTAAATGCTTTCACCTCAACACTTTTGATATCTTTTAGCTCAAGAATAAATTGATCTCTAGCAGGGTTGGGATAAAGCTTATTTTCCAATTTAGTTTCCCTTTCATTTTCAGTTAAAGGTGCAACTACGGTGAAAGGGAATACTATAGACTTTCCAAAATCTGGCTCAAAAACTTTGATAGACTGCCTCGAGAGCATTCTAAAAACAAGAGAACCATTTCCTTCATTATTTGCCCAAAATGAAATTCCATTATCGCCAGCATCTGTAAGTTCAAAAGTATAGCAGCCTATAGGCAATGAAATAGTATCTCTATAAAGAGTATTATTAGAAAATCCAGATTTAGAAAAACGGATATTTCCAGACTCATCTGTAATTTTATAGGAATTTTGAACCGCTAGTAAATTGGTTCTAAGATCAATTAGGAAATCTTGGGGCATAATATCCGGAATAGAAAATGAGCTGTGAAGTTCATTATTGAAGATGTATTCATCACTTCCTCCATTTGGGGAACTTATAGCAACATGTACCACATCATCGTTTCCATTTAAAGCATCCCAAAGCGCTAAGCTCGAAGGCAGTACAACTTTTTCCGTTTCCATAAACCCCAAATTTCCTGTCCAATGGTAGGTTTGAGGAGTTGAGGCATTGTTTACCCAATAATCAATTTTTAGACTATTTAGAGGGCTACTACCCGTATTTTGAATGACAATTTCAACACCTTCACAAATTTTACCTATTCTCCCAAATTGGATTTCATTTGAGGGTGAAATAATATTTACCAGTTTGGCATCCAAAGCATGATTCGCCGCTCCATAGCTTACCAATTGGTGGTTTACTATATAATCTGAAGTTCCGGAAGCGGTATTTATTCCATAGTCGATTTCAATCATTTGTCCAGGACTAACTTCTTGACTAATATCCCACTCTTCCACATCGGTAAGCATTCCTGGGCACCAACCTGCTCTATCATAAATCCATGTTCCACCTTGTGGGTATAATGGGTTTAGGGCACATTCTTTCCAAACTTGCCAGCTAAATTCAGGATTTCCACCTCCCACATTTACCCAATGAGTTCTAGGAATAAACTCACCTTCCTGGCCATGGCCAGTTATTGCTGTTCGAATTTTGAAAAACTGACCTTGAGAATGAGTAAGAACATTTCTCGGTTCAAAGCTAGCATCAGTATTTATGGAGCTAAATGACTTTTTCTCCACCTTCCAAATCTGTTGGATATCTAATACATCTCTCGGAGGAGTTCCAACAATCATCAAAAATTTAATATCCATTTCCTCCTGCCATTGCCCACCTCTTTCAATGGTCAATCTTTTCTTGCCATTTAAAATTGGGGTGAAATCCGATAAATCAAATGTCCAAGTTTCACCTTCTTGTCCAAAATCAACTCCAATACCATAGGGAGTTACAAAACTTAATATTTCAAATTTTGAGGGATCTCTTTGATAGTAAGGTAAATCTGTAATACTGATCTGCCCTTGGGATGGGGCGTTAATGCTAGAAACCACAGTACCATTTGGTGCATATACATTTTGCACACCTGCCTCCCAATAAAGTGTGGAATTAATTACTCCCAAGCTATCATCTTCCACAGTGCCAGCCTTTGAAAACACAGCATATTCCTCCACCTGATGTACCGGACGCATAAGCGAATCAATGATAGTGTCTGTAACAATATTTAAATTGTATTGCCCTTGGTGGACAGTAATATTTGGCCTTTCACTTAGAATTTCAAAATTCTTAAAATGGTCATTCCCATAAATTTGATTCCAATTAGCCCAATTTATTACTGTGGCATTGTGATTATTTCCACTTTGATCCAAAATACTATTACCATTCCCCTCATTCAAAGGATAATATAGATTTAAATTGGAGAATTTAGGATGGCTATTATCAATAGGCCTATGCATCCAGTTTTGGATTTCCGAAGCATTTAACTCCGTATCCCAAACTCGAATTTCGGCTATATTTCCTTTAAAATTTTTACTGTGATGACCTCTACCTATTTTAAAATTAGTAGAGTTTGTAGTGTTTATTGCCAAAGCCAAGCTTGCAGAAATAGCATCTAACTGTCCGTCGATATAAATTTTAATGTTTGTGGAATTGCTACCATCCGAAACTACCGCTATATGATGCCATTGTCCATCATCTACAGCAGTGGTGCCGATACTATTTCCTCCATTTATTTCTACCCTTACTCTTCCTACATTATTTAGGCGAATGAGCCATTTTTGACCCGTGGCATTGCTACCCCAAGAAACTATTTCCTCACCTCCTGCTACTGATTGGGTATTTATCCATGTTTCAATGGTTCTAGAACCACTTCCTTGAACACCTTTATAACTTAGATTTTCAAGATAATTAGAACCATTAAATTCAAATTTATTATCACCTTTAGAGTGAATGGCACTAGCTCCTGTGCTTCCTTCAAAATTCAAGGCATTTGAAACAGTTTTATTGGTGAATGAAGCTTCAAGGATGATATTAGAAACACCATCCCAATAAAATGGACTTTTGAACTGAATCCTATTGAGCCCATTCACAAAATGGCTATTGTGGAAATACACTTCTGTAAATCCATTCAACTCTGGCTGAACAGCATTGAGCACTGTTTTAGTACTGGACTTCATTTTTAACCTAAAAAGCTTGGCCTGGTTTGGATTAGCATTTACTGTAAATGAAATGGCGTCAATATTCCCAGCGGAAACACCAGCAGCAATTAACTCTGATTGCGTAAATAGATATTGACTTTTTGATCCATGTGCATCGGTCGCTAAAACTTTGGACAAGCCTAGGTTTCCAGTTCCAATCATTGAAGCTGTGTCTGAAATTATACTATCCAAGATCACATTCTGCTGAAAATTTTGGTAAAAATCAAAGGTAGCCTGAGAGGTATAGTCGAAAACGCTTCCGGAAAAACCACTAATGATATGGCTAGGGAATACCTTCTCTAAAGAATCAACATGTGCAGAGTCGTGAAGGTAGGTATTACAGGAATAATCCCATTCTCCACAACCTAAATTCCTATTGGATGTAGTAGAAACATTGGCATTTTTACAACGCAGGCTATATTCCATCAAAACCTTTTCAAAAGACATATTTGGAAGGTTTGGAAATTGAACAACAGTATCTCTAGTGGTAGAAGAAAAGGAAAGGCTTTGCACTACAATTGTATCCCCTGGGTTTTGTGCCCATACCACTGAGGAGTTTACAATTAAAACTAGAAAAATTAATAATGAATTTTTTTGAAACATAATCAGAAGGCTGATTTTTAAATATTAAATTTTTGGAAATTTAAAGAGATTTATCAATTGATTTGTTAATTTCTAAATATAAAATAGGGCTTGCAATTTATTGACCTTTGTCAAAACATGTGAAACACCAATTACTGCAGAATGATTGTACTAAGGCAATATTGTATTGGACCTCACACCAATAGGTTTTTCAAATTGGTTCTGTAAAATGCTCCAACTGGAATAGAAGCGCCCTCCACTTGTACAATTCTTGAATTCATACTCAGAACTGTTTTTGGATTAAGGGCATAGGATTTATGAATTCTAATAAACTGGGGGTGGCTTTCCAAAAACTTGCCAAGAGATCCTCGGACTAAATATTGGGAATCTTTTACTTTTATTTTCACATAATCCTTTATTCCTTGAATAAAAATTATGTGCTTTTCCAGAATCTTATGGTCCCTACGGTTAGCTCTTATCACAATAAAAGCATCATCGAAATTTATTTGGTCTTTGCTTGTGTTTAATTTATCCAGAGCTTGGCTAAACCTTTCGTAGGAAATTGGCTTAAGCAAATAATCTATTGCCTTCAAGTCAAAAGCTTCAGGGCCAAACTCCCTATAGGCGGTTGTAAAAATTAAAGGCGTTTCACTTTGAGTTAAATATTGTCCAAATTCCAATCCATTTAAATCAGGCATTTGAATATCCAAAAAGACCACATCTACCGATTTATTTTTTAGGTAGGCCAAAGCCTCTATTGAATTTGTAAAACCTTTATAATTTTCAATGTATAAAGATTTCTCGCAATATTTTTCAATTAAATCAACTGCCAAGGGCTCATCATCAAGAATTAAGGCCTGAAGTTTTTTCATCACTTAAAATTCTTTTTAATAAATATTATAACCTTGAAAAAATGGCTTCCTTTTTCAATTTTCATTTTCCCAAACCTATCCGGAAAATTTTCCAATTGCATCCTCAGCAATCCTAAACCATTGGCTTCTTTTATTTTTGGAATTTCCTTTTGCAGACCGTTTTCAACACTTAGCTCAAATTGGTTTTGCTTTTGTCTTAAAACAATCTTCAATAAAAATTTCCCCTCCATTTTGGCTCCATGCTTAAAGGCATTTTCTATAAGGGATAAAAGGGAAAAAGCAGGAATTTCAATTTTCAAATTTTCTATTTCTATGCTGCTTTGCAAATCCTCTCCATATTTTAAATTCATCAATTCCAAATAAGCATTTACGATTATCAATTCTTTTTCTAAACTTATCAATTCATAAGCATTCTGATATACCGTGTATTCCAAAACCTCACTCAACTTTATAAGAGCATCCCCTGCCCTTTCATCATTTTGCTGCACCAAGGAATAAATATTATTTAGAGTGTTAAACAAAAAATGAGGCTGGAGTTTCTTGAGTAAAACCTGATACTGAAGTTTAAGTTTTGCCTTTTCAATTTCCTGAAGTCGCTGTTTATTTGTCTTCCAATCGTGGATGATACTTAAGCTTACTGCTAAGGCCACCAATGCTAAATCTCGAATAAAATTTTTGAAAATCTTGGTGAAAGGCAACCAGTTATTTGCATCAAATCCAAGGCTGAAATTGACCAAAAAATATCGCGAAAAAAACAGGAGTGCAGCACAAATTAGGGCTATTAAAATATTTTTAAGCTTGCTGGAATTTCTCCCTCTTTCACTTAAAAAATAACGCAGATACAAGGAGCTGATGAGAAACAGAATGGCCACATGTGCAGAACTATCAAACAATAATTCAGCTAATCTTTCACTTCTATAATGAATGAAATTCACCATTAAATCCAAAACCCAGTAGGCCAACCAGCAGATGAGGTGTAAATAATATTTTTTCAAGATTTTCAATTCAATTAGCAAAATACCAATAAAAGCAAATGCCTCAATAAATTATAAGAATTTTAAGGTAGCTACTAGCTTTTAGATAAATTGGCATTTAACAAGTGAAACAATTTGGAATAAAATTGAAGACAAGCTTAAAAAAAGAGACAAAAAGCCAGTTTTTGAAGAGGAATAGAACAATGAATCCATTAAATTCGAATTTCAATTTCTCATGTGTCCTGAATATAAATTATCGCTAATATGAAATGATTTAATTCTGTTCATTTTTGGCTTATTCGCTGTCGCTCATGAGCTCCTAAAGTCGGTTGACCCAAAAACGAACCAACCGAACGGAGTGAGTTCATGAACACCCCTAAAATAATATCAGGTGAATAAAATGGTCAAGGCTTACAATAAAATGGCAATCTGCTTTTCATAGAGCCTAAGTTCGGTTGGGTGATCTCTTCATCCTTCAGAGCTACCCAATCTCCCTAAGGCTCCATTTCAATCAAATCACCATTTTCTTGAAGGCCAAAATAAGCTCCGAACAAAATTCCCTTATTAGTTTTGACCAAAAAAACTTGAACAGCCTTTCTGAAATTTATGTAATAAAGAATATCTCGACTAATATGGCTTTTTTTGTCAACGCAAATTTATTTGGTTAAAAGACTGAATATCAAATCTTAAATTCCGTGATTAAAATTATTTAGGACGGATGTAAAAACAACTCGCCTTCACCATTTAAGACTTGAAAAATATAGGCTCCTGATTTAAGTGAAGATACTATCCAAAATTTCAGTTGACAACTGTCGCCATTAATTGCCCTTCCAACTCACAATTCCATTTCCTGAGAACAACAGAGATATTTGAAGATTGAAAGGAGCACTTTTATGAAGGTTTTCATAAAAAAAAAGCAAGCTAAAAATCAGCTTCCTTTTTTGTGCGCCTGTACAGACTGTATGATCCAAAAAAAAACTTTCATTCCGAGAACTCGCGATAACTATATAAATCCTTCTACTCCAATACCAATTTTTCGCTCCCTAGCAAATACCCATCCTTAGAAAGGATAACATTATAAACGCCCTGGGGTAAATTGGTAGAAACCTCCATTCGCCTATCTTCTATCCAATAAGCATCTTCATATACCTTCCTACCCAGCATATCCCAAATCTCTAAGTTATAATAACCTTGACCTTGTTGATCTTCGAATTTAATTTGAAAGGTTCCGCGGCTGGGGTTGGGGTATATTGAAAATTCAACGCCTTTTATTTCTTGAAGATCTTCACTCCCTAAATTACAACCTGATGTATCACATCCGTGATTGTCTGTTTCTAAAAGCCAGGAATAAAATTTTGAGCCATTTGGTACATTCCAATGATCAAAATGACTACCGAAATGAACAAAGTTACTGTCTGGCTTTTGTTGAAAAGTGGCTATCCAACTAAACTCCCAAGGATCATCATGCCAATAATAACCCTGCCATAGACTATCCTGTTGGGAACTAAACTTAAAACCAAATCCGTACCTATCCCCATATTTTCCTGTCCCAGCAGCGTAGTAGCCCCCATCCAAAGTCGCGATTAAACCCAAACAAAATTGATATCTATTATTTTCTCCCACTAATTTTTGGCTCAAAATATTTCCCATGGTATCCATTACCCCAATATTGAAACGAATGGAGGAAGAAATTGAGTCCGTATACCAATTCTGTATAAATTGATAAGTTCCATCATCTCGATTGGCGCAATACATGCCTCCAACACCATGATCTCCCTTAAATTCCTTATACCAATAGGAGGCTCCCGTTTTAGCATTAAATCGCGCTGCGAAACCCATTTTAGGAAAAGGCTCAACAAATGGACTACCAGATACTAAAACACCACCGTATTTATCCAAAACAATATTCCCACCAATAGGACCAAAAGGAACATTATTGGGGGTATTATTTGGCAGAGTAGTAACCCAAATAAGGTTAAAACTTGTATCAAATTTTGCCAATAGTAAATCATACTTAAATTGGAGATTGGCACCAACTAACCTTGCCGCAAGGCCAGAAATCAAAAATGTACTATCACTATCAATACGACTCGCCTCCACCGTTACCGCTTGATACCCATTAAGGGCAAAAACCTTTGTCTCTATTGTATCTTTAAGATCTAACTGAATTTTGGACAACACTATGGTGGTGCTATCATTGGAAGCTCTTTTCGGGAAATTTGTATACATATTATACAATCGCCCTTTATGAACTTGAAGGCATTCTTTACAATTCTCAATTCTGGTAATAGTATCGTTAAAATTGAGATCTAATGTATCTGTAATATTTCCTAGAAAATCAATTTTTGTATAATGATAGAGCCGAACATTGGTGTTTATAATGCTACCAATATAATAGCTCGTACTATCCATTGCCAAGGAGGCGTTGTGTAGCACTGTATTCCGTTCATATCGTTTATTTAAATAGGGAATTTGTCCAGAAACTTGGAGGCTAAAACCCAAAACTAACATTAATGGAAACAAGATTTTCATAAGAGTAAAGTTAAAATCGCCAAACCAAGAAATAATCTCGATTTGGCGATTAAAGGTATTGTTAATTATTGTTGAATTATCAGTTTTTCATGAAACAACTCGCCTTCACCATTTAAGACTTGAAAAATATAGGCTCCTGATTTAAGT